>CAXMPK010000160.1:0-12522 GCA_964195405.1 uncultured Acidimicrobiia bacterium
TTGATGCTGTCCTGATAATGACCTGTCGACCCCACCCAGACCGTTCTAGGCGGACCGTGTGACCTAATAAGAGCTTGTCCACCAACTGGTGTGACCCATCCCAGTCCTGTCCACAAACCGCCGGCACCTTGACATAAGAGAATCATTATGTGCGGTCCGTGATGCCCTGGGACAGGCCCACGTAAGTGCCGTCATATGCGGGTGGAGTTTGGACGGTCTGGTGTGCCTATGGGTCGTACTGTTGTCTTGTCGATGCAGAATCTGAGCCACCACATTCGAGAGATGAAGGCGACCGGTGCCTACACCCCTGATCCTCTAGGTGAGGAGCAACTGGCCGAAATACTCGAAGCGGGTAGGTGGACTAGCTCGTCGCTGAATACGAACGAGAAAAGGTGGGACGAATAGGCATTCCGGGCATTGACCTGATCACCGTCCGAAACCCCCACGCCTTAGATTCAAATGCTACAAATGCCGTGTACCTCCCCACCTTTACGATGGTCCCGACGATGAAGCGGGTGCGGTGAGCGGCTGTACAGTCTCCAAACCTGGCTCAATGAGACATGCCAGAGACAGGGTCGTGGTAATCGGACATTAGAAGCTGAGACCGTGGGTTCGCCCGTGGCATGGGAAGGCTTTGGATGGACAGGAGGAACAGGTGGAGCAGTACGTATACATCCACGGCGTTGTCGCTGAGCGAGACCGACTCACGAACCACACGAAACAGTACGAGGCGATCCGAAACGGCATCAATCAAGAACTTTCAACCCGAGGTGGAGGCTCCCTCCCCGAAATCGCTGACAGTGTGAAAGTCGAGTGGGGCTGGGACACACCCAAAGCCGGCGATACCGCCACACTCGCCACAGCCCAAAAAGCAATCGCCGACCGGATCGAAGCGGCGACTCCCCGAGACCGGACCGGTTTCACGTCCCTTCTGTTTGCCCCAGCAATACAACCTGTGCGGAGAATCATCATGTTGGGTTGGTCAGACATCCTCTACTACGTCGGAAAAGACGGCAAGAAACGAGTCCGATCGTTGGTGTGGAACCAGATTCTCGATGAGATTGACACGAACCAAGACGTTGACCTGACCATCATCTGCCATAGCGCCGGAACATTGATCGCCCACGACTTCTTGTACTGGGTATTCAGCGGTGACCGCAACCACCCTGCGATGGTTGAGCAAGGGATCGACCCGGCCAAAGTCACCGCCGCAGCAGCCAATTGGCGGATACGGAGACTGGTTACGTTCGGATCGCCCATTTCCCCGCTCATGGTCCGAAGTGCACACGTAGCAGACAAGATGGCCAAAACGCCGCCAGAGCTACTCGATGCAACCACCCTGGGATTGGGCCAACTGGCGCACAGTGGAGAAATACCGATATGGCTCAATGTCTGGGACCGCCATGACGTGCTGTCCTACCCGGTCGCGCCCTTCTACAATGGCGCGAACATCATCGATCTCTACCCGGACCCCAGTGACTCGCTTATCAGCTCGCACGAGGCCTATTGGAGCGCCGCCCGCGTCCACCGGGAACTCGCCGAGAATTGGAACGACTGAGGACCTGATCCCTAATCGTCCACCGTGTACCCGGGCGCGCAACTAAACGACCAGGTCATAGAAATCAGCCAGCCACAGAGACAACTTACCCACGAAGTCACAGTTCAATTGTCGCGTGAATTCGTGTCATCGATAGGGGCAAAGAACCCAACTCGATCGACCTCTCCTATGACGAAGGAACTCCGACGGCTCACTCTGCTACTTGGCAACAGGCCGCACGACTAACAACCAATTGACGAATCTGAGTGGAGCTGAGGGAATGTGAACCCCTGACCCCCTCGTTGCGAACGATCCCTAGGGCATCGCGGAAACCCTGTCACCGTCGGCCAAATCGTCGGTCCTCCCAACAGCGAACAGGCCAAACCTCCAAGAAACGTTGACAGCACCTCCAGGATGTTTCGCCAAAAACACTCACGCCGTTGGACACCATCCGGCATCGAATGAGTCCAACCCGACAGTGTCGGCATGAAGCGGGATTGGGTGGACGTGCTTGGTAGCAATCGCTAGATCGATCGATCCCCGGATGCCCCCCCCCCCCCCGTGGTTTAGGACCTTTGGCCCTACTCGCACAAACGAACGTTCGTTAGTTAGTTGTGCAAGGCCCACTCAATGCTCGAAGGAACAATGCCTTGGTAGAGATCACACGTCGCCGCTTCATCCAGGTGGCGGGTGGCGTCGCTGGGGCAGCCGCTCTCACTGGTCTGCTTGATCTTGATCTCCTTGCGCTCGAGGCCTATCCCGGAATTGACAATCCCCTTCTCGAGTACCCGAATCGAGGTTGGGAACGGATCTACCGTGATCAATACGCATATGACGACAGCTTCACCGTCATCTGCGCCCCTAACGACACCCACATGTGCCGACTCCGCGCGTTCTCGCGCAACGGTGTGATCACCCGGCTGGAGCAGAACTACGACGGAGACAACTACCGCGATCCTCAAGGGAACTCGTCGACTGCTCACTGGAACCCCAGAGGGTGCCTCAAGGGATACACCTTGCATCGCCGGGTTTACGGGCCATATCGACTTCGAGCGCCGATGCTTCGAAAAGGGTGGAAGGACTGGGCTGATGATGGCTTCCCCTCACTCTCGGACAACCCATCATTGAGGACCCGGTACCTGTTCGACGACAGAGGCAACGACACTTTCGTGAGAGTGACCTGGGACGAGGCCGACGGCTATGCCGCACGAGGTCTCGAAGCCGTTGCTGAGACATATTCAGGGGAGGCTGGTCGGCGAAGGCTCATCGAAGAAGACGGGTACGACTCGGAGATGCTCGAGTTCTGGGAAGAGTCCGGGGTGCGAACGATGAAATTCGGATCGTCGCTTCCGGTCCACGGCGTCGCCGGCAAGTTTGGCCTTTTCCGTTTTGCCAACATGCTCGCACTTCTTGATGCCAGCGTCCGTGGCGTTGGGCCCGATGAGGCAGTTGGAGCAAGAGACTGGTCGGAATACACGTGGCGTGGTGACCAGGCACCCGGCTTTCCCTTTGTTCATGGGCTGCAATCCACTGAGGTCGATTTCAACGACCTGAGGAAGAGCCGGCTGCTGATCCAGGTGGGAAAGAACCTCGTGGAGAACAAGATGCCCGAGAGCCACTGGTTCCAGGAGATCATCGAGCGTGGCGGAAAGATCGTCTCAATCGTCCCCGAGTACGGGCCGCAGTCCTCCAAGTCTGACTACTGGATTCCGGTGCGCGCCGGTCTATCGGACACCGCGATATTCCTCTACCTGGCAAAAGAGCTCATCGATCGTGAGGCCTATGAGGCGGAGTTCGTCAAGAAGTTCACCGATCTTCCCCTATTGATTCGACTGGACAATCTCACCCGACTCAGGGCAGACGAAGTCTTTGCGAATCACGAGCCGATGCTCGACGGTTCAGGCCCGAGTTTCACGCTTCACGCAATGACCCCCGACCAGTACAAAGTCATTGGTGATCGGGTGGTCAGGGACACAAACGGCCAGCTGCGAGCGGTAAGTCGAGAGCAAATCGGAGAGATTCTCACTGATGCCGGCATCGACCCCGACCTTGACTGGAGGGGAATGGTGGTTCTGGCGGACGGAACCGAGGTAGAAGTGGCTACGGCCCTGAATCTCTACAGAGATCACCTGGCTGACTACGACCTCGACACGGTGGTCGAGATCACAAGCTCACCGCGAGACCTTCTCCAGAGACTTGCTGACGACGTCGCCACAATTCGGCCAATGTCGATCCAGGTGGGTGAGGGAGTCAACCACTACTTCCATGCCACCCTTCACAACCGCGCTACCTACCTGGTGGCGATGCTTACCGGTCAGATCGGAATCCCGGGCGCCGGAGTCAGCACCTGGGCCGGCAACTACAAGGGCGGCATCTTCCACGCGGCACCTTGGTTTGGTCCCGGTGTCGGCGGATACGTAAACGAAGATCCGTTCCACCCACTGATGGGTGCAAATGACACCTACGACTTCGACAACCTCCATCACTACATCCACGGGGAAGAAACGTCCTACTGGGGATATGGCGATCGCCCGCTGATCGTTGACACGCCCGCCGAAGGGCGCAAGGTCTTCACCGGCAAAAGCCACATGCCAACCCCAACCAAGGTGCTTTGGTACAACAACGCCAACCTTATCAACCAGGCCAAGTGGGCCTACGAGCTGATCAAGAACACCAACCCCAAGGTCGACATGGTTGTCGATCAACAGATCGAATGGACCGGCTCAGCTGAGTTCGCAGACGTCATCCTTCCCGCAAACAGCTGGCTCGAATTCGAGACTCTGGAGATGGGTGGGTCCTGTTCCAACCCGTTCCTCCAACTATGGAAAGGCGGGATCAAACCGCTCTACGACAGTCGCGACGATGTGGCCATCTTCGCTGGCATGGCGCGTGCACTCGCCGGCCTGACTGGTGATCAGAGATTTGCCGACTACTTCAAGTTCGCGAGCGAAGGTCGACCTGAGGTTTATCTCAATCGTGTCCTCGACGCTTCTTTCACCACAGAGGGGTACAACGTCGAAGACATCATGTCTGGCAAGTACGGGGAGCCAGGTGGCGCTCTGATGCAATATCGGACTTATCCTCGGATCCCCTTCTGGGAGCAGGTCAACGACAACCTGCCCTTCTATACCGACACCGGGCGACTCCACTCGTACGTCGACATCCCCGAGGCCATCGAATACGGGGAGAACCTGATTGTCCACCGCGAGGCGATCGAAGCAACACCGTTCATGCCCAACGTCATCGTCTCCACCAGCCCCTGGATTCGGCCCAACGACTATGGCATCGACCCCGAGGATCTCGACGCAGACCGTCGCCAGGTGCGCAACATAAAGATGTCCTGGGCTGAGGTTCGTCGTACCTCCAACCCTCTATTCGATCAGGGATATCGTTTCCTTTGCCTCACTCCCAAGTCACGTCATTCGGTCCATTCCTCTTGGGCAGTTACGGACTGGCATTGGATCTGGAACTCGAACTTCGGTGATCCGCAGCGGACCGACAAGCGGATGCCCGGTGTGGGAGATGCTCAACTCCACATCAGTCCCGTCGATGCCAAGAGTCTCGGATTGAGCAACGGCGATTGGGTTTGGATCGACGCCAACCCGGCAGACCGGCCATATGTGGGCGCATCGGAAGATGACCCGTTCTACGAGGCAGCGCGTCTCATGGCCAGGGTCAGTTACAACCCGTCATACCCACCCGGCGTGACCATGATCAAACACGCCTTCTACATGGCCACTCCTCGGACTATCCGTGCCCAGAAGGAGCGACCCGATGGGCGGGCCCTCGCAGAAACCGGATACCAGTCGAGTTTTCGCCACGGAAGCCAGCAATCCTTGACCAGGGGATGGGCGCCTCCCATGCATCAGACGGATTCCCTGTTCCATAAGCGGGCTGGGGGAATGGGATTCATCTTCGGTTTCGACGTCGACAACCACGCCATCAATACCGTACCCAAGGAGACCGTCGTGCGAATCACCAAGGCAGAATCTGGCGGCCCCGACGGATCCGGTGTGTGGGCCGACGCAAAGTCAGGCATGTCGCCCGGTGGGGAAAACGCATTCATGCAGAAGTACATCTCCGGTCAGATCGTGACTATTAAAGGAGCGTCAACGTGAAACAACTCGAGTCTGACGACCCCTTTGAGTTGGTCGCGGTGCCGCGGGCCGAGGACATCGATCTCGCGACCGATTCCGAAACGGCGCGGTGTCTTATCGAAGAGTACGCCCTCAGCGGGTTTGCAGCCACCGAGGTAGCCGATCTCTTCACTACTGCCCAATACTCCATGCCACATGCGATCTATCAGCGACGGGGCCCCGATTTTGTTGTCAGCCTCATCAAAGAAGTCTTTGGGATCAACCGATGACCTCCACGTACAACTGGCAGTTGGGTCGTGACATGGATTACCGCTTCGAAGGAGGAGGCGCCCAACGACAGTTCGCAGCGGTCTTCAACATCAATCGTTGTATCGCATGTCAGACGTGCACGATGGCTTGTCGCTCGACCTGGACCTTCTCCCCTGGCCAGGAGCTCATGTGGTGGAACAACGTCGAAACGAAACCGTATGGCGGCTACCCCCACAACTGGGACGTCAAGACTCTCGAGCTACTTGAAAAGGCCAACCCGGGCGGACAGGTTTGGGATGCAAATGACCAATCGGACGACGCTCCTTATGGTCGTTTCGAGGGCAAAACGATCTTCGAAGCCGCAGAGTTCGCCGAGCGTGCCGTTGGCTACCTGCCCACCGACGAGGAGTGGAAGGGCCCAAACCGGTTCGAGGACCACGGGACCAAGTGGACTGCAAAAGGGACAAGTCTTCCCGAGCACGAGGGTTGGTTCTTTTACCTGGCCCGTATTTGCAACCATTGCTCTCACCCCGCATGTCTCGCCGCTTGCCCCCGGAACGCGATCTACAAGCGACCCGAAGACGGCATCGTTCTCATCGACCAGGAGAGATGCCGCGGCTATCGAAAATGTGTCGAAGCCTGCCCGTACAAGAAGTCGATGTACCGCCCATCCACAGGTACATCAGAGAAGTGCATTGGGTGCTTCCCGCGCCAGGAGGGTGAGGACCCACTGACTGACGGTCAACCAATGGAGGCCCGTTGCATGTCCGCATGCGTCGGCAAGATCCGCATGCAGGGCCTCGTCGATGTCGAGGCCGACGGCACATGGACAAAGGCTCCGGATCATCCACTCTATTTCCTGGTGCACGAAGAAAAGGTGGCGCTTCCGCTATACCCCCAGTTCGGGACCCAACCCAACATCTACTACATACCGCCTCGTTGGGTTCCTCGTGACTATCTACATCAGATGTTCGGGCCCGGCGTCGATCACGCCATTGAGCGCTACACCAGACCATCAAGACGACTTCTTGCGCTGCTCCAGCTGTTCCGAGCCGCCCAGCAAGTCATCTTCTCGTTCGACGTGGAGGAAGGGGAGAAGGTAGGTGAAGTCCAGGTCGGCGGCGAGGGATACGAGATATTCAACGACACTGCCGTCGGATTCGATCAGGACGGGCGTGAGATCGTTCGCATCGACGTCGAAGAGCCTCTCCACGAGCGACCACTGAAGCTGAATTCGATATGACGCTGACCTTCGATCCCGAACGCGATGTCATTGAGGCCAGCGGGCGTCTTGGTGTCTATGCGTTGCTGGCCACGGGGTTTGTTCTGCCGACATCCGAAAGACTTGATCTGATCAATTCGACGCTGCTGCCCGCTGTCTCGATGTTGAGACTGGGCGACAATTTGGACGCCGCAATCGTTGACTCGGCCGCTGCGTTCACCGACGACATCGGTGATCTCCGAGTACATCACTCCCACCTCTTCCCACCGATCGCCTCACAGGATGTGCCTGGATATGAGACCGGATACCGGGGCGAAGGTGTGTTCCAGCAGTCCTCGATCATGGCTGACGTCGCGGGTTTCTATCGTGCTCACGGGTTGCAGTCTGGTGGCAGCGAGAGGGAACGCATAGACCACATCAGCGTTGAGCTCGATTTCATGGCGTTTGTCGCCAAGAAGGAACTGCTCGCTTTGAATCAGGGCAAGCCGGATTGGGTCCATGCATGCCAGGAGACGGCTGCAACGTTCCTGCAAGACCACCTCGGATGCTGGGCACCGGCCTTTGGCCAGAGGGTCGCCGCGGTCTCGCAAAGCCCTTGGTACGCGGCGCTCGGTGAGCTACTGGCCGCTTGGATCGACTGGGATATGGAGTCGATGGGTGTAGAGCCTGACGGAGTCTTTTCCAGTCCTCTTCCCCAAGAGCCACCTGATGACGGAAGCTGCGGCTCCTGCCCCACACCGGGACTGGGCGCGTCATGAAGGCCGCCCTGCCCAGGATCGCGCTGTTTGGGGTTCTCGTCCTCGTGGCGATGTTGCTACGCGCTTTCGATGCCAACCCCGCCATGGCGCAGACACAGGTGATCGGGGCCTGGGAAGTAGAGGAAGAGCCACCCATGGACGGTTCCGCGCCTGACTGGCAGTCGATACTCCCTGTGTTTCTGCCCACGACCTCGCAGCAGGTCACCCCTCCCATGGGCGGTGGGGCCATCGAACGGGTTGCGGTCCGTTCAGTCAACTTCGACGACACCCTCTATGTCATGTTGGAGTGGACAGATCGCACAGCAGACGAGTCTTCTGACCGGGTTGAGGCTTTCTCCGATGCCGCCGCCATCCAATTCCCTGCCGACGGTGGTAGCGAGGTGCCAGCGATCTGTATGGGCCAGGCCGACGAAGCAGTAAACATCTGGCAATGGCGCGCCGACCAGCAGAACGGCGTACCCGGTTTGGGGGAAAACGGATATGTCGACATGTACCCGTCGACAGAAGACCTCTACTTCACCGCACGCGAGGCAGGAAACCCACTGGCCCAGGACGAGGATGATCGCGTTGCCGTTCAAAGCCTTTTGGCGGGTGGTTTTGGAACATTGGAGGTGACCGACGGGGGTGGGCTGGCAGGAAATGCCGTCCGCAAGGACAGTCGTTGGATGGTTGTCTTTTCACGACCGATGGTCGCGAGCGGCGATCTACAGCCCACGTTCGATGGTGATACTCCCGTCGATGTCGCCTTCGCCATCTGGGACGGCGCTCTCATGGAACGCAACGGGGTTAAGTCGGTTTCCGCCTTCACACAACTCCGAATCACCCCAGAGCACCCTCCACGACGCGCAGTTGGAGCCACCGAAGACTGGCCGGCGTACTCACCCTCCAATCCGATAATGATGCTTCTCATTGGGTTCGTTGTGCTCCTGATCGCGGCGCTGGTCGGTCTCTTCTTGTATTTCCGACCAGGAGACCAGGAGTCAGAAACCAGTGACGCCACTTAGCAAGTTACCCCGATGGTTAATGGCCGCCCTCGGTGTGGCTGTTGGAGCCGAACTATTGTTGCTCCGGACGGGCACCCGAACTGCCATTCACATTCCTGGCCTAGGCCAATTCGACACGCCTCTAGGTGCGGTCGCCGAAGTCGGCCGATTCGCCTTCTACCTGGCATTGGTGCTGGTTATTGCTTTCCTACTAGTTCTTGCATACGCCTATTGGCAAACGAACATTCGCAGGGACAGATCGGTTGCACTGCTGGTTCTGGCCTATGTCCTCGTTGCTGTTGCCGGTCGGTCCGGATTGCTTGGGAGTCCTGTTGTGGGTTGGCTCTCAGCGTCCTTTCTCGTTGCGGTGACAAGTGCGACCTGGCTTGGGGTGCGATCAGTCCCATTGGCTCTTTTCACTGTTGCGTCGTTTCTGGCGACATGGTCCGTATTGGGACAGGGCAGTGGGGGAGGGCTCAGCGCACAATCGGTGGACGCCTTGATCATCGGTTCCGAAACCCTTCTCGTTCTAGCCGGCGTCACATCACCGTTGCTCGCCCCACGACGCGTGACCCGAGGAGCTGTCGTCGCCGGATCGATTGCATTTGGTCTTGTCCTCGCCGGTTTCTCGGTCGGCGGTTCGACACTGTCCATTCTCACCTTGTGGAACCTCGGGGTCCCCGGGTGGCTATCGCCGCTGGCCTACGGCCTGGCGTTTGCAGGGATAGTCGTAACTATCTGGACCTCGATCACTCGAGCCGACCGCGTGACCACAGTCGCCATGGTCTTGCTCGTCGCGGGCGGTGTCGGGTCCATCTCCACCTACCAAACAGCTCTGGTCTTGACTGCCGTTCTGCTGGTGGGCACCGCCCGACTGAAAACAAAGCTCAATGCCGACTACGCCCTTGTCTTCTTTGATGGCGATCGAAAGCCTCTCCAGAGCCCGGGAGGCGCTTTCGAGCCAGAGCTGTTTGGCCACCCGGACGGCGGCACGGGCCCCTCATCAATCAGTCTTGCCTCCAAAAAGGGTCTGGAATACGAAATTCCCAGTACGGATTGTCATATACACAGCGAACCTACCCCACGAAGACCCCGGACCGCTAGCCGCCCATAACCGGTGCGAAACCCGGCAGCCCGTGGCATCGAACTTCCCGAGGTCAAACGTCCCGAGATGGAAGTGTGGACTCTGGACGAACTCAAGACCTTCCTAAAGCACGCATCTTCGCACCGGTTCTACCCGGCAATCATGCTGGCCGTCAGTTCTGGTCTACGTCGAAGTGAAGTGCTTGGTTTGCGATGGGTGAACACAGACCTCGAAGCCGGGACCGCAGCCATCCGTGACACTCTGGTCCCGGTGAATGGTGGCATCGACCACAGGATCAACGTCACCAAATCCAAGAAGAGTCGACGTGACATTCCCCTCGATCCCGAGACGGTGACCGTGATGCGCACCCACCGGAAACGCCAGGCCACCGAGAGAATGGCATCTCCAATATGGCATGACCTCGATCTCGTGTTCACCAATGAGATAGGTGAACCGGTCAGACCCACGACGTTCAGTCGGACGTGGAAGCGTCTGGCCGTCGAAGCCGGCGTGCGACCACTGACACCTCATCCCGGTGCTCGTTATGGATGGGCCACCCTGGCATTGGAAGCAGATGTGCCGATGAAAGTGGTTCAAGAACAGCTTGGCCATGCATCGCTGGCGATCACCAGCGACATCTACTCCCACGTCTCAGAGGGCTTGAGTCGGGATGCAGTGGAGCGAGTAGCGAAGATGTTCCGATGAATCGTCCGGAAGCCTACGGACAACATCGAGACTTCGTCGGTGAGGTCGTCTTCGATTCGAAGATCACACCGCCCGCTAAGTCTCTTGAAGACCTCGCGGGCAAACTCGCGGATGATTTCGTGGTCGTCGGGTTTGAGTTGTCGATGCATGACGGACGTATCGACGTTGTGCTGTACCTGCTCCGCCACGATCCGTCAGGGCAGTCTGTGCTGAAGCTGACTGAAGAGTCGGACCCGGATGCAAGCGTCCAAGTCTTCAAATACGAGTTGGAGTGGGACAAGACGCTTGAAGAGTTAGTCGGTCCGATCTTCCGGCACATGCATCTGGTGGCGTGGAATGAGGTATTGATAGGGAACCGAGACGTCGAGGTTCTCGCCGACTAGTAATGGCTGCAGAATGGCTGCAAACATGAATCAGTCGAACCGACGTTCGATGCCAAAAACCAGTGTGACCAGGTAAATCCTGGCCACATACATGGTGGAGGTGCGGGGAGTCGAACCCCGGTCCGCTAAGTCGTCAGCGCTGGCATCTCCGAGCGCAGTCGTCAGCGAGCTTCGAACTTCAGGAACTCTGACGACGAGTTTCCCTGCGTCTATCCGGGGTTGTGCTTAGCCGCCTGGTCCCGGAATCCCCGGCGGAGCGTCCCGCATTGCGACGCCCTGACCTGACCGGGCGGGAACCAGCCAGGAGGACGAGCTACTTAATTAAGCAGCCAGTGCGAAGTTATCTTCGGCACTTATAGTTGTTCCGGTTTGTTAACGAGGCCCCGGAGACCCCGGCTCGCTTCCAACGCATCAACACTCAACGTCGAAACCGTTTCACCCCCAAAAAAGGCGGATTGTCGGTGGCATTGTACTCCCCCTAGGTGCCAAAAACGAGCCAGAATCAGGAGGAGGGGCGTCTAACCGCCCGCTCCATCTCTCGTTTGTGTTCCCGCTCGCGCAGCGTTTGCCGTTTGTCAAAGGTGGTCTTGCCTTTGGCTAAAGCGACCTCGATTTTTGCCTTGCCGTCCTTGAAATACACCTGGAGTGGAACCAGGGTCAAACCCTTCTCCGCCAACTGGCCGGCAATCCGATCGATTTCGCGGCGATGAAGCAGTAGCTTGCGGTCCCGTTCAGGCTCATGGCCGCCCTCGTGGGCGAAATCGTATGGCGAGATGTGGGCTCCCACCAGCCAGGCTTCACCGCTTCGGATGTCGCCATAGCTGTCCTTGAGCTCCATCTTCCCATCCCGAAGCGATTTCACCTCAGAGCCGACCAGAACGAGGCCAGCCTCGAATACGTCAACGATCGAATAGTTGCGGCGGGCCCGCCGATTGGTGGCAACCACTTTGATCTGCCCGGTTGAGTCCGAGCCGGTCATTGGTCGGTTCCGACGCTGGTGGTCACTTAGAACCCCGCTGGAATGTCAGGGCCGGTCCCATCGGCGTCACGCAGGTAACGACTCAGGCCGAGCAGCGATCCGGTCACACCGGCGGCCGCACCAAAGATCAGGAACAGGAGACCCCACCGAAAAAAGAAATCCTGTCCGACGTCCAACCGAAAAAGGGCGAACCCCTCACCGGCTCGGGCCAGATTTGTTGCTCCGAGCCACACGGTGAACACTGCCAACGCAGCCCCAACCACACCTTCGATCATGCCTTCCAACAGGAATGGCACCCGGACAAACCAGTTGGAAGCACCGACAAGCTTCATGATCGCCACCTCGTCCCGTCTTGCGTAGATAGCCAACCGGATGGTGTTGGCAATAAGCACAACGGCTGACAACCCAAGCACGATCGCCATCCCCAGTCCCAAGACGTTCAAAACGCTGGAGAGACTTTGGAGTTGCTCAATGGAATCGGCCGCAGTTGTCACCTGACGAACCGTCTGAGTGTTTTGTTCCATT
>CAXMPK010000161.1:0-41376 GCA_964195405.1 uncultured Acidimicrobiia bacterium
GGACATCAAGACGGCAGCAAGGCCTGATGTCACCACCGTCCCGATATCATGCACGTCGGAAGGCGCCATGGAGGTGTTTTTGGAACCGGCACTACCCCAACCCCATCTTGTGATAATCGGGTCTACCCCGGCCGTTGAGGCATTCGCAAACCTGGCGTCGGCCATCGACTGGCGGGTGGAGACTGTCGAAAGCTCTTCCATCCCCGACGACGTGGGGTCAGGCACCGCGATTGTGATCGCCACTCAGGGTCATTATGACGAGCCGGCTCTGGAGGCAGCATTAGACACCGATGCCGGATATATCGGTCTGGTGACCTCGGCCAAACGTGCCAAGACCGTTCTTGGGTATCTGGGGGACCGCGGCGTCTCCGACGACCAACTGGCACGGGTGATAGCCCCGGCAGGTCTGGACCTGGGCCACGTCAGTCATCGCGAGATAGGAGTGGCGATTCTCGCGGAGTTAGTTCAGCGTCGAGCATCAGGGCAATTGGAGTGGACCACACCGGTTCGCGAGATGCACATGGCCATCGACCCCGTGTGCAATATGGAGGTCGAAGTCTCGAGCGCCCGCTGGATCTCCGAACACGACGGCGAGACCTTCTACTTCTGCTCGCCGGGGTGCAAGACCTCTTTCGACAAAACCCCCGCGGAGTTCATCAGTGTGTGAAACAATGTCCCAGCGATGAGAAGTCAGCTGGCATTACGCGACCAATGGATCGATGAGGGGAAAAAAGTCGCTGTCGCGACTGTCATCAACGTCTACGGCAGTGCTCCGCGTCCCGAGGGATCCAAGTTCATGGTCACCGACACTGGTGACATGGAGGGATCGGTGAGCGGAGGGTGTGTCGAGAACGATGTCTTTCTCCACGCCCAGGAAGTGATCGAAACAGGGACACCAAAGACTGTCACCTACGGCATCGCCGATGAAGACGCATTTGAAGTCGGGATGGCTTGTGGCGGCACAATCGATGTGTTCATAGAGCCTTGGTGAGCCTGGCCTTAAAAGCCATACAGCAAATACTCGACGCCGAGCAGTTTGGATCGGTGATCACTTTTGTTGAAGGCCCCGTTTTGGGTACCAAAGTGGTTCTCGACTCGGAAGGCGCCCTCGTGGCCGGCGAGCTGCCAGAGGGGCACGCCAAAGAAATCACGGAAGACGCGTTGGTGCTGATGAACCACGAACAGCACCGCACGATGTCGTACGGAGATCACAGTGTTTTCTTCGAAACTCTCGCTCCGCCCCCCGACCTCTTGATTTTCGGAGCGGTGCATGTGGCGCAACCTCTAACCAACTTCGGAACCACGATGGGTTACCGGGTGTCTGTGGTGGACGCGCGGCCGGCATTTGCCACCGAGGACCGGTTTCCCGAAGCCCGTCGCGTGCTGGTTGGATGGCCGGCCGATCTGATGGACCAGCTTCACTTCGATAGACGTACTTGGGTTGTCATACTCTCCCACGACACCAAACACGAGACCCCCGCTCTCGAAGGGGCCTTGAAGAGCGATGCCCGCTACATCGGCGCAATGGGGAGCCGTCGCACCCACAAGAAACGCGTCGAGCGTCTTCATGGCATGGGCTTCACCTCCGAGGACACCGATCGGATTCGCGGTCCGATCGGACTGGATATTGGCGCCGAAACTCCCCAGGAGACGGCGGTCTCGATCCTCGCCGAAATGACAATGATCAGATATGGCGCGGGCACCGGAGTCTCGCTGCACGGTGTGGACGGGCGTATTCACAAACAGCGGCCCGAAGACGCTTGACCTAGCCTCCGCCCGGTGACGATCAGAGACGACGCGCTTCGCGCTGACATCCGCCGGCTCGGGAACCAGCTTGGTGAGGCCCTCGTCCGCCAGCACGGACAGGATCTGCTCGATCTCGTAGAAGATGTCAGGGCCCTTGGAAAATCGGCGCGTCGAGGTGGGAGTGCCGAAGCCGCAACAAAGTTGCGCAACCTCCTCCAGGCCCTTGACACGGAAGACGTTATCCCCCTGGTCAGGGCGTTCACTACCTACTTCTATCTCGCCAATGTCTCGGAGCAAGTCCATCGTATTGACCAGCTGGCCCCGGACGAGCGCTATCTGCGGGCAACGGTCGATCGGATAATCGAAGCCGAAGTTGACCCGGAGCTAGTCAAGAGCGTGCTCGGCCGTTTCGAAGTCAGACCGGTATTCACCGCCCATCCGACTGAAGTGGCCCGTCGCAGCATCATCACGAAACGAAGGGCCCTGGCAGAGCTCATCGAGTCGCGTCTCAATACCAGCGAACCAGACACAGTCGAAGTGATCGACACTCGCACCGCCGAGCTGATCGATCAGATCTGGCAGACCGACGAACTACGAACCGAGAAGCCCAGCGTGGTCGAGGAGGCACGATCGATCCTCTACTACCTGGTGGGTCTCGCAGACGAAGTTCTCATCGACCTCAATGAGAGACTGCATCATCAACTAGGCAGGCTCGGAACCTCCGCTGTTGCTCCTCTTCGGTTTGGCACATGGGTGGGCGGCGATCGCGATGGGAACCCAAGTGTCGACGCCACCACAACCCTTGAAACTCTCGCCTTGCAGCACGACCGCGGCCTCACTCACCTCATCAGGCTCGTTGAAGAGCTTTCGGACGAACTTTCGATGTCGACCGCCATCGCTCCAATCAGCGAGGACTTTTCGTCTTCACTCGACAGCGATCGAAATCAGTTGCCAGCGATCTGGCGCCGTGAGGAAAAGCGGACCGCTGGTGAGCCTTATCGGTTGAAATGCTCGTTTATTCACGCTCGGCTCATCAATACCCGAAATCGAATCAAGACAAGCTCGCCCCACCGACCAGGCTTTGACTACACGCTGCCAGACGATCTGGTGGCTGAACTCGATCTGATTTCTCAATCCCTCCGCGGGTCAAGGGGTGAATTGATCGCCGCTGGTGCCGTTGCCCGACTGCGACGCCAGACTCAGGCGCTCGGATTCCAAATGGCCACACTCGACGTCCGTGAGCACGCCGCCAAACACCGATCAGCCGTCGAAGAGCTTTTCGATCATGTCGGTGTCGAACTCGCCTCCATGGGCGGTAACCAGCGGATGAGCGTCACCGCCACGGAGCTAACGGGCCCGCGTCCACTGACGGGGCCCACCACTCTCCTCTCGGAGGAGGCATCCAAGACGTTGGATACATTCCGCACCATTCGGAAAGCCAAAGATCGCTTCGGCACCAGCGTCATCGAGAGCTACATCATCTCCATGACCGAGAGTCCGGTCGATGTTCTGGACGCGGTGATTTTGGCTCGGGAAGTTGGTCTGGTTGACCTGAATCGAGGAATCGCCGACCTCAGCTTCGTCCCCTTGGTCGAAACCATCGACGATCTACAGAGCTCGGGCCGGCTACTCGACAGTCTGCTCCACAACGCCGAGTACCGAAAGCTGGTCTCACTCCGGGGGAACACCCAGGAGGTGATGCTCGGCTACTCCGACTCGAACAAGGTCGGCGGGATCACGTCCTCGCAGTGGGAGATCTACAAAGCCCAAAGGGTGATGCGCAACGTTGCCGAAAGCCACGGTGTCCACCTGACCTTGTTCCACGGTCGTGGTGGAACCATCGGCAGAGGCGGCGGACCTGCTCACGCCGCCATCCTTGCCCAGCCATATGGGACAGTTGACGGGTCGATCAAATTAACCGAGCAGGGTGAGGTCATTTCTGACAAGTACGGAAACCCGAGAATCGCTGCTCGCAACCTCGAGCTGATGGTGGCGTCGGTGTTGGAAAGCTCACTGCTTCACCGTCAATCACGCCGACCCAAGGAGACCCTCGACCGTTGGACGGAGGCCATGGATTGTTTCGCGGCCGAAGCGCACACCGCCTACCGGTCTCTCGTCGAAGACTCGAGTCTGGTCCCCTACTTTCTGTCTTCCACCCCCGTGGAGGAGCTGGGAAAGATGAACATCGGCAGCCGACCCTCGCGTCGACCCGGTGGTGTTGGAGGAGTCGACGACCTACGAGCGATCCCCTGGGTGTTTGGCTGGACCCAGACCCGTCAAATTGTCCCCGGCTGGTTCGGGGTGGGCTCAGGTCTCGAAGCGGCACGCAGTGACGGATACGGGACCGTTCTCGAGGAGATGGCCACGGAGTGGTCTTTCGCACAGACCTTCCTATCGAATGTCGAGATGACGTTGTTCAAGACGGATCTCGATATCGCCTCCAGCTATGTGAACGAATTGGTCGATCCAGCGCACCATCACTTGCTCGAGAGAATCCAGGCCGAACGTGAGCTCACCGAACGCCAGGTACTAAAGCTCACCAAGGACGACGAGCTGTTGGGGGCCACTCCCCTGCTTCGACAGACGCTGAGTGTCCGCGATATCTACCTCGATCCGATCAACTACCTCCAGGTCTCCTTACTGGGCCGAAGCCGCGGCGGAGAACAATCAGCGGAACTCGACCGCGCCCTACTTCTGACCGTGAACGGAATCGCCGCCGGCATGCGCAACACCGGTTAGCAACCGAACACACCGCCCTAATATTCGAAACAATCTCGTGTGAAAGGGCTTGTCGTGGATATCGAGACAATCGATCGGGAAGAGTTGAAAGCGAAGCTTGACCGAGGAGACGATTTCAAGCTGGTGATGACATTGCACGACTGGGCATTTCGCGCACTTCACATCCCCGGGTCGATCCACTTTCATTCCGTTGAAGATGCTCTCGAAGGATTGGCCATCGATGATGAAATAGTGGTCTATTGCTCAAATGTGGACTGTGTCGCAAGCCAGTTCGCCTACCGGGGCCTGATCGACGGTGGCTACACGAACGTCCGTCGCTATTCCGGTGGTCTGGCTGACTGGGAGGCCGCTGGTCTCCCCCTCGAAGGTGAATCCGCCCGCTAGCAACCCAGGAGCTCCCAGAGCACCGCGTTGAAGGCTTCCGTAGGCTCCCGAAACATGCCGATCACCATTCTCGATCACCCTCTCGCCACCGATCTCCTAACCGTCCTCCGAAAACAAGAAACCGATCCACCCGAGTTCCGCCAAACCGCGGAGCGTCTCGGGTATTTGTTGGTAGCTGAGGCGCTTGCCGACATGGCCACCGACGAGATCGAGATCACTACCCCACTGGAGACGACCATTGGCCGGCATCTACATCGTCCGGTTGTTGCGGTGGCAGTCCTCAGAGCCGGTCTCGGTCTTCTGGAGTCCGTCCTAACCCTGGTCCCGGAAGCCGCTATTGGGTTTGCCGGCGTCCAGCGCAACGAAGAGACAGCAGAGCCAATGGAGTACTACACCAAATTCCCAACCCTCCATGACGCCCGCGTCCTCATCCTCGAACCGATGCTTGCCACCGGGGGTTCGCTCTCCTGGGCGATAGACAAGGTAAAGGAGAACGGCGCAAGAGATATCACCGCTTGCTGTGTGGTTATCGCACCCGAAGGGGTGGCCCGAATGGAGTCGGATCACCCCGACGTCCGAATCGTCGCGGCCAGCCTTGACCGTGAGCTTGACCCGAGCTTCTATATCGCGCCAGGGCTCGGCGATATGGGGGACCGACTATTCGGGACGGTTTGACTGCGTTCGAAGATGCGGTGACAGACGTCATTTCTCGGCTAGAGCCGGGTGACCTCGTGACTTACGGCGAAGTTGCTGCCGAAGCCGGCCATCCGGGAGCCGGACGAGCCGTCGGCACACTCCTCCGAACTTCCGCTGCCGATATCCCCTGGTGGCGGGTGGTTGGCTCCGGTGGATATCTCCGATCCCCGGACTGGGCTCGGCAGGCACGGCTCCTGACTGATGACGGTGTGCTTGTTGTCAAGGGCCGGGTCTCGCTCTAATGACGCCCAAGATTTGAACGCCAGCCGGTGGGGCACGACACTTACACCGATCAGGCACTTCCTCAACACGTACGACTGGTCGAGGCCAGATCTTCAGGAACTCATCGACGACGCCCGGATCCTCAAGGAGTCCCCACTTGGCGACGCCATGAAGGGCAAGACGATCGCACTGCTGTTTCTCAATAACTCCCTCCGTACCCGCACGTCCTTTGACGTGGGCGCATTTCAGTTGGGCGGTCATGCTGTCGTACTCACTCCGTCTGGCGGCATGTGGCCCCTCGAGTTCGAGAAGGGCGCGGTGATGACAGGTGACGCCGAGGAGCATGTCGTTGAGGCCGCCAAGGTCCTCTCCAGGTATTGCGACCTGATCGGAATAAGAGCGTTCCCCAAGTTCGATAATTGGCAAGAGGACCGTAGAGACCTCATTCTCAATTCGTTTGCAGAGCAGGCAGATGTACCGGTCATCAACATGGAAACGATCACCCATCCATGCCAGGAAATGGCACTCGCCATGTCGCTTCAAGAGCAACTGGGAGAGTTGGACGGCAAGAAATTTCTTCTCACTTGGAGCTATCACCCCAAGCCGCTGAACACCGCTGTCGCCAACTCGGCATTGATGATCGCAGCCAAATTCGGGATGGATGTGACGTTGCTATGTCCAAATGAGGACTACGTGCTCGACCAGCGGTACATGGACATCGCAGCCAGCGACGTCTCGGCGAACGGCCGCTCGCTGACGGTGACCCACGACATCAACTCGGCGTATGAGGGCGCCGATGTGGTGTATGCCAAAAGCTGGGGGGCCCTCCCCTACTTCGGTCAATGGGCGAAGGAGAAGCCGATCCGAGACGGCTATCGCCATTTCATCGTCGACGAGGCGAAGATGGCAAACGCCGACGGTGCGCTGGTCAGCCACTGTCTACCGATGAGACGCAACGTCATCATGAGTGACGGGGTATTCGATGGACCGAACTGTTTCGCCTACGACGAGGCCGAGAATCGCCTCCACGTCCAGAAAGCCATCATGAAGACCCTGTTAGAAGCATCCTGATGGCTCCAAACCGGGACATTCGCGAGACGATCGTTCAGCTGCTCTCCAACATGAGCGACGGCAAAGAGATCCGCACCTATCTCCAGCGGTTCTCGTCGCTCGACCAATCACGGTTCGCAGTCATCAAGATCGGAGGGGCCATCCTTCGTGACCGTCTCGAAGAGACCGCGGCTTCGCTCGCTTTTCTTCACACAGTCGGGCTGACTCCAATTGTGCTACATGGTGGTGGGCCCCAACTCGACGAGGACCTCAACACCGCGGGCATCGCAACCGAGAAACTCGACGGGCTGAGAGTGACGTCCCCGGACGTGCTCGATGTGGCACGAGAAACCTTCACCTCCAGGAACATCGAGCTGGTGGAAGCGGTGCGGGGCCAGGGCGTGTCCGCCCACGGTCTCACCCAGGGTGCCTTCGACGCCCGGTTGGTCGACGCCGACAGGTATGGGTTCGTCGGGGAACCGACCAAGGTGCACCTTGATCTGATCAGATCAATCGTCGAGTCCGGAGCCATCCCCATCCTCACCTGCCTCGGCGTGGCTCCAGGCGGTCAACTGGTCAACATGAACGCTGACGCTGCCACCCGTGAGTTGGTGCATGCCGTTCAGCCGATGAAGATAATCTTCCTCACGGACGCAGGCGGCCTGCGCAATGCTGAGGATCACGTCATCGATTCGATCAACCTGGCATCCGACTACGACACCCTGATGAAAGAAGATTGGGTGCACTCCGGGATGCAATTCAAACTGGCTGAGATCAAACAACTCCTCGATGACAGCCCCGTCGAGACGTCGGTGTCGATCACAACACCGTCAGCCTTGGTCAGAGAGCTTTTCACTCACGGTGGCGCCGGAACCCTCATTCGAAAAGGTGAGAGGATCGTGAAGGGAACTGAGAAACCCCAGCTCAACAGTGACGAGCTCGAGAAGTTGATCAACGCTGCATTTGGCAAGGACCTTCTCCCCGACTGGTGGGAACGGCTCGACTTGGAGGCTGCATATGTCTCCGATGGCGGCCGCGCGGCCGCCATCGTCACCAAACCCGGCGACTTCTTCTATCTTGACAAGTTCGCCATCGACGACTCGGCTCGAGGTGAAGGCCTGGCCAGAACAGTCTGGGATCAGATGATCGGGGATTACCCGTCCTTGTTCTGGAGGTCGCGTCGGGATAACCGTTTCAACGCCTTTTACATCAGGGAAGCCGATGGCTTAGTCAACCAGGGTGGATGGACGATATTCTGGAAGGGTGAGCCCGATTTCGACCGAATCGCACCCGCCGTGAAGCTGATCACAGACCTCGCCCCTGATTTCGATGAGTGAGGTGAAACGCATCGGGGTGGTGGGGGCCAGAGGGCACACCGGGTCGGAATTGCTGACCATTCTCGACCGTCACCCCAACGTCGAGGTCATCCACGCCGGATCGAGAGAGTTGGCCGGGCGGCCAGTTCCGGAAATCGATGGGCTCACCTTTCAGAATCTCAACCCTGGCGAAATTGCCGAGCTCTCTCTGGATGCCGTCTTTCTCGCACTTCCCAATGGGGTGAGCAGGCCGTTCGTGGAAGTGATATCTCCCGAAACGGTCATCGTGGACATCTCTGCTGATCATCGATTCGATGACAACTGGGTCTACGGATTGCCAGAATTGTTTCGGGACAAGATCTCCGGCGCCAGACGGATCGCCAATCCTGGTTGTTACGCAACCCTGGCCCAACTGGCCATCGCACCGTTCCTCGACGATCTCGACGGTGTACCCGCCGTGTTTGGTGTCTCCGGCTATTCGGGATCGGGCACCACCCCGTCCCCAATGAACGATCCAGAACGTCTCCACGACAATCTGATGCCATACAACCTGGTTGGCCACATCCACGAACGAGAAGCAAGCCACCATCTCGGACAGCCGGTGCGCTTCATGCCACATGTCCATCCGGCCTTCCGGGGTCTGCTGGTGACAGTCCACATCCCGGTTGGCACAGTGAGAGCGGCGGTCGAGGTTAACGAGGTATTGCGGGATCGCTATTCCGATGAGCAGCTCATCGAGATTCGCGATGCGTCCCCGGAGTTACGTGACGGCACCGGTCTGATTGGTGCGGTTCTTGGTGGCGTCGGGGTGAGCGAAGATGGTCACAACATCGTGGTGGTTGGTGCCGAAGACAACCTGTTGAAAGGTGCCGCGGTCCAAGCCGTGCAAAACCTCAACCTCGGTATGGGCCATCCCGAGCTGACCGGCATCTTCTAGTGGCCTTCACGGCAACCGAGCTGATCGAATCCAAACGCGACGGCGGTGCTCTCAGCAGTGAAGCGATCCACTGGCTCATCTCCGCTTACACCAAAGGGGAAGTACCCGACTATCAGATGTCGGCTATGGCCATGGCGATTCTCCTCAATGGAATGAACACGGCAGAACTGAGCGCGTGGACCCTCTCGATGCTGCATTCCGGGGATGTGATGGACTTCTCCGATGTGGCGATGCCCAAGGTGGACAAGCACTCCACCGGTGGTGTGGGCGACAAGATCTCGATCCCACTGGCGCCCCTCGTAGCATCCTGTGGCGTGGCGGTTCCGATGATATCGGGTCGCGGTCTCGGTCACACCGGAGGGACACTTGACAAGCTGGAGTCGATCAGCGGCTACACCACAAACTTCGAGGCCGATGAGTTCCGCTCGATGTTGGTCGAGCACGGACTGGTCATGGCCGGCCAATCAGAGACCATGGTGCCTGCCGACCGCAAGCTCTACGCACTCCGCGACGCCACCGGCACTGTTCCATCGATCCCTTTGATCTCGAGTTCGATCATGTCAAAGAAGTTGGCCGAAGGTCTCGATGGTCTCATCCTCGACGTCAAGACCGGCACTGGGGCCCAAATGCAGGAACTGAACATGTCTCGAGAGTTGGCCAAAACCATGGTCGACATTGGTGGTGCTTATGGCGTCAACACAGTCGCTTTGATCACTTCAATGGATCAACCTCTGGGCCATGAGGTGGGAAACGCCAATGAGATCAGGGAATCAATCGATATCCTCAACGGATCGGGCCCCGACGACGTCCTCGAATTGACGCTGACTTTGGGCGAGGTGATGTTGGAACTTGCAGACATCGACGGTGGGCGTGACCGACTCGTCGAGGCGATCACCACTGGCGACGCTCTCAGAAAGTTCGTCGAGGTGACAGAAGCGCACGGGGGAAACAGCGATCAGATCCGAGACCCTTCGCTTCTGCCGGTGGCCCCACACAAAGCTGTCATCACCACCGGCACGGCCGGGTATGTCCAGGCCTGCGATGCCCGCACAATCGGTATAGCTGCCACCAGACTGGGTGCGGGGCGGGAACGGAAGGACGATGTAATCGACCCTGGAGTCGGAATCACGGTGGTCGCCAAGATCGGCGATTCCGTATCGCCTGGCGACACCCTCGCCACCATCAAATATTCGGATGACTCAAAATGGCTCACACAGCAAGACCGACTAGCCAAAGCATGGGTAATAGGACCTGAGCCCGCCGTGCCCCCGTCGCTGGTGATAGAGCGCATCGATCGCAACTCGATTTGAGGGTTGACTTCGAAGCTCTGATGTCTCGTTACCATCGCCGGCCATATCTCGAATAAGGAGTCGTATTGAAGGTCGTCGTCTGCGTCAAGCAGATCCCAGATCCGGCCACCCCGTACACGATTGAAGAGGGGACCAACTGGCTCGTCCGTACTGCCGACCAGGTGCTTGATGACACCGATCGCTACGGAGTGGAAATGGGTCTTCAGCTTGCCCACGCCAACGAAGGCACAGTCACGTTGGTCAGCATGGGGCCATCCGGTAACGCCCAGGGCATTCGTCAAGCGCTGGCGATGGGTGCCGACAAGGCAGTCCTGATCGAAGACGATGGATTGCGCGGATCCGACGCTCTCAGCACGGCGAGAGTTCTTGCCGCAGCCATCAAGGGGGAGGGTTACGACCTGGTCATCGCCGGCACAGAATCTACTGATGGCTATTCCGGAGTCGTCCCGCAGATGATCGCCGAGCTTCTCGATGCCCCAGCCTTGACCTACGCCACCTCGGTCGAAGCCGGCGAGGGCTCGGTCACGATCCATCGTCAGACCGCGGACGGTTATGACGTTGTTGAGGCATCTCTCCCGGCCGTGGTGTCGGTGACCGCAGGTGTCGTCGAGCCTCGCTATCCCACCTTCAAAGGGATCATGGACGCCAAGAAGAAACCGGTCGACAACTTGACACTCGCTGATCTCGGAGTCGAGATCGCCTCATCTCAGAAAGTGGTCTCGATCACCGACGCCGTGGAACGGACGGCTGGACAGATCATCGAAGACGACGGAGAAGCGCATCTCGCAATCGTCGCCCTCCTCGAAGACCGGAAAGTGATCTGATGGCCGACATCTGGGTATTCGTCGAGCAGGTCAACGACGCGCCCTCAGCACTTGGCCTCGAATTGCTTGCCAAGGCACGAGAGATGGGCGACGTGACAGCCCTCTTTCTCGGAGAGGGGTCCGACCAGGTATTCGCCACCTTGGGTGACCACGGTGCCGACTCGGTTGTCCATATTGACGCCGGTGACCGACTGCCCTCAGGACCGACCGCTGCCGCGCTGGCCGAGAAGATCGCAAGCGACGCGCCGGACTTGATGATCTTCGGTCAGGCCTACAACGATCGTGATGTGGCGGGTCGTCTTGCGGCACGACTGGGCGTGGGTGTCCTCTCCAACGCCACCGATGTGCGGCTCACCGACTCGGGAGTCGAGACCGACCATGAAGTCTTTGGCGGCGCCCAGATTGCGACGGCAGAGGCGACCCGACGTCCGTTCATCGTCCTGGTTCGCCCCAAGTCGTTCGTGGCAGAATCGGCGGGTGGCTCCGCTCCAGACGTCACCACACTCGATCTTCCCGACGCCGGCACCTCCGACGCCAATGTCACCGCCTCACACGTCGAGGAACGCGAAGGGCCACAACTTGGAGAGGCAGCCGTAATCGTCTCTGGCGGACGCGGACTCGGCTCCGCCGAGGCCTACGCCATGGTGGAAGATGTCGCCAAGCAATTGGGCGCAGCCTCGGGTGCCACCCGCGCCATAGTCGACGCCGGCTGGGTGCCGTATGCCAAACAGGTAGGTCAAACCGGCAAGACGGTCAAGCCGGATGTGTACATCGCTTGCGGAATCTCCGGGGCCATGCAACATCTTGTCGGGATGAAAGACTCAGGCACGATCATTGCCATCAACAAGGACCCCGACGCTCCCATCTTCTCGGTGGCCGACCTTGGGGTAGTCGGGGACGTTCATCAGGTCCTACCCAAGCTGGTGGAGGCTCTCCAGACCAGATAAGTCGACGACTTCGTCGACTATTTCCGGGTCCACAACCCAGGTGTCTCCAAGAGACCCGAGGACCGATCTGCCCAACGGGCTGTCAGTCCGTTCAACATGTTCCAAGATCAGTTCCCGCAACTGATCCTGCTCCTCGTCGGTCAATCGTCTTACTGCAGGAGCCGTTTGCGCGAGTTTGCCTTTGATGGCGATCGTCGGGTCCCAAACGTAAGCCTTGCCACCGGTCATGCCTGCCGCGAAGTTGCGGCCAACCTCACCGAGGACGACCACGGTCCCCCCTGTCATGTACTCGCAACCGTGGTCTGAGCAGCCTTCGACAACTGCGATCGCGCCCGAGTTCCTAACCGCAAACCTTTGGCCAACCCGGCCGGCGATGAATAGCCGGCCACCAGTCGCGCCATAGAGCACTGCGTTACCGGCACCCTGGGGGATCGAGGCGCTTCTGACCGGAGCCACTGAGATCAGCCCACCGGCCATCCCCTTCCCGACGTAGTCGTTGGCCGGTCCCGCCAACAACAGCGACACACCAGGGCTCAGCCAGGCTCCAAGACTCTGCCCGGCCGTTCCCGACAATCTCACCTCGATGGTGCCATCGGGAAGACCGACGTCACCATGTCTCTTCGCAATCTCCCCCGAAAGTCGAGCCCCCACTGTGCGATCCACATTGCGGATCGGATAGCTCAGCGCGATCGGCTCACCCCCTTCGATCGCCGGTCGAGCATCCGCCGCCATTCGTCGCGACAGATCTGAGAGCGGAACAGCGTTGTACCCCTCGTGCTTGCGACGGTCCTGGGCCCTGACCAGCAGTGTCGCAAGGTCGGTGGCGAGTGGATGGCTTCGATCAGCGGGGCGAAGCAAGTCAGCCCTACCCACGATGTCATCGATGGTTCTTTTGCCCAGACTGGCCAGGAGCTGTCTGATCTCCTCGGCCAGGTGCCCCAGAAGAATCACCACCTGGTCGGCAGAGCCGGTGAACTTGGCCCGAAGATCAAGATCCTGTGTAGCTATTCCCACGGGACAGGTGTTGAGGTGGCACTGACGGACCATCTTGCAGCCCATCGCCAGGAGAGGCAGCGTCCCGAGGCCGAACCGCTCGGCACCGAGCATCGCGGCGACAACGACATCACGGCCGGTGCGCAGCCCGCCGTCTGTTTCCAAGATGATCCTCGACCTCATCCCCTTGGCGACCAGGGCCTGGTGGGCTTCAGCAACACCCAGCTCCCATGGCGACCCGGCGTGTTTGATCGAGACCAGCGGGGAGGCACCGGTTCCACCCTCGGAGCCCGAAACGGTGATCACGTCGGCATCCGCCTTGGCAACACCCACCGCAATGGTTCCCACACCGGGCTCGCTCACCAGCTTGACCGAGACGCGCACATCGGGTTTGAACGATTTGAGGTCATAAATCAGCTGGGCCAGATCTTCGATGGAGTAGATGTCGTGATGTGGTGGCGGCGAGATCAGCGTCACACCGGGCTTGGTGTGACGTAACCGCGCTATCTCGTCTGAAACCTTGTGCCCGGGAAGCTGACCACCCTCCCCCGGCTTTGATCCCTGTGCCATCTTGATCTGCAACTCCTGGGCCGAGTCAAGGTAGGCCGGAGTCACCCCAAACCGTCCCGACGCCACCTGCTTGATGGCCGAGTTACGCGACGTCCCGTAGCGATCGGGGTCCTCACCGCCTTCACCAGAGTTGGACAGACCACCGATCCGATTCATCGCTTCGGCGAGTGCCTCATGCGCCTCTTTTGACAACGCACCGAGGGACATTGCGGCGGTCGTGAAACGGCGCATGATGTCTTCAGCGGCCTCTACCTGCTCCAGGGGTATTGGCTCCCGCTGGACGAACGTGAGGAGGTCCCTCACCAGAGCGGGTGGCCGGTCACCGATGGTCTCCAGATAATTGAGCCAGCCGTCGTAATCCCCTGACCTAACCGACTTCTGGAGGTTGAGAACTGTCTTCGGCCCAGTGATGTGGGTCTCCTCGCCCCGCCTGTGCTTATAGAAGCCACCTGAGGCGTTTGGTCCCTGACTAAAGCTGGCATGACGGGCGAGAGCGTCGTCGGCAATGGTGCGAAACCCGATCCCTCGTAGCCGACGAGGTGAATTCCGGAAGGCCCGCACACACACCCGCTCGGACAACCCGATCACCTCGAACAGCTCTGACCCTCGATAGGCCGACACCGTGCAGATCCCCATCTTCGACATGATTTTCAACAGCCCGGTCTCTAGAGCGCTTCGATAGTTCTCTTGTGCCGTCACCGGGTCCAGGTCGATCATTCCGGAGCGTGCCAGATCTATCACCTGGTCGATAGCGAGATAGGGATTTACCGCCGACGCTCCAAACCCAATCAGACAGGCCACGTCGTGAGCATCCCGTGGCTCACCCGAGACCACCACAAGCGAAACATCACCCCTGACACCAGCATCGATGAGACGGTGGTGCACCGAACCGACGACAAGCATCATCGGGATGGGGGCCTCCCGATCGCTGATCTCGCGATCGGAAAGCACAAGAATCGTGGAACCGAGTTGAACGGCTTGAGTCGCCTCCTCGCATATCGCGTCGAGTCGCTCCTCCATCCCCTCCCGACCGGTCGAGGCTTCCCAGGTGGCAGCGATCCAGTGGGAGAAAAAACGGGGATCCCCTGTCCTGACCACGGACTCCAACTCGGCATCCGACATGATCGGGCTCGCCAGCTCGATGAGGTGAGCCTGACTGGGATGGTCTTCGAGTATCGGCCCGCGACGTCCCAGCTGGATCCGCTGCGACATCACCAGCTCCTCTCGGATCGGGTCCATCGGGGGGTTGGTCACCTGAGCGAACATCTGATGGAAGTAACGGGTGAGCCGTCGGGGGCGATCGTCGAGAACCGCTAATCCTGTATCGTCACCCATCGAGCCCATCGGGGTGATACCTTCTGCCATCGGTGCCAGGATCAAACGACGCTCCTCGGCTGTGTAGCCAAACACCCTGGTCAGGGCGCCGGCGTCAAATCTCGCATCGTTCAACGGATCGAAGGGCGCCTGGATGGCAATCGCCTCGGTGTTGACCCATTCGCCATAGGGACGTCGAGCCGCGAGATCGTTCTTGACCTCGTCCGAATGATGAACCGTCCCGGTCTCACCATCGAAGAGAATCAGCTCCCCCGGACCGAGTTGGCCGGTCTCGATGGCTCGGGCTTCCTCTTCGGGACAGACTCCCGCTTCGGAGGCAACCACCACCACATCGGGGGTCACGGTCCACCGAGCCGGGCGCAGCCCATTGCGATCCATACCTGCGAGAAGTGAAATGCCGTCGCTAACCGCTATTGCCGCTGGGCCGTCCCATGGCTCGGTCAAGAAGGCGTGATAGCGATAGAAACCTGCAAGTTCAGGTGACAGATCCGACACGTTCTCCCAAGCTGCGGGGATGAGCATCTCTTTGACATGTGACAGCGACCGACCGCTCTGCACCAGTAGCTCGTAAGCGTTGTCGAGGCTCGCCGAGTCGGACAGAGATGGCTGGATGAAAGGAGACAAGTCGGCCAACCGGTCTCCCCACACTCCAGGGGTGGCGGCGTTTTCCCTGGCCTGCATCCAGGATCGATTGGCCTGGATGGTGTTGATCTCCCCATTGTGCGCCAACATTCGGAATGGCTGGGCGTTTTCCCAGCTGGGAAATGTGTTGGTGGAGAAGCGCTGGTGGAAGATCGCAAATGGCGTCTCAAAGTCCGGGTCACGAAGGTCCCAATAAAAGTCAGCAATGTGACCGGCAGTAAACAAGCCCTTGTAGATCACGGTCCGTCCCGAAGCTGAAGGAATCGAGAGTCCGGGATTGGCAGTGCGCTCCATCCGCTTTCTCGCCATGTACATCGCCCGTTCGAAGTGCCCCTCGGGGAGATCGGCGGTGACAACGGCCTGCTCGATCAGCGGCAGCACATTGCGAGCATGCTCGCCAAGCACCGAAGGGTCCATAGGCACCGAACGCCAATAGACGAGATGAAGACCCTGCGCCTCCAAGGCTTCGCTGACGACAGAACGTGATCTGGCGGCATCATCGGGAGGAAGAAAGCACATGACGACTCCAAGACGATCGGGGTCGATTGTCATGTCGTGGGCCCGAAGCTCGCGCCCTATCAGTTTGTAGGGGATCTGGGTGAGCAATCCGGCGCCGTCACCCGTCCCGTCGATGGCAGTGGCGCCCCGATGGTCGAGCCGCTGCAAGCATTCCACAGCCAATCGGGTCATCCGAAAGGAAGGCAAACGATCGAGAGCGGCGATGAAACCAACGCCACAGGCTTCGTGTTCGTATCCGGGGCCGAAGCCGGGTGGGTGCATACACTCCTTTAGAGGGAGCGCTCTATATTACGGCCGGCTTCGGTGAATCCTATTCCGAGATGGTTGTAGCTCCGGCATCACAAGACACCAAGGACTCCTTCCCACCGGAATGGTGGACAACAAGGTGTGCGCCATCGATGACACCTGGAGTGGGCCTCGTTTTGTGGTGGGAAAGGTGAATCGACCCGACTGGCCAAAGCCGATCGAAGCTTAGAGCTCGAATTGGTGGGGAAGCAGTTGGTCGAGTGTGTGCTCACGCACCGCCGACCCATCGCCCGCGCTCACAATTACCTTCTCGACGCCAAACTCCGACATGATCTGCCTACACCGGCCACACGGGTAGGCACCCTCGACATCTCGGGCATCAATACATGCCACGGCTACAACTGAGATCTTCCGGATACCCTGTGAGACAGCGGTGTTGATCGCCGTAGCCTCTGCGCACGACGACACCGGGTACGCGGCGTTCTCGACGTTGGCACCGGTGAATATCTCTCCCTCTTCCCCAACTACCGCCGCCCCCACCCGAAAGTGGGAGTACGGAGAGTACGAGGACTCGGCAGCGGCTCTCGCCAGTGCAGCAAGCTCGTCAGATGTCATGACTCCTCCAGCAATGCGGATATGAAACTATCGGGATCAAACGGTTCCATGTCATCCAAACCTTCCCCCAGACCGATGAACTTGACCGGGATGCCGAGCTCTTTCTCAACGGCAATCACAATCCCACCTTTTGCCGTGCCATCCAGCTTGGTGAGGACAATTCCGCTGACCGGGATGGTTTCTACAAACTCACGGACCTGAGCCAGACCGTTCTGGCCGGCTGTCGCATCCAATACCAGAAGGACCTCGTCGACCTCTCCGTCACCGGCCGCCACTTTGTAAATCTTCTTGAGCTCTCCCATCAGGTTCTTCTTTCCGTGAAGTCGTCCCGCCGTATCAATGATCACAATGTCTGCGTGACGTCCCTTTGCCGCAGAAATCGTGTCAAACACCACCGCAGCCGGGTCGCCACCCTCCTGACCTGTAACTATGTCGACACCAACACGCCGAGCCCAAATTTCGAGTTGCTCGCCGGCAGCAGCCCGAAAGGTGTCGGCGGCACCGATAATCACGCTTTTCCCTTCTTCTTTCAGCCGATACGAGAGCTTGGCGACAGTTGTCGTTTTTCCGGTCCCGTTGACACCAACGATCACGACAATGGAAAGCTCACCATCCAAACGAAGCATCCTGGGGGCGTCGTCTAATTCGGACCTCAGCAACCTAGCCAAGTGCCCCCGAGCATCATCTAGGGATTCTGGTTTGGCCGACCGCAGCCCTCGCACAATACGTGTCGAAGCTTCGACGCCGACGTCGGCCGCAAGAAGAACTTCGGAGATCTCAGCCCAATCGGAGTCATCAAGACCCGAGTCCCAAGGTCCACCTAGGGCTGCGCCGAGAACTCCGACGGTCTTGTAGAGACGCCGAATCGGCTCGACGGGGGTGGCTCCCTTGGATCGTCGCCAGAACACGTAGACCCCGATGAGAATCAGGACGACCACGACGACGCCGAGGACTATCGGTGTTTGTGCGTTCATCGCTTAGACGAACTTATGCGACTTGATCGACAACGACTTGATCGACAACGACCTGGTCGACAGCGGCAGCCGAAGCGGTAGACGTCATCTCCTTGCGGAGCGCCTGTGAGGATCCACCTGGTTCCATGGTTACCCCGTAGAGGACATCTGCGGCTTCCATCGTCTGCTGCTGATGGGTCACGATCAGAAGCTGCGCCCGCTGACGGAACTCGTCGACGATTCTGAGGAACCGACGCAGATTGGTGTCGTCGAGGGCTGCCTCGACCTCATCGAGCACATAGAAGGGGCTTGGCCGCGCGTCGAAGATCGCAAAGAGGAAAGCAAGGGCCGCCAGACTCCTCTCACCACCCGAGAGCAACGTCATCGTGCTGACTTTCTTGCCCAAAGGCTGGGCGTCGATGGCGACACCGGAAGAACGATCGTCGGGATTCTCGAGTCTGATCTCTCCTCGCCCACCAGGAAACAGAACTTCAAAGTACTGCTGGTATGCGGCGGCCACCTCGTCGAAGGCCCTCCGGAAACGCTGCTCGATCTCGGACTCGAGTGCCGAGATGACCTTTCTGAGATCGGATCGGGACGACTCAACATCTGCCATCTGCTCGGACAGGAAGTCATGACGTTCCTCTAGATCCCGATATTCCTTGGCCGCTAACGGATTTATTGGACCCAGCCGGGCCAACTGGACACTCTTTGTCTCCATCATCTCGTCAAGATCAGCGGTGCGAGAAACGTCGGGACGCGGTGCTCCGATGGCCGCGTCGGCGTCAGCATCAGCGTCGCGCCGAATGGACTCGATCACGGCTTCACGGGTCAACCGGAGTTCCGTGAGCTTCACGTCGATCTCGCCAACCCGCTGGCTCGCCGAAACAATGGCCGACCGTTTTGTGTCGTGCTCGGTTCTGGCCACTCCCAGCCGACCGAGTACCTCAGAGTTCTCAGCCCGGAGCCGGGCTTGACGATCTCGAATTTCCTCGATGCGTCTCTCGAGGATGTCAATCGCGCGACGTGCCACCTCCTCAACACGATTGAGACTCCCGGGGTCGGCATCTGAGCTGATACCAGACTGAAGACGTCCCAGTTCCTCTGAGATGCGGACCCTTCGCTCTTCGAACAGCCGCTCACGCTCGATAAACGCAAGATGTCGAGCCGCAGCATCTTGCCACTCGGAACGAGCGATCTCTCTGTCGGCGGCCAATTGGAGACGACGCCCCTCGAGCTCAGCCCACACTTTCATCCGAGCCGCTTCCTCACCTTCCAGCGCCTCGAGTCGGTTCTTCAGGGACTCCATTTGGGTCTCAGCAGCGTCTATTGACTGAACAAGAGCTGTCTGGCGTTCAGTGAGTCGATCGTGCTCAACTGTGATCGAATCGACCGACTGCTGGAGACGCGCCATTGCCTCGGAGCGGCCCGCCAACCCTGCTTCCGCCTTCTCGAGACTTTCGAGAGCTGTGCGCTCCAATTCACGGCTCAGGTCGAAGTCGCGTCGTGCGCTCGTATGGCGAGACTCTGCTCTGGAGAACTCTGTTTCGGCTCTCTCGAGAACCACTTCTGCACTCTCCAGCATCGCCTCGCCGGCACCATCGGGGTTGGCGATCAGGACACCGTTCACTGAGATGAGGTCACCCTCCGGGGTCACGGCCCGAAGGGCGGGGTGTTTGGCGACCAAGTCCCAGCCCGACAGCCAACCCTCAACCAGAACCACATCTCCGAGGAGACGGTTGGCAAGCCCTTGGTGTGCCTCCGGACCCAACATGTCGACGAGTGCCTCCACTCCGAGCGCGGCGGCTACCTCTCGGGCTGGAGCTGTGCTCTCGGAGATCGCAGAAACGACTGGAACAGATCCGCCACCGTGGCGTTTGACGAGTTCGACGACGTTTCGCACCGAATCTGAGGCCTCGAACGCCACAGCGTCGGCCCAGGCACCGAGAGCCGCTTGCACTGCCGCTTCCATGCCAACCGGAATGTCGAGACGCGATTTCAGCGTCCCAACGGCGCCCGTGGCATCTTCGACCATCTTTCGAGCTTCGAGGTCATATCGGCCGTCAACGCCTGCCTTGATCGCTTCTACCTTCGCCGCAGCCGAAGCCTTCTCGAGCCCAGACTCCGCGAGCGACTCCTCGGCGTGTGACCAGAGGGTTTGATCTGCCTGACGTTTCTTACCGACCCCGTCGTAGGCAGCGTGTAACCCGGAGAGTTCTTGATCAATTTGCTTGATTTCAAAGTTGATCCGCTCGACCTCCGCCGTCTCGTCACGACGCTGGGCCGACAGCACATCGAGTCTGTGTGAGAGGGTTTTCCCTTCCCTTTCATCTCTGATCAGAGACGCTTCCAAAGAGCTCAGCTGACCTTGGGCCGCAGCGAGAGCCCCCTCCGGCGACAACGAATTTTGTGCAGCCACTGCACGCTCTTCATCTTCGAGACGACGGAATCGATCTTCGGCCGCCGTGGAAACGTTTTCAGCCGTAGTTCGGGCGTCAACACTCTCGGACAGCTCATCGATGATCGATTGGGACTCATCATTGAGATCGGAGCGTCGCTCGACCACAGCCTCTCGGCGCCCGCTAACAGCCCTCGCCCGCTCATGGGACACAGAGGCGATCCGTCGAAGCCGTTCATTTGTGGTCTCGAGCCGCGCTGCTGCGGACGTGTCCCGGTCAAGATCGGCACCAACCTGGCTGGCCGACTCGGTGAGTTTGGCGAGTGTTTCCGCCAACACCTCAACTCTTGCGCCGTCGACTTCGTTGACCTCAAACAGCTTGGCCCTCTCGGAAGTGAAGATGGTGAGTTGACGGTCATGGTCGGCGAGAGCCACACCACTCAGATATAGACGCAAGGCAACCACTTCGGCCTTGAGACCGTCATAGCGATCGGCAGCCTTGGCTTGGCGACGCAGCGGCCGCATCTGTCTACCGATCTCGCCGAGCAGATCCTGAAGACGAACCAGGTCTTCGTCGGTTCTCTCCAGACGACGCTCGCTTCGCTCCATTCGGCGACGATGCTTGAGGATGCCGGCAGCTTCCTCGATAACCGCTCGATGCTCCTCGGGAGATGCATTGAGCACCTTGCCGATCTCGCCCTGACCGATGATTACGTGCTGGTGACGACCAACCCCCGAATCCGAGAGCAGATCCTGGATGTCCAACAGCCGACACCCCACCCCGTTCAGCTCGTAGTCACTCGAGCCATCGCGATAGAGACGGCGTGTCAGCGCCACCTCGTCCAGATCGAGATCGATCATCCGCTCGGCGTTGTCGATGACGAGCGTCACCTCAGCCTTGTTCAGCGCAGGTCTAGTCGCGGTCCCGGCAAAGATGACGTCTTCCATCTTCTCGGTGCGGAGAGCCTTGGTCGATTGAGTTCCAAGAACCCATGACAACGCGTCAACGAGGTTGGATTTGCCCGAACCGTTGGGTCCGACGATCACGGTTACCCCGGGGCGATATTCCAAACGGGTTCTGTCTGCGAACGACTTGAACCCGGCAACTTTGAGAGACTTCAGATACACAAATGACACCTGGCAAATGACACGATTGTGATTATGACGTCAGGCTAACAACGTATTGAGGTTCATACGGAACTCTCTGGGTTGGGTTGGATGAAGAAATCCGTGAGTGTGACATCGCGCCTAACCATGTCCGACTCGACACCAGTCACGTTCGCGGACGACGGTCCGGCCCAAGCCCAGGCCACTAATCGATCGACACCTTCGGCACCACCTTGGGCAAAGAACTCCACCCTTCCGTCCCTCAGGTTGCGAACCCACCCCACCAGCCCGAGTGACCTTGCAACCCTTCGGCAACTCTGTCGATAGCCGACCATCTGAACGCTCCCGGTGACGTAGACGTGAACGGCCGTGTCAGACATGTGGCTGACAACTCGGACAAAAATGGGTAGACCGGGAGCGAACCACGATCCGCTGGATCGCAGTCCCACACGTACGACAGGGCTGATCCTCACGTCCATAGACCCGAAGACCTTCGAGGCTTTCCCCCGCCTGGCCGTCAGGGAGCAGGTAGGCAAGATCGTCCAAGGTCGTTCCACCGGCGTCGATAGCCGCCCCCAAGACCACCCGCACTGCCTCCAGCAACGCCCCCACCTGATGGTGGTTGAGATCTCCGCCGGCGGTCAACGGGTGGACATGGGCGAGATGAAGCACCTCGTCGGCATAGATATTGCCAAGTCCTGCCATGGGGCCCTGGTCAAGGAGGAGTGCCTTGATCGGTGCCACCCGACCTCGGAGGGAGGCAGCCAGATCGTCCACATCGAGTGGTTCGGTCCACGCATCGGGCCCCAACCGCGCCAGCCCGGAACTACTGACTTCGTCTTCGTCGTATGCGGCAATGAAACCGAATGTCCTCGGATCAATAAACCTGATCTCGGTGTTGTTGTCCAAAACAGCAACAAAGTGGGTGTGAGCGCTCTTTGTCTGCGAAGGCTGGGCAATCGAAAATCGTCCGGACATACCGAGATGGGCCACCATTGTGTAGCCACTATCCAGACCGATGATCAGAAACTTGCCGTGGCGACGGACATCCTGAACGGTCCGCCCCGAGAGCCGGTTGGCGACCTCCGCTCGTGAAGCGTTGTTACGCACGGTCCGATCGTGACTGACTCTTACTTCGATGAATGTTCGGCCGACCATGGCGGCTTCAAGATGACGACGGGTGGTCTCGACTTCGGGTAATTCAGGCAGTCAGGTCTCCAACTAAGGGCCGGTTACGGTACCGAGCCAATGCAAATAGTCCCACGTCCTCTTGGACAGGTGCTCGGCGACGCCATGAACGCGCTGGCTCGTACGTGGAAGGCCCTGGCCTCGGCCGCCCTCTGGGCATTCATCCCAACCGGTATCGCTGCCTTGGGAGTCTTCAGACTCTCGGGTGCGGACGAGTTTCTCAATCTCGTCTTCAGCGACCCTGAATTTCTCGACTCACTTCCATCTGACGAGTTGTTGGAGATGGCCGAGCCATTTATCTGGGCCACCCTGATAGCCGTCGCCCTTCAAACCCTCGCCTCCCTGTACGTTTACCTGGCTGCCCATCACATCATCGCCTCCGACGCGGCCGGACTCCCGGCGACCGGCGCCCAGGCAAGACGAGTCGCTTTGGGCCGGTACGGTCGCGGGCTGATAGCCGGGACCATCGCCTTACTCGCCGTGGCCGGCATTGTCGTCGCTGGGGTCATCGCATGGACCATCCCGTGGGCCCTGGTCGGCACCCCAAACGCAACCAGCGTCTTCATCGCGATAGTGCTCATGTTCGCAATGTTGACGCCCGCAATCTGGATTGGAGTCGTCCTCTCGATGTGGAGCCCGGTGCTCGTTATCGAGAAGCGGAAAGCGATAGGGTCGTTGAGACGGAGCTTCGATCTCGTACGCCGCCGCTGGTGGCCTACCTTGGGATTTCTGGCATTGGTGGGTCTACTCGGATCAGTCGCAGTACAACTGATTCAGTTGGTTGCCATTCCGCTCTCCGTCGTTGGAGACCTCGGACTGGGCATCTCGATTGCTTCGGTGCTCGGGCTCATCGCTCAAGGTTTCATCGTCGCCGCGATCGCCGCCATGCACACCACTTGGTATATCGATCTTCGGGCGAGGGACGACGAGTTAGTCAGGGAGGATCTGATGTGAGAGTGGCCAGTGCTTCAGATGCAGAAGCCTGCTCAGCTTCTTTCTTGGAGCGTCCAGCTCCGGCACCGAGCTCGTTACCTTCGACGTGGACGATGGCGGTGAAACGCCGATCATGATCGGGCCCGGTCCCTTCGACCTGGTATTCCGGAATGAGACCGTCTCGCGCAAGGTGCTCTTGGAGACGGGTCTTGTAGTCCTTGATTCCCGGCCGTTTGGCGCGATCGGTAACCCGCTCACGCCACAGACCGAGAATCATCTGCCGGGCAGCTTGCAGGCCTCCATCGAGATAGACCGCGCCAAGCACCGCTTCTACGGCATCAGCGAGGATGGAATCCTTCCCACGGCCGCCAGTGCGGTCCTCTCCAGGGGCAAGGTGCAACTCGGATCCGATGCTTGTTGATCTGGCGATCTCGGCGAGGGTCGGCCGGCTCACGACGGCCGCCCTCACTTTGGCCATCTGACCTTCGGCAAGCTGGGGATAGCTGTCATAAAGGAGATCGGTGATTACAAGCTGGAGAACAGCATCACCCAGAAACTCGAGTCGCTCGTTGTCGTTGCGACCGGGGTCCTCGGCACTCACGGAGCGGTGGGTCAAAGCCAGCCGCAGTAGCGCCTGATCCTTGAATGTATAACCCAGTCGACTCTCGAACGTCATGACAACTGGTCAGCAATACGTTTCGCCAGGTCGTGATCGGCGCTCTCCTTAGCCAAACCCAACGCGTTGGATATCGCAATACGACTCGAATTGCCATGGGCGATGACCACCACCGACTTCACCCCCAACAGTTGTGCGCCCCCATAGGTCTCGTAGTCGAGACGTTGTTGGACACTCGCAATCGCCGCCAAGGCAACCTCTGAGACGTTGTCGGGCAAGTCCGACATCGCTTCCCTAAAATACCGTGTCACCAGTTTGGCGACCCCCTCGGTCGTCTTGAGGAAGATGTTCCCGGTAAACCCATCGGTGACGATCACGTCAGCCCGGTCGGTCGCGATGTCCCGTCCCTCGACGTTGCCGACGAATTCGGTGGGTCCTTCCTCTAGCAAGTTGTAAGCCGCCTTCTCGAGGGCTCGACCCTTGCCCTTCTCCTCACCGTTAGACAACAGACCAACTCGGGGATTTTCAACGTCGAATAGGGCCTGGGCCGCAACCGACCCCATGATCCCGAATTGTGCCAACTGCTCGGGTTTGACATCAGGGTTGGCACCCGAGTCCAGAACAAGGGTCGGGCTGTTCGGGGTCGGGAAGATTGTGGCGATGGCAGGTCGAGAAACGTCTTTCGCCCGACCGATGATTATTGCCGCAGCGGCCATCGCCGCACCAGTCGAACCCGCTGACACCAGCCCGTCGGCAGATCCCTCTTTGACCAGCCTGGCCGCAACAGTTATCGACGCACCGGGTTTCTCCCGAAGCGCCCGGGTGGGGTCGTCGCCCATATCAATGACGTCAAGCGCTTCAACGATTGGAAGGGCAACGTCATGGCTGGAAAGTTCTCGGTTGAGGATGTCTGGGTCACCGACGAGGACGATGTCTACCCCGCGCCCGGCGGCATCAACAGCACCTGCGACAGTTTCGGCTGGGGCGCGGTCGCCCCCCATTGCGTCGAGGGCGATACGGGCCATGTACTTCTTAGTTGACTTCGATTACTTCGCGACCGGCGTAGGTACCGCACTCGCGACAGGCGCGGTGGGGAAGCTTTGGCTTGCCACATTGCTCACATGGATTGGAGCGTGGAGCCGAGACCTTCCAGGCAGCTTTGCGTTGTCGGGTACGCGAGCGCGACATCTTTTTCTTGGGCACCGCCATGTCGGGGCACTCCTTGGTATTTCAGGAATCGAATAGATCTTTCAGGACAGCAAAGGGCGAATCAGGACCGTCCTCGTGGCCGTCACAGGGATCGCTATTCAAGTCGTTTCCACAGATTGGGCAAAGTCCTTTGCAATCCTCGTCGTGGACCGGGGCAACCGGTAGACCCAGCGCCAGTTCATCCATACCGGGACTGCCGAGATCGACCTCACCCTCAGTGATGGCATATCCATCTTCGTCGGGGATCTTGGCAAAGTGCTGCGATCCGCTGACCGAGACCTCTTCGTCCCATTCGATCAGACACCGCACGCACTTCATATGACCTTGGGCGGTCGACGTGAAACTCACTTGAACCCCGTCAACCGTCCCACGTGCAACCCCTTCCACAGACATCGGACCGTTCACCGTGGTATCACCAAGACGAAGCGATACCTCCCTGATTCCCTTGAAAGGTCGTTCCTTATCAGGATGACCGACCAGGTCGCCCGCTTTGATGACCAGCGAACTGGTCACAACGGATTGCTAAATGGGGACTTCGGGTGGGCGGGGACGCGCCTGATGCAGCTCACTACGTGCATTCTGGACTCCCAGCATCACCTCAGCCAAAAGGACTTCGACCCTTTGCAGGCCCTGCTCTGTCTCGTCCTCGGTCTCGAGACGTATCTTGCGAGCTTCACCCTCGGCACGTCGAACCAAGATGTTGGCTTCCTCAACAGCCTCGGCAACGATGTTTGAGTCAGAAACCAGCACATCGGCCGCAGCACGTGCGTTATCCACCAATTCTCGAGCCTTCTCGTTGGTTCTCGCAATAAACGCCTCACGCTCTCGCACCATCCAGCGTGCGGCGCGCAATTCGTCAGGAAGACTGGTTCGAAGCTGTTCGAGAAGGTCGAGGAACTGATTCCTGTCGACGAGGGCGTTGGATCCGAGTGGCATTGTCTTTGCCTCATGGAGATTGACGATGAGATCGTCGACGATCTCAAGAATGTCGGTCGGTTCGGATCGACCGGTGGCATCAACCACCAACTCCGTCACATTGTCGACATGCGTTTCTTGGGTCATGACAACCGCTCCTTAAGTGCCTTCTCGACCACATCGGGGACCAGACCGCTCATCGATCCGCCGAGCCTTGCAACTTCCCTAACCAGCGACGAGGAGATAAAAGCGAATTCCGGATGGGTTGGTATGAACACCGTCTCCATCCCGGTGAGATGTCGGTTCATCTGTGCCATCTGTGTCTCGTATTGGTAGTCGTCAACGGTTCGCAGCCCTTTGACCACGACGTCTGCTCCGATCTCACGGACATGGTCGACAAGCAGTCCGTCAAACGACGTGACCTCGATCGCCTCGCCATGCATCTCCTTGAGCAATCCCATCCGCTCGGAAGCAGTGAACATCGCCTTCTTCGAGGGATTATCGATCACTGAGACAACTACCCGATCGAAGCCGTTGATCACGCGAGCAATGACGTCCGCGTGACCATTTGTCGGCGGGTCGAAGCTACCGGGGCATAAGGCTGTCGTCATTCGGGACTTTCCAACTTCTCGTACCGGAGAATTCTGGTATCCCCGTAGCGTTTTTCGGTGGCAACCCGCCATGTTTCGGGGATTGCCGGAACCTGGTCGGTATGCCTGCGCGAAACCACCACTTCGGCATTGGGAGCTAACAGTGGGTCAAGGGACTCGAGATCGGCCTCCATCTGACTGGTCTCCTGGGGCCAAGGGGGATCCATGAACACCAGGTGGAAGCGAGCGTCCGATCGATTCAGATAGGCCTGAACCGACGTGGCGACCACCGTGCCGCCGAGTCCAACCGTCTCGATGTTCTCACGCAGAGTCATCAACGCCTTGCGACCGTTCTCGACAAATACCGCCGAACGAGCACCCCGGGACAGCGCCTCGATCCCAAAGGAGCCCGACCCGGCGTAGAGGTCTGCCACCACAGCATCCTCGACCCAGGCGCCGATGATGGAGAAGACCGCCTCCCTGACCCGATCCGTGACCGGACGGGTGCCATCGGTGTCAGGAGCCTTGAGCTTTCTTCCCCCTGCCTTGCCGGCGATGACTCTCATTCGGGTGTCAACTCACAAACAGCCACTCGACTTCGTCTCCCAACATCGCCCGTACCTCGTCGGCAAGCTCGACGTGATCACGAAGTTCGGGATCAGAATCCACAAGACCAAAAGCATCTCTCCTCGCTGCTACCAGCAAGTCGAAATCCTCGAGGATGTCAGCGATCCGAAGATCCTTGACCCCCGACTGGCGGGTTCCGAATACGGTCCCTTGACCTCTGATGCGCATATCCTCCTCCGCCAATCGAAAACCATCGTTTGTTGCTGTCATCGCCGCCAAGCGGGCTTCTCCCTCTTCGGTGGTCGGATCGGCAATCAGCAGACATCGTCCCGGATAGGCGCCACGGCCGACACGACCCCGGAGTTGATGGAGTTGACTCAGGCCAAACCGGTCGGCGTCCTCGATCACCATCACGGTGGCATTGGGAATGTCGATGCCAACCTCGATGACGGTGGTGGACACCAGGACATCGATCTCTCCTGCCCGAAACGCTGCCATGACGGATTCCTTGTCGACGGAGCGGAGCTGCCCATGAATGAGACCGACCCGTAAGTCTCCCAGAATCGCCGAAAGACGTTTGTACTCCGCAGTGGCCGAGGCGGCCTCGATCTTGTCGCTGTCTTCAACCAGCGGGCAAACGACAAATGCCTGCCGGCCGTTCGCCACTTCCTTCTCGATCAGCTCCCACGCAGTTGTCTCGTCCAGTCTGGATAGTTGTCTCGTCACAACCGGTGTTCGACCAGGTGGCATCTCCTCGATCACCGAGACATCGAGGTCGCCATACAGCGTCATCGAGAGTGTGCGTGGGATCGGTGTTGCAGTCATGATCAAGAGGTCGGGATCAACCTCGCCGGCCTTCTCCTTCAGTTCGATTCTCTGGGCGACACCGAACCTGTGTTGCTCATCCACAACAGCCACACCGAGATTGGCAAAATGGACGCCCTCCTGAATCAGGGCATGGGTGCCGACCAATACATCGACCTGACCCGAAGCAATGTCATCGAGAAGCTGATCCCGAGTCATGTCGGGGCGGTAGTTCGAGGTTGCGGCCGAACCGGTGAGCAAGGCCAGGTGCACGGCAGGCCCATCCGACGCGAAGAGACTGTCCATTCCCAAGTCGGCGCCACTACCAAGAGGGTCGGGCGAGAGACCCGCCACTCCGAGAAGGCTGCGGACCCCAAGAAAATGCTGCTCGGCCAGGACTTCGGTTGGGGCCATGATCGCTCCCTGCCAACCGCCCTCCACAGCGCGGAGCAAGCTGGCAACGGCGACAACGGTCTTGCCTGAACCGACCTCGCCTTGAAGGAGACGATGCATCGGGTGCGGTGTCTCGAGGTCCAGGCTGATCTCATCCAGAACCCGCTTCTGGGCTCCGGTGAGCTCGTAAGGCAAACCACCAAGGAATCGCTCGACAAGCTCTCCACTCGGGTCGAGGGAGATGCCGGTGGCCTCGAGCACCTGCTTCCGCTTTTGCAACGCCAGGGCGAGCTCGAGTCGAAAGAGCTCGTCGTAGACAAGACGACGTCGGGCAGGCCCGACCTCTTCGAGAGTCTCGGGGAAGTGGATCGAGTTGAAGGCCAAATCTCGCTCCATGAGACCTTGGGCTGCAAGGAACTCGACGGGAACGGTGTCCTCAATTGGCGCCGAGCGGCCCAACGCGTTGTGAATCGCACGACGAATCGTTCCAACCCTCAGTTTGGCGACGGCCGGGTGGATCGGCACAACCCGACCGGTCACGAGCCCCTCCGAAGGAGAATCAAGCACGTCGACGTCGGGGCTTTTCATCTGAAGCGAACCTCGAAAGGACTCCACCTCCCCCGAAAGGGCGACAAGTGAGCCTTCGGTCAATTGGTTGAGACGGAAACGCTGGTTGAACCAGACTGCCTTGATCGTTGCCGTCTCGTCGGCGATCCGGGCCTCGATAATCAACAGATTGCGTCGCGGACGGCGCTCCGTGACCTTTTCGACCTTGCCGATCAAGGTCACCTCGCTGCCAATTGGTGTCTGGGCGATCGGAGACTTTTGAGATCGATCGATGTATCTCCGTGGAACGTGATACAGAAGATCGGCGACATGCCGTATCCCCAGTTGTCTCAGGGCCACGGAACTCTTGGGACCGATGCCTTTGAGCTCACTGGTCTCGATCTCGGCAAGACGGGCTAACGACGCCACAGTTGGACGGTACTGGCGGAGTGGGACTTGATCGGGAGCACAGCTAACATTGCACCGCGGTCGCGGGCCGGGTTGGCCCCTCTAGACTCTGCCTTAGTCTGTTTACCGTTAGTTTTATTGAACATTCCAGGAGTTTTGACATGTCTTATCGTTGCGAAATCTGCGGCAAGGAACCAAGTTACGGAAAGAGCGTTAGCTTCTCACACAAACGCAGCAACCGGCGTTGGCTTCCCAACATTCAGAGAATCAGGGTCAAGCACGGGTCCAACTCCCGCAGGGCGCGTGTCTGCACTTCTTGCATTCGGGCCGGCAAGGTCGTCAAGGCCTGACCGATGGACCAAGGCGTCGTCAAGACCTATGACCCGGTCACCGGCGCCGGCATAGTGGTTCTCGACGCCGATCGATCCGAGGTCTATCTGCGACCTGGATCGCTCAAAGGTTCCCTCTTCCGCAGTCTTCGTCAGGGTCAGCGGATCATCTTCGATTCGGTGACCGAAGATGGGCGTGTCTTCATCCACAACGTGCGATTTGGTCAAGAGAGCTACTAACAACGATTCCTGAGCGCGTCCGAACCGCGGAGGTCGTCGCCTCCCTTTGCCTGGCCACCGATCTGGGGATGGGGTTTCCGTTCGAACATGGATTCAAGGCCACAGTGACAGCGTCGGTAGGACGCGCCAGTCTCAGCCGGTTGGTTGATCCACTAGTGTCGCTCGCCTCATAGAGCGAGGAGGCTCAACTTGGTCCAGGCGTATGTCCTGATCCAAACGGAGGTCGGCAAGGCCGCCGTTGTTGCAGAAGAAGTGCGAGAGATCCACGGCGTCGAGGCAGCCGACGATGTCACCGGGCCCTATGACGTGATCGTCAAGGCGAGTAGTGAAGACGTCGACTCACTCGGCAAACTCGTCGTAGCCAAGATTCAGGCGGTTGACGGGATCACGCGAACCCTCACCTGTCCGGTGGTCCATCTATAGGTGAACTGCAGGCAACCGGCCTCTAACCAAGCTTTGATGCGATGGTGCCTGCGCTACGGAGCGCGGTGCCATCGCTACCCGCGACCGAGAACACCCTGGTTCTAGACGATTCGGCCTCGGCCACCATGTCCTCGAACAGCTGTTTTCTGGTGAGGGGTGGATCGATCCACAGATATACGGCCATCGACCCCGGGATGGTGTTCACCTCGTTGACCAGCAGTTCGCCACCCCGGTCGAGGAAATCGATGCGGGCGATACCCCTGAGACCCGCCACTTCGGTAACCCTCTTAGCCAGTTTGGCAATGCCGTCGGCGGTCTTATCGTCGAGACTCGCCGGCAACTCCCGACCTCCACTCACCTCTCCACTCCATGCCAGATACTTCTGGTCATATGAGTAGATCCCATCATCTGCCCGGGCAGGGGCCTCGACAGCAGAGAGTTGCCACTCCGGGTAAGTCCGAATCGCCACTTGAAGATCACGACTCACAATGAAAGGCTCGACCACCGCTCCTTGATCGAAGTATGCCGAAGAGTTCTTCAACGCCAGAACTGTCGGCCAATCGTCAGCCACCTCTATTCCGATCGATGACCCTCCAAACCGCGGTTTGACGATGAAAGGGCCCTCGAAGTGTGGGGCTTCTTCATCGCCGGTGGCGACCAGAGCTCGGGGCAATGTGGGAAGACCAGCCGATGACATTGCCGCACCAAACGCAAGCTTGTCCATGCCCAAAGCAGATGCCGCCTGACCTGGCCCGGTGTACCGATAGCCGACCATGTCAAAAAGGCCTTGAAGCGTCCCGTCCTCACCCGGTCCACCGTGACATGCCAACAGAATCGAGCTGATCTCAAGTGTTTTCCTCTTGATCATCAAGCCCTGGCCCGGCGAGACCACAAAGTTGAGCTCACGGGCCCGTCGGGGGACACCCTCAGCAAACTCAGACGCCTCGAGATCCTGATCGACCAGGTACCAATCCCCAGTCTTCGACCAGTAGACGGTGTGGACATTGTCGAGAGCCCGGCTGATCTGGAGACCGGTGATGACCGAGATGTCGTGTTCGTCGGAAGGCCCGCCAAAGACAACCGCTGGCTTTGTCATGGCATGAGTCTCATGGATAGTGGTCCGGAAGGTCGTTCTCGTACAGAACCGCGTCGCCGGGGCCGAGGTTGGATCGAACCCAGGTGACTGCTTCTTCCCTGGTGGCGACGACGCTAACTGAAGCATCGCCATTGCCGGAACCCTCGAGGAGTGCCTCCAGGTTGGTGCGGCCGACAATCACAATTTGGTCGACCATCCCCGATGCCATAGTCGCAAACTCACGGTTGGCGGCCTCCTGGACTTCGCCCAATTCGATCATTCCCGGAGTGACCACAACGGTCGTTCTCTTGCCGAGTTCGTCCAGCAGGTCGAGACCGCGGGCCGCCCCGGCCGGGTTGGAGTTGAAGGTGTCGTCGATGATCGTGAATCCGGCCTCGGAGATGCTCACCGATTGTCGATGCTCGGCCACCGGCAGATCGGCCAGTCTGGGCAAGAGACTCTCCAAAGGAATCCCTAGCGCGACGCCAATGCCAACAGCCACGGCAGCGTTGGCCGGAAAAGCGCCTTTGGGCACCGGGGCCACCACCTCATCACCGACACGAAGTTGATCCTCTGCCGTTGAGACTGTGAGGATCTCCATCGAGTCTGAAAGTCTCCTGGCCAGATCAGCCAGAAACGGGTGGTCGACACAGATGACACCTATCTCGGCCTCATCGAGGATCTCGGCTTTCGAATCGACGATCGTCTTCTCGGTGCCGAATCGCTCCAAGTGCACGGGCCCGATCGCCACAATCGCCGCCACTTTCGGCTTTATCCATTTCGTTAATTTGGCTATCTCACCAGGCCCATAAGTACCCATCTCGGCGACAAACACCTCGGTTCCCGGGGTCAACCCCTCGTTGACCGCCTTGGCCAGACCCATTCGATTATTGAAAGAAGCCGGGCTCGCCACCGTGCGGCGGCTCCCGGTCAATAAGTGGCTCACGTAGTTCTTGGTGGTGGTCTTGCCATATGAGCCTGTGATCGCCACTACTTCGGCATCGACCGAATTGAGTCTGGCTACGGCCCTTTTAACCCACTTGTTGCCCATCATCTTCTCGACAGGTGCCAGGATCCACATGGAAAGATCAACAATGGCCGGCAGCGCGAACAGTCCCAGAACCACCAGGAATGGGGTTTTGGCCAGACCCCCCAACAGATAGAAGAGGAAAACGATTCCGGTCGTCAGATAGGCGAGTCGTTTGAGACGGTCTGTCCAGGCCAACGGGGAGCTGACACCCTTGATCGAGAGCCCCAAGGGGCCAATCTGGGCAAGGGCGACCAAGAATCCAAACCAGACACTCCAAAGGCTCCCCAGCACTCCGACAATTCCCAAAAACAGCAGCAGCACATTGGCTAGTCCGCTGGACCACCACCGCCAGGCAAAACGCATCGCTGAAGGAGGCAGATAATGCTCGCGTTGACCAACCCGAAGCCAGCGCAGACCCGCCGGGACCGACGCAATTCCACAAACCGCAGCCAGCACCCAGGTCATGACACGGCCAAATCTACAGCCCGCCGCAGTGCCTCCGGTGCCTCGACCGGCACGTGATGCCCCACTCCGTCCAGAACCTCGAGGTCGACGTCCTCAATGAGATCCGCAGCCTCTCTGGCAATCGCCACCGGTACCTGACTGTCGTCGCTGCCCCATAGCAGCACAACTGACGACCGGATCTGTCTCAGCTGGGTTTCGTAGCTTTCATTCACAATTTTCACCAGGATTTCACGCATCACCCCGGTGACGGCTTTGTAATCGACCGACCCTCTTTTGCGACGTTCTATTTCCATTCGCTCACCGGAGACGACACCAGCTTTGTTCAAACCACGCAGAATTCGATAAGACAACGCCGGCTTCTTCATATTCGTTCGTCTCAAGAGAGGCACCCCGGTCAGTACCAGCGGCCCCACCTTCTCCGGGAATTTGGCCGCCAAACACACCGCGACCCGCCCACCGAACGAATGACCAACCAGGACCGGCGACTCATCGAAATCGTCGAGCATCTGAGCAACAATGTCCGCATAGCCGTCAGCCCCCATGACGGAATCGGGGATTGGCGATGCACCGAAACCTGGGAGGTCTGGTGCGAGAGCAGGAAAATCATGCAGCGACCGCCTGAAATCTGCGCCGCGGCGACCCCATCCATGAAGCGCGATCACACGTGGTTGTCCTTGTCCATAAACCTCGGCGAACAATGCGCCGTCAGCGAAAGACCGCAAAGCCAAAAGCAAAACCTCGATCCGACCGGAAGAACAGCCGAGAATACAGGCAGCAGGTTTGGAACCAATGATCACCGAAACCACTGAACCAACGGTTCACGAGGCGATGGCCCGTTTTCGCTCATCGCTGCTTCGTCGCGCCTCGGCAGTCGCCTGGATCGTTCTCATCATCATCGGTGCCCAGGCAGTCCGTAGCGACATCTTCAGAGATTCGGGCTTCGTTATTCCCCTGGCCCTACTGGCTGTCTTGCTGGTGGTCTCCGCGGCAATGCGTTGGGATCGAATCATGGCCACCAAAGCAGCACCATGGATCTCAACAGCGTGGCTGCTCGGTCTCCTCGTCGGAATCACCGCCCTTGCCATGATTCCCGACCTCACGGCTACGGCGTCTCCGATCCTCTTCGGGATCGCCGCAGTTTCGGGCTTGCTGCTCACGTGGTGGGCCCACGCCTTCATCACAGTCGCGATCGCAGCCGCTATCTCGTTTGTTGCCTTCACGTTGGGACAGGCCGAGGCCATCCCAGACGTCCTGGCGCCGGTGTTAACCGTGATGGTTGTTGCCGCGGCAACAGCGTTAGTCGGGTTTGAGTTCGAGAAGGAAGCCCAAGTCTCCGCCGGCAAGGAGAACAAGCTCGAGTTGCAACGTCTCGACTTCGAACGTCTCTACGCGGTGAGCGCAACACTTGCCCGTGCAGAATCCCTGGCCGAGATCGTGCCTCATCTGATTGGGACAATCTGCAAATACCTAGACGCCCAGGTCGGGGTGGTCCTACTCAACGATGTCGACATGCACCGGTTGGAGGTGATGAGCCCGATCTGGGTCAACGGGTATCCTCTGGACACCGACCCCATAACCGTTGAGATCAACGCCCCAAGCGTGGTTTCTCAGACCTACCGGGCAGCCAAACCGATATATGTCCGGCAGGTGGAGGATGACTCGGAGGCACATATCTTGCTCAGGGAACTCGGTTTGAAGCAGGCGCTGGTTGCTCCACTCAAGGTTGAGTCGATGCGGGTGGGCGTCATCGTCGTCGGAGACCCATATGACGGGAACTTCTCCGAAGACCAACTCGAACAGCTGGGATCACTCGCTGCGCCCGCCGGTCTGGTCCTTTCCCAGATCGGCCGATACGAAGCACAGGCTGACATGACCCGTCGCCTCGAAGAGATAGCCAAGATGAAGTCTGACTTCGTCTCAACGGTCAGTCACGAGTTGCGGAGCCCGCTGACCTCGATCATCGGGTCGCTCGACACCGTCAATCGCCCCGAACTGCGACCACCTGAGCCGACGAGCCAGGACCTACTGCTGAGCGCTCGTCGTCAGGCCGGGCGCCTGCAACGTCTCATTGAAGACCTACTGGTCGTCTCCCGGATCGATCGGGGTGCCATCCCCGTCCACCTCGAGTCGATCGCCCTGAAGGACATGTTCGACGAGGTGAACAGAGTGGTCTCGATCGAACCGACGATCACCGTAGAGCCTGCTGACACCATGGTGGAAGCCGACCGCGACCATCTGTCCCGCATCCTCATCAATGTTGTCGAAAATGCCGCCAAGTATGCTCCCAACTCTCCAGTGGAATTGTTCGCCTGGCAACGGGGTCGAAACGTGGTCATGGCAGTTGTCGATCACGGTCCCGGCATCCCTGCCGACGATCGGGAGCGCATCTTCGATCGCTTCACCCAACTGGATCAGTCAGACACACGCTCGAGGGGCGGTACCGGTCTAGGGCTTTCGATCGTGAAGAGTCTCACCGAGGTGATGCGCGGGTCGGTCCGCATCGAAGACACCGAGGGAGGCGGCGCCACCTTTGTCATCGAGCTGCCTCTGGCGACCTCGCTGGTGCCGACAACTTCACTCGACTCACCGCTAGGCGGATCGCTCGACGAAGCGCTAGACGAAGCGCTAGACGTCTACTCCGGCGGCGACCGCATGGAACCCGCCGTCGACGTGGACGATCTCCCCGGACGTCATAGTCGCCCAATCTGACAAGAGCACGCAAACCATTCGGGCCACAGGGTCCGGATTCTTGGCATCCCATTTCAACGGTGACCGTTCGGCCCAGACCTCGTCGAACTTGTCGAAGCCCGGGATTGACTTTGCCGCCACCGTCTCCAGGGGGCCGGCTGAGACCGCATTGACCCGCACCCTGTGTGGACCGAGATCCCGCGCCAGATAGCGGGTGACACTCTCTAACGCCGATTTGGCGACACCCATCCAGTCATAGGATGGCCAGGCCCGGCTGTTGTCAAAGTCCATTGCGACCAGCGAACCGCCTCCGGCTTCCTTCATGAGTGGAAGGAGGGCGACAGCAAGGGTCTTGTAGGAAAAGGCGGATGTTAAGAAGGCGGTCTGAGCCGACTCGGCCGGCGTCTCGAGAAACTTTCCGCCCAATGCATCGGCTGGCGCAAAGGCGATGGCATGCAATGCCCCATCGATTTCTCCCCACCGACTCTGGAGGTCGCTGGTCAATGCCTTGACGTGGTCCGGGTCGTTTATGTCTAGTTCGACCACGTCGCAGCTTTCTGGGAGACGCTGCACCGAGCGTTCGGTCAAACGCAGGCCTCGCCCAAACCCGGTGACCACGATCTCAGCACCCTCTTCCTGGGCGACGCGTGCGGTATGCCAGGCAATCGAGTCATCGGTGAGGACACCGGTGACAAGCAGTTTCTTTCCCTTGAGCAACATCAGAAATTGCCTCCGAATGTCATGATTCCTCTTATTCCTAGACCCATCGTGAACAGAAGGAGCAAGCCGTAGTACAACGACGGCCGCTTCCTGAATTGCACGCGATAGATATAGACAAACGAAAATGTTACCGCGATCACTACTCCGTAGAAGACATGCTGGTTGCCGGGGTCGATGTTCTCTATCGACATTGCCATCACCCCGAGAATGACCTGGGCGAGCAGGGCCACGATGGCAGCACCCACAGCCCAGTAGAACTGCTTGGGCACCGTCTTCCGACGTGCCATCGCCACACCCCAAAGCCCGACCAGCCCACTGACCGCCACCGCGATCCAACCCCACACCGAGTGAAAGTTGCTCACGACGCATGAGCTTTCCGACCCAACCTCAACCGCATCCCCGGAAGCGTACAAACTTTGCCAGCAGGCAGAAAAAGATGTTGAGGCCGTTCGAGCCTAGGGAACCGACTAGCGCCGGCAGTCCCGCGAGAACATTCCGGGCTCAATTGCTCTTTAAGCGCGGATAAAGTCTTGTGATAACACTTGACAGCTGATTGTGGTGTCGATACAATCGAACATATGTTCGCTTCACATACTGATGTGATCGGACTCTCGGACCCGGCTCTACATGGGAATGGTCCGATCGGGGAGAGCCACGATGACGACTACGTGTACATGTTGACCTGCGCCGAAGCGGCCGCAGAGTCGCTCGATACCGACCGACAGATCTTGCCTCCTGGCCTTGAGGATGCTGAGCCTTCCCTATTCACCGCAATGGTGGTTTCGGCGGTGGACCGAACGATGCTGAATGGTCATGATGCGGTCCGGTTGATGCAGACCGAAGCCCGGCTTTCTTCCCACTACGAAGCCGCCAAGCTGGCGACGATGGTCGAAGTTGCCCGCTCGCCCACTGGAGATATCGATTCTGGGGTGAAGCGTGATGTTGAGGCTATCGAATATGCCGCTGATGAGATCGCCGCCGCTCTGACGTTGACTCGTCGGGCTGCTCACACACAGTTGGATCTGGCGTTGAGTCTCAAAGACCGTCTCGCCGACGTTTGGTCGAAATTCTCCTCGGGGCTGGTCGATGTGGCCAAGATCCGAGTGCTCGATGACCAGCTTGGGCACCTCCCCGCCGAGACTGTTGCAACTGTCACAGCACAGATCTTGGAGGGCGCACCAGAAATGACGACCGGCCAGCTGCGAGCACGGCTGGCCCGTCTCGTGATGAAAGCCGACCCCCAAGGTGAAGCCGTCCAATATCAAGCCGGTATCGAAGATCGCAAGATTGTCATCTACGCCAACCCTGACCACACCGCCAACATTCATGCATCCAATCTTGAGCCGGGAAGGGTCACCGCCGCCATGACTCGTATCAATCAGCAGGCTCAGGGCCTCAGGAATAGCGACGAGACCCGCACACTCGACCAGTTACGTGCCGACGTGTTCCTCGACTTACTAGAAGGCAACCACCCCAGCAGGGCTAAGACCGCCGGTGGTGGTGTACATCTCCATGTCGATCTGACGACCCTCAGCGAACTCTCCGACGCTCCCGGTGAGCTGGCCGGATACGGCCCGGTCATCGCCGACATCGCCCGCAAGACCGCCGCCGCCCAAGCAAAAACCACCTGGGACTACACGGTTACCGACAATGGGGCCGTTGTCACCAATGGAACCACCAGATACCGGCCCAGCGCGGCCACCAAACGAAGCGTTTCGGCCAACTACCCGACCTGCGTCCATCCCGGATGCCGAATGCCGGTCCACAACTGTGACATCGACCATCGTCACCCCTGGGTCGAGGGCGGCCCCACCCACCACAACAATCTCGAACCACTCTGCCGTCACCACCACATGCTCAAACACCATTCCGCGTGGAGACTGCAACGACAACCAAACGGCGATCACAAATGGACCAGCCCTCTCGGACACAGCTACACCACACAACAGCGGGCCCCACCACATTGAATCGCTAACTTCCCCAAAGTCGTGAAGTACCACCATCGAACATCAGCCACTCGCCGGGACCGGTTGACCCTGCGCCGACTCGAGCTTGTTGTGCCCGAGTTGATGGACGAACACGGCATCGACTGTTGGATCGTGACATCGCGTGAGTACGCCGACGACGCGGTAGCGATGACGATGCTGCCAGCCGAGTGGTTCTCATCACGACGTCGCTCCATCCTGGTGTTCCTCAAGAGTGACGATCAGGTTGATCGTCTTTCGGTGGCGCGATACGACATGAATGACTTCTTCCAACCGGCTTGGGATCCTTTGAGACAGCCTGACCAGTGGATGGCTCTCGCTGGTCTCATCCGGGAGCGCTCGCCAGAAAGGATTGCAGTCAATATCTCAGAGGACTTCGCCCATGGCGACGGTCTCACCCATGGCGAACACCAACAGTTGGTAGATGCTCTAGGACCAGCACTAGCCGGACGGATGATCTCAGGAGATCAACTCACGGTGGATTGGCTACAGACCCGTCTCCCCGAAGAGAAGGACATCATGACCACTGCATGTGTGGAGGCACATGAACTACTCCGACGAGCCCTCTCGACCGAGGCGATCACAGCCGGCCGGACCACAACGGCTGACGTCTCATGGTGGCTGCGTGATCGTGTCCAAGAATTGGGCACCCAAGTTTGGTTTCAACCGACGGTCTCAGTGCAACGTCGTGGTAACGACCTCCGCGAATCGTTCGCTGCTCCACCCGGACCCACGACCATCGAGGCCGGTGATCTGGTCCATATCGACTTCGGCATCGTCTGGGACGGTCTCTGCACCGACCAACAACAACACGGATACGTCCTCGAGTCGGGACAAAGCGAGATTCCGACATGGGCCAACGACGCACTCCAAACCGGAAACCGAATGCAGGACATCCTCACCGGTGAATTCGTCGCAGGAAGGTCGGGAAACGAGGTTCTCGTGGCTGCGCTGGCTGTCTCCAAGGACGCGGGCATCGATGGCGTGGTCTACACCCACCCGATCGGTTTTCACGGGCACGGCGCCGGGCCGACCATCGGTCTGTGGGACAACCAGAACCACATTGCCGGCTCCGGCGATTGGCCACTGAAGGCCGATACGGCATGGTCAATCGAGTTGATGGTGAAGGTGGTGGTCCCGGATTGGGACACTCAGACGGTCTCGATAATGTTGGAGGAGGACGCTTGGTTCGACGGCGAAAAGGTCGACTACCTGGATGGACGTCTTACCGAAGTCTGGCCTATAGGTTGAAAGTGCGCTCATCGTTGCGTACTTGGCCTATCAGCCCACTGACTTCGGATGCGCTCACTGCGATCAATCCAACAACAAATCGCTGTACTGGTCGCGAACCACCTTCTTGTCGAATTTGCCCGTTCCCGTTTTCGGTATGGCATCGATGAACACCACCTTGTCTGGCAGCCACCATTTGGCGATCTTGTCGGACAGGAAGTCAATCAAATCGGCCTCCGTGACCTCACTGCCTTCGACAGCAACCACAAACGCGGCCGGACGCTCCTGCCACTTGACGTGCTTCAGACCGACAACGGTCGCCTCGGCAACCTCAGGATGGGCCATCAATGTGTTTTCGATATCGAGTGATGAGATCCACTCGCCTCCAGACTTGATCACGTCTTTGGCACGATCGGTGATACGGACATAACCGTCTGGTGTGATCTTGCAGACGTCCCCAGTTCGCAACCAGCCATCCTCAAAAGATTGCGCGGTCCGATCGTCTTTGTAGTACTCGGCGGCGATCCACGGCCCCCGAATCAGCAGCTCGCCAAACGCCTCACCGTCATGCGGGAGCTCTTCCCCCGCCTCATCCACGATCTTGACCTGAAGCCCGGGAACGGGCGTGCCAGCGGTTTCGAGAATGTCGAGCTGACGCTCGATATCCCAATCCTCCATGTGCGGCTTCAACTGTGCGACAGACGCAATCGGGTTGGTCTCGGTCATACCCCAGCCCTGCACGACGCGAACGTCGCGCTCCTCCATGTACCACCTGATCATTGCCCTCGGCACGGCAGATCCACCACACAAAAAGGCCCTGATCGAAGACGTGTCGATCTCGGGATTGGCAATGAGGTGTTGCTGAATACCAAGCCACACCGTTGGAACACCTGCGCTGAAGGTGACAGCTTCGCTTTCGATCAGACCGAGAACACCCTGTGGCGAAAGATCAGGACCCGGGTAGGTCAGTTTGGCCCCTTTGGTCACCGCCTGGAACGGGAAACCCCACGCTGCGGCATGAAACATCGGAACTACTGGTAACACATTGTCAGAGGCCCCGATTGGAAAGTTGGCGAGACCCGAGATCGTGTGAATGTAGGTGGAGCGTTGGGTGTAGGCGACACCCTTGGGATTGCCTGTGGTCCCGGATGAGTAGCAAAACATCATCGGAGACCGCTCATCCAGCAGAGGCCAGTCGCCATGCTCAGATTGGTCGGCGATTAGATCTTCATACCCGATCGAGCCCGGCAGATCATCGCTAGCACTCTCCCCCATGACCACGTAATGCTCGACTGTCTCCAGCTGATCGGTCAATGGCGCCAGCACCGGGATCAGATCCGGGTCGACGAACACGACTCTGTCTTCGGCGTGGTTGATGATGTAAGCCATCTGGTCGGCAAAGAGCCGAATGTTGATGGTGTGACAAACCCGGCCCGAGTTGGCAGTCGCCCAGTAGAGCTCGTGATGTCTCTG
>CAXMPK010000162.1:0-3705 GCA_964195405.1 uncultured Acidimicrobiia bacterium
GCATCGCAACCGCCGGTTCCCCCAACCAGCCACCCTTCGAACATTGCTGAATACTCGTTAGCGAAGGTTCGGTCACCAGCTAAGGATCGATGAACGTCACACCTGGCCCCGGGAATCGGCCAAGCCATTGGCTGTCGTTCCTGGTCGCCAAGCCGAACCTGGAGCCGAACTGAGCCGCACATAATGCCGGTTATGGGCGCGTGCTGGTGACCTCCACCAGGACCCCTCGGCGACAAGCCGGGGGGTCTTGTCATTCTGGCTCATCGAGAGGAATGGATGGCTAGGTTGTCGGGCCAGTCAAGTGGGATGGCTTTATGGAGCGGCTTCGCGTTTCCATCGGCGCCCCGCACGAAAGGTAGGGAGATATGCGGAGAATGATGGTTCTGGTCCTGGCAATGGCAGCATTCCTGGCTGTGACCGCGGTCCCGGCGCTGGCGGATTCCCCGCCGGATGTGATAGTCAATCCCGGCGATTCGGTGCAGGTCATCGATGGGATATTCATAGAGGTCGAAACGAACGGCACCGTCAGGGTTACGGACGGGATCTTCGTTGAGAAGTTCTCGACCGGCGGACGGCCGTTCACGATCTCCGTGAGGAGCCCGAATTCGGACGTCACCATGATCGTTGTGGTCTGCGATCTCAAAACCTGCTCCTGAACTGAGTCAGCAATCCAAGAACGGGTGGGAACCCTCCGGCTTCGGGGGGTTCCCACCCGTTCACTGAACCGCCGCTGACCGGAAACTGAAATGCTGACGGCGATCAAAGGACAACGCCCCCATCAGAGCCGCACATAACGGCACTTCTGGGCAGCTAATCAGCCATACATAATGCCGGTTTTGGGCGGGGTGTTCGCCTGTCAGTCGTCGGGGGTGTTGACAGGTTGGGTCAGTTGTTCATGGCGTCGATGATGCCGATTGCCGTTGATGTGTCCGCTGTCGGATCCAACCCGACGATCACATACACTTCTGGGCTGGCGAGCTCGACGACCGAGATGATCTCTGAGTACGGGGCGGCGAATCGGAAAGATTCCAACTCGTAGAACGATGGCTGGGTAGTCCCTTCATAGTCATCTATGTCTTCGGGGGTTGCCTCATTGAGGAGCCAGCCGAAGGCGAGGCCGATTTCTTTTGCGCTCTCGTTGGTTATACGGATTGTGTATTCGCCCGGGGTAAGAGTTTCGGGGAAATCCATTGCCCAGTCTGATCCGTCGAAAGAGCCGGTCAGATCAGTGTGGACGATGATTGGTCCGATGTTGGTGCCGGCGATGGCCGACAGAAATTCCGTTTCGAATCGAGGGGCGTCGACCGAGTCAACTACCCGAATCTGTGTTCCTGTGTCGCTGATCAAGGTGGTGCCGGCGATGCTTCGGTCCTCACCGACTGCAATCTCAACATTGACGGACTTGAAGGTCGCGTAGGTTTCGTCCACGAGAAGGCCAGCCGGGAGTTGATCCCAGAAGTAGAGAGTCCCGTTTAGCAGTGCTTCGTTCCCACTCAACATCGCTGCTGCTGTCCGCGCTGTGAGGGACTCTTGATGCTCCTTGAGAGCGGCCAGGTGGAAGATATGGAACGGAGTCTGGTTGGTGGCATCCAGCGGGACCAGGGTGATCGGCATGTCAGAGCGGAACACCTCGTCGGCAGCTACCGGATCCACCCAGATGTTCCATTCGGCGTCGGTGTTCCTTTGCGCGTTCCCTGGAGCGTCGAACGCACCGCCCATGACGTAGACCATCTCGACATTCGATGCGATGGTTGGGTCGAGCCTGAGAGCGTTGGCCAGGTTCGTTTGTGGTCCGACGGCATAGACAACGACGGGCATAGGTGAATTCTTGATCACTGAAACGATCAGTTCGGGAGCGTCGAGATCCGATGGTTCGCCACCCGGAGGGAACTCGTACCCGTTTGCCTCGTCGGCTCCAGCCCGCCAGCTCCCCGGGAACGCGTTGGCGCCTTCGACCGGGATCTCTGATCCGCAAGCCACGGGGATGGTTTCTGTTTCGAACATCTGAAGAATCCCCAGGACCTGATCAACGCCCGCCTCACAGTGGACCAGTCCCGTGCCGCTTACTGTTATGGCCTGGATTTGCAGCTGCTCTTGGCCGAGCAAATAGAGAATCGACATGACTCCGTCGACCGCCATATCCGTATCGATGATCACCGGTGTGCCCGTCGGCATCGAAACGGTGGTGGTCGTGACGTCAACAGTCGTGCCGGTCGGCTCCTTTTCGGACTGTGACACCAGATCCTGTTGGTCCACGGCGGTGGATTCACCCGAACAGCCCGCAGCCAAACACAACATCATGACCGAGACCAACGTCTTGATTCTCATAAGACCTCCTATCCCGAATCCATGGTTCCTGAGTTTTCTTGTCGTACGCTTGATCAACTCAAGATTATGTTTCTAGAATTATATAATTCTAGAAAGGTGATATGTCAAGGCCGTTTCGTCTTCATGTGGACCAAAACTCTCCCTTGCCCCTTGCCGGGCAGATAGCCCAACAACTTGCTTGGCTGATTGTCGGTGGAGCCCTGCAAGAAGGCGACGAATTGCCGCCGGTGCAGGAACTCGGCGACGAGTTGGGGATAAACCTGCACACGGTCCGGGCCGGATATCAGCAGTTGGAATCCCGAGGTCTCGTGTCACTGGGGCGGGGGCGGCGAGCGAAAGTACTGGTGTTTGACAGGGCAGGGCAGTTCGATTCGTCGTCACCCGTTCCTTCGTATGCCATAGGCGTGATCATCCCCGAGTTCATTCAGGCCTATGCCCCGATGCTGGCCGGGATTGAATCCGAAGCGGCAAAACAGCCAGCCCTGGTTTTCGTCGCCAACGCCCACGAGAACTCGGGCACAGCCCTGCGGACCCTGGACCGTCTGGTCGCTCACGGAGTCGATGGAATCATCGTCGCGGCCGCGCTTCTCGACGCCGATGCTCACATCCCTGCCAACCCACGACCCCCCATCGTGTTCATCGACGCACCCGGTTCGCCAGGCACCTCAATCGAATTCGACCTCGAAACCTCCCAGTACCTCGCCACCAACCACCTGATCGAACACGGACACCGTCGTATTGGATACATCACTCCACCGGTTGGGATAGCCAGCGTTGCGCCTAAGCAGACGGGTCACAGTCGGGCACTGGAAGAGGCCGGAATCGAACCGGAATCACAGCTCACAGTCGAAGTCAAAGACTTCGAGATCAGCTCGGGCCGAGACGCAGCCCAACAACTGCTCGAAGCACCGGACCCACCAACGGCAATCACCGCCACCGCAGACAAGCTCGCTGTCGGCGTCTACCAAGCCGCATACCTGGCCGGAGTCGGAATACCGGAAGACCTTGCCGTTACCAGCAACGACAACTCCGAACTGTCCTCCATCATCAATCCCGGACTCACCACTGTCACCCTGCCAGTACGACGAGCAGGAGAACTCGCCGTCGAAAGCATCCGCAAGATCCAAGACGGCAGCCCCGGCCCAAGCCAAATCATTCTCAATGTCGAACTCATAATCAGAGAAAGCTGCGGATGCGAAGGTAAGAAGCGATTGACAGCTACCCGCACATAACGAGGCCTCTTTGTGTCAAGTGGGTGTGTTCGGTTGACGTTTGGGCGCGTCTGGACGAACCGGCGCAGAACGCGGCGATTGGTCGTAGCGTTGATGTCAGGGTTCGGGAGTGACCGATCCGAAGAGCCAGCCTTTCAGGATGTCG
>CAXMPK010000163.1:0-2888 GCA_964195405.1 uncultured Acidimicrobiia bacterium
GAACTGACCGTTGTGACAGACGCCGACATCGACGAGGAGACGATGAAGGGTTTCGCCGCCGAAGCAGTGCGACATTCGCCGATCGACGGGCTGGTCCGAGGAGTTAAAGGCAGCCTGTTCACTCTGACTCACAACGGCGCGCAAATCCCCGTGGGCCGGGTGAGCGCACTGAGCCGGCCTGCTGATTCCGACCCCGAAGCCGAGTTTGAGCGGGTGGAGATGTCGGATGCCCCATTGGCGGGGGCCTTGATCGAGAAGCTGAGATCGGCAGCCGAGGTGGAAGGAGCCGGGGGGGCCAACAGCAGCCTGCAGGAGCGGCAGAAGCGCATGCTGCACGTGCACGGAGAGTGCACCCTGCGGGACGACGGGGTCAAGGAAATCGAACAGAATCTCCTCAAGCCCCTCGGATCCGACTTCCGCTACTTGTCGGACGAAGCTCCCAAGTTCGGGGGACGGGGCCTGGCCCCCGATGCCGCCACGTACATCTCTGCTGGGGTTGGCTTCTGTTTCATGACCCAGTTCGGTCGTTACGCCAAAATCGTGAAGAAACCGCTAGACAGCTATCGCATCGTGCAGGACACTCACTTCTCCGCCGGAGGGCCCGGCTGGGCGGACCCGGTCGAGACCCACGTTTACCTGAACACCGGCGAGGACGACGATTTCGCCCGTGCTGCCCTCGACATGTCCGAGCAGACCTGCTTTCTCCACGCCTTGTGTCGCACCGATCTAGAGCCGCTGATCCAGATCCCGAGTATTTGAAGAAACAGGTGGTGTTGTCGCTGGGAGGCCTGTGGTTGTTGGGGATTCGGGCGATGGAGTGGGCGGGGTCACACGGGGGTTAAACGCATCCGGATAACAGAAACTCCCGTTCCCATCGGCGAATCACGTCAGATCCAGCTGGGTTGACTCCGAGGCATAGGACCGGACAGCACCGATCACCAAGGAAGCACGCGGCCGTCCCAAGTGAGGAACTTGCCGTGGTCGTCGGCCGTGAGGCCATCGAGCACTTCGATGATCCCATTGACACTCTCCGAGATGGTCAGCGATGCTCCCTGGCCCCCCATGTCGCTCTTCACCCATCCTGGATGCATGACGATGGCAATCGCCCCAACATCACGCCATTGAGAGCTGCGCTTGCGGAACTCGTCGTTGAGGGCGGCTTTCGAGTCACCATATTTACCAAGGCTCCCCGATCTCCCCCATCGCGACCCCATCTGCGATGTCATGATGGCAACGGTCCCGTCTTGGTTCAGGCGTCCAGCCTCGAGTAGGGCCTCTACAACCCGGATCGGTGCGACTGCGTTGACCTCGATCAATTTGGACCTAGAGGCTCTATTGATTCCGGCATTGTGGATGATCCGTTCGACTGGTTCGTAAAGGTCGGAGATCAGAGTTACCAGTTGATCCCCGTCACGCACATCCAATTGGTGGGCTGTCACATGGGGATGGTGGCGCGGTGCCGAACCGTCGCGTGTGGTGGCGTGAACCTTCCAGTCGGCCTCTAAATGGACATCAACCAGGCCCAGACCGATTCCCCTGCTTGCCCCAACAATCAAAACCCGTGCCACCCACCGAACAGTATCGCCCTCAGAGTTCAGTGAAGAAGCTCAGCTATCAGCCTCAGGCAGAGAACCTGGACCTGTTGCCTCCCCCGACCCACTCGATCACAACCTCGCCCGACGCTCGATGGCGCCTTGACAAACCGCACATAAGTGTGCCGTTAGGTGCGCGTGTCTAGATCCTCGTCGGCGACACGGACCCTTCCCAGCTCTCGCCGAGTAACGCTCCGCCATGGGCCATACTTGATTCGGAGGTGGAATGGCAGAAAGCGGCTTCATAGTGATGGCCGACATCACCGGCTACACCGTCTACCTGAACGAGTCCGAGCTGGACCACGCCCAGGAGTCGGTGGTTGCGATCCTCGACGTCATAGTGGACAGCACCGAGGCACCGCTAACTCTGTCTCGGGTGGTGGGGGACGCCGTCGTCTCATACGCGTTCGACGGGAAGATCCTGAGCACGCAGACGCTGATCGAAGAGCTGGAGAGCATCTACATCGTGTTCCGGCGAGCCCTCGAGCAGATGGTCCTCAACACGACATGCACGTGCAATGCCTGTGCCAACCTGGGCGCGCTCGACCTCAAGTTCATCGTCCACCACGGCGACTTCGCCATCAACGTAATGGCCGGAAACCAGGAGCTCATCGGCCCCAACGTCAACCTGGTCTTTCGTCTCGCCAAGAACAGGATCACAGAGGTCCTCGGGTTGAGCGCATACATCGCATATACCTCCCATGCGGTCGAGGCTCTTGACCTCCCCGAGTTCGTCGCCACGTTGGCTCCACTCGTCGAGGACACCGACGAGTTCGGTTCTGTCCAGCTACACGTCGCCGACATGCACGCCGTATGGGAGAGGAGACGCTACGAGTCAATAGTTACCCTCCCCGACAGTGATGTCATGCTGTCGTTCGTCAGGGACATCCACGCACCGGTAGGGATCGTATGGGATCACCTCACTGACCCGGCGAAGAGAAGCCGACTCTTCGCGTCCGATTCTGCTGGTACATCGACGGCGGATGGCGGCAGGATGGGCGCCGACGGCGCCTACGTGTGCGCCCACGGCAAGATGCGAATCCCCCACCGGATCGTGGACTGGATACCGTTGACCCAGTACACCTTTCAGAGCGAGGGCCCGTTCTTCCAGAATCTGTGGCAGTTCCGCCTCACCGACCTAGGCGACATGACGCGACTCCACATCACCGTCGGCAAAACGCGATTCGTCCCGTCCATGTGGGTAGTGGCAGGCGTTGGCTGGCGACGCTACACCCGCAAAACAACAAACAAGGGCCTCCTCGAGTTCATCGCAGACGTCGAGACCTCACACGCAAC
>CAXMPK010000164.1:0-5482 GCA_964195405.1 uncultured Acidimicrobiia bacterium
GCCGTTATGTGCGGGTGTCGGTGTTGGACGAGATGGGGTGAAGAACGTCTGAAAGTCACCCTTCGTTCGGCGTCCAGGGCTTAGTCGTCATGGCTAGAAGCCGTGGGTTGGCGATATCTTCGGCGAGGTTAACGGCTGCATTGTGTTCGTCTTCGGTGCCGATTCTGGTCCGGTGAATCATGGCATTCACTTGGAGTTCTCGCATTCCTGTTCTCGTGACCAGGTCGTAGAGCTTGGAGATCCACTCGGCTGTTTGTTCGTGTCCGTGGACCAGGCCGAGTGAGCATTGAGTGTCAAGGATGTATGCCCCAGCCCAGATATAGGTGTCTGACAGGCGGCTGCATCGGTCTGCTGCGTCTTCGAGAACGACGAAGGCCTGTTTGGTGTCTCCTCTGGCCTCAGCCAGGAGTGCGAGGCCTCGACCTGACATACCTTCCCAGCACGGATCGCCGATTTGGCATGCGCGTGCAAAGGCCTGCTCGAGGATTCGCGAAGCCGAATATTGGTCTCCGCGCTCCAGTTGGACTTCGCCCAAGAGCGCCTGTGGCCAAGGAAGGAAAGCGAGCCAGGCGTCGCTCTGGCCTAGCTCGATGGATTCGTTCAGTATGCGAGTTGCTGAATCCAGGTCTCCCAGAAGGAACTCGAGTCTGCCCAACAATGAGGCGGCGTACGCCTCTTGGCGACGGTCGCCTGCCATCCGGGAGTACTCGACCGCAGCGTTCAACGTTTCCCGGGCCGGTTCGTAGTCCGCTCGGTCGCTCTGAACACAGCCCAAGTAACTGTGGGCCTTCGCAAGAATGCCAGGGTCTGACGTGTGCAACATGTCTAGAGCTAGCCATTTGTCTGATCGGTCGTATCGGGCCGCAAGCATGTCGATGTATCCCAACTCGACTCTGGCTCTTGCGCCCAGTTCATCGTCTTTCGCCTCTCGAGCAAACTCTGCAACTTCGTGAAGAACCATTGCTCCTTCCTCATCCTCACCTCTTACGGCGTGCACGAGGGCGTCGGCAAGCGCCAAGCGAGATATTGCCCGTAGGTGCGGGCTGTCGAGGGAGTCGGCCAAGGCGACACCAGATCGAAGTGACGCCACTCCTGTCTCCGGGGCTCCCGCTGCCATGGTTGCCGTCCCCGCCTCGATGATCGCCTGAACCGCGGCAACATCGGTGCCTCGGGGCGTCATATCAGTGTGAGACAGGATTGCGGCGCGCACTGTCGGACCGGGCGTCGATCCCAGCTCCTTTGCGAACAACTCTGTGCATGCCTGTAACTGACGTTCGGCGGCCACAAAGTCACCTGACATCCGGTAGGCCCTGATCAACAAGGCTTGATGATTCTCAACATACGGGTTCAGTCCCACCAGCGACACGGCCAAAGGAAGAGCCTTGTCGGATTCCCCTCGGCCAAGCAAGGCAAGGGCGGCTTCGCGGAGTACATCTTCGGTGGACCCAGCAATGTGGCGACGCTGCGCCAGAAGCCACGACTCAAACTCGGGAGAACCCAAGACCTCAAAACCTTCCAAAAGCTCCCCGCCGAGTCCCCGCAAAGCCACGGCTTCCTGCCAACCACCGGCTGTGATCAGCCGAACGTCAACAACAACATCGGCAGGAAGAACCATCGCGAGGGGATCTCCACTCAACTGAGCATCCGGCCCGAGCAGACGTCGAAGCTCGGAAAGACTCCATCTCAGGGCTCGAAGCGGATCATCGGCCTCACCAAAAAGCAGCGAACTGAGACGGCTGCGCGATGGAGGCCTCTCCGAAAGGACCAAATAGCACAGAAGTGCCCACGTCTTCCGGCTTCGCGGCCGGTACGGCTCCGATCCGAATCGGTTGACGCCTGGCTCTCCAACCAGGTTGATCTCCATGCTCAATCCCCACCTCCCCAAAAAAGCTGACCCATCAAACGCTCCATCAAACGCACAAATGGTCTTCTCATCCTTACACAACCGGGAGGCCAGACGCCTCCGCCAGAGCAAAAGGAGGAAGTGCAGATGTCACTGTTCATGGATGTCCACAACATCGAGGGCGGGGTTTCCGCCGAGGATGTCGCTGGGGCGCACAAAGCGGATCTGCAAACCCAGGACAAGTACGCGGTGAGCTATCTCAAATACTGGGTAGACGAGGAAGCGGGAAAGATCTTCTGTCTTGTCGAAGCCGACAACGCCGACGCCGCCAACACCGTCCATCGGGAGGCCCATGGTCTGGTAGCAGACGAGATCTACCCGGTAAGCGAACACAGCTGAGTCGAATCAGCAGGATCGAGGAGGGAACATTGAGAAAAATAGTAACGATTATTGCGGCGGTTCTGGCGTTGGCCATGCTGACCGCATCAGTCGCCGTCGCAGGATCTGAGCGGGGTGCCGAGAAGCAAGACGTAGTCCAGGACTTCGACGGGAACGGGAATCCGACTGCCGTAACAGTGGGCAAGGCGCAACTGATTCGGCGTGCGGACGGTATTAAAGCCACCGCAGACGTGTCAGGTCTAACGCCCGGCGGGGTCTACACGTTCTGGTGGGTCATACCATCGGCAACGCATCCTGTTGATTCGTTCGTCGCTCTGGGAGGAAGCAAGATCGTCGGCCAGAACGGCAAAGCCACGGCAAGGATGACGGCAAACGTTGGAGACCCGAGTATCGAAGGGTTCTTTGACCACTTGGCCCCACTGAATGCATTCCCTATAGGTTCGGCTTTAGCGGACTTTGATGCCGGAATGCTTGACGACACGATACGAGTCGAAGTTGCCTACCACGGACAGGCCGATCAGGCAGCCGATGCAGAAGAGTTGGCCCTCTGGAAGTCGGACTTCTGGACAGGCCAGACCGGTGTTTGTGCCGACCTGTCAGTGCCAACGTTTGCGAATACGGGCCAGCCTTTCTGCCCGGTAACGCACGCTGCAGTATTCGCCCCCTAAGAACGAAAAACGAACCAAACCATCGATCAAGAAGCCAGGAGCGCCTCCTTCGGGAGACGCTTCTGGCTTCTGTATATTGCGGGACCAGTCGGTTCAAGAGCCGCCCATAACCGGCATTATGTACGGTCCCTGACTTCCGACTCAGGCGGACATAAGTGCGGTTATGTGCGGGGGTCTGGCACTGGTCTCCTGCTCATAGGCGTATTATCCAGATGGCTTCTTTACTCCCAACGCGGCGAGCCATGCCTTCAAACCGGCGGCACCCGCGTGCGGCTCCATCCTGACGATCTTGCTGCCATCAATCGTGAGCTTGGCGCTGGCTTCTGGCCAGACGACCTTCTTGCCGCTCGCCGGGATGACACCCAAACCCATCGCCGACAAGTCAAGGTCGCTGGAATGGGTCCCTTCGAAGTGACCGGTCATGATCACAAAGTCGTCTTCACCGCGAAGATCTGAGGACACAAAGCCGTAACCCGTGAATGACCGACCAAGCATCCGGGTCATTCCTAGAAGCTGATCTTTCGTCAACGCAACATTCCCATCCTTGTCCAGGTTCTCGAAGTCGTCCGACATGTAGTCAGTGATTGCCTTTTCCGAATCGCCGTCGATGCTTATCAGATCCACATACGCCCGTGCAATCTCTAGTTTGCTGGCCACTCACTTGTCCTGTTCGTCGGGTCCACCACGATCCGAGTCTGCCAGAAGCGAACCGATCATGAGCACATAAATGCCGTTCTGTGCGGGTCAGTTGTGTGGGGTTGGGGTTGATATTCGGTTGGTAGACGTGGCCTTGTCACCGAGGAGATAGGTGTTCATGAGGCCTTTGCCTTTGATTTCGATTTGCCCTCGGTGTGTCAAGTTGTATTCGCCGCTTAGTGTTTTGTACACGGCTTCAGATACCTGGATCTCACCGGCCAGCCCGCTGCTCTCCATTCGGCTCGCAATGTTTACGGTGTCGCCCCATACCTCGTAGTTCAGCTTCTGGCTTCCGATCACTCCTGCCACGACTGGGCCGCAGTGAATGCCCACCCTCATTTCCAGGGGTCGCTCAACCCCGCGTGGATGGAACCGGGCTAGTTCGCTGAGCATCCGGGTCGCCATCTCTGCTGCTGCGCTTGCATGGTCGGCTCTGGCTGTCGGTAACCCCGCTACGACGATGTAGGCGTCTCCGACGGTCTTGATCTTCTCCAAGTCGAGGCTGTCAGCAATCGAGTCGAATTCTGTATAGATACCGTTGAGAAGGTCGACGAGGTCGGCTGGGTCGAGTTCCTCCGATAAGACTGTGAAGTCGACGATGTCACCGATAACGACCGACACGACATCGACCCGATCCGCGATCGGAGCCTCTCCGGCTTTGAGCCTCTGCGCAACCGCTTCGGGAAGCATGTGGGTTAGAAGCGCGTCTGACCTTTGTTTCGCCTGTTCTGTCGCTCCGACGAAGTGACGCAAAACCAAGAAGAGGATGGTGGAAACCATGATCATGTTCGACGCAAAAAAGACGGCTATCACCGAAGCCGGAACAGTCGAAGCCAACGATCTAAGTTGCTCATCGATTAGAGCGGATATGACCACGAGAGATAGATATGCAACAAACCACCTGGTTGCCTCATTCACACCGTGGAACATGAGAGCGCCTACTGGCGCAAGAATCGCCCAAAGCATCACACCCCCTGATGCGACAAACCCGCCAGCACTCCATTGCAGTAAGAAGGGGAGCATCAGAATCAACAGAAGCTGCGAGATGAGAAAGAACCGATCCCTTTTGGTCCTATAGAGAAGCGCAATGTTCAACAACGACAATGCCGTATAAGCAAAAGGGATCACCGCCGACCGCCACAGGCCAGCCGCCCCGTAGATGACAGCCCAAAAGAATCCGCCAAAACAAATCAGATACACCGAAAACGTCATCACCGCTTTACGAAGACGTTCATCCTCATTATCAGATTCGACGGCAACCGCGTTACCGACACGGTCAATAAGGCCAGCGAGTCGACCAGGCCTCTCGGGTTTATCGAAGCGACGCTGGTCCACATCCACGAAAGCGACTCTACAAACCAGGCATCAGATCCCCCTCACCCACGTCCTGTTCGGCGAGCGAATCAGCCACCCATATGCCGTTATACACCACCCATAACCGGCAGGCATTATGTACGGCTCTCAGCGGGTCGTGTTTTGCCAGGTGCCGCCAACGCGCTCCATCGTCCCGCAGGAGCCATCGAGGCTGACGAGGATCTCGGGGCGGGTGCCTGGCTGCCCTTCCTCCTCTTCGGCGACCGGAGCAGTGGAGGCCTTTCCTTTGCTCAGGATGTAACCCCCGGCCAGCGCCACCACAACCCCGACCACCTGGACGAGCTCGACGCGCTCGCTGAGTATGAGGACTCCGAGGATCAGGGCGACGATCGGGATGATGTATCCGGCGATAGACGCTCGGACAGCTCCGACCCGGCCTATCACACCCAAGAAGACGGCCCATACCAGCCCAGTTCCGATCACACCGAGGATCAGCAGGGCGATAATGGAAGTCAATTCGAAGGTGGAGTCGGTCAAGCCGAAGAATCCAAATGGAGCGAGT
>CAXMPK010000165.1:0-33728 GCA_964195405.1 uncultured Acidimicrobiia bacterium
TACGACTCCGAGTTCTCGGCACCGGAGGCGGCCCACGACCCGGTGATCTCAATCAGTCGGCGCAACTTCATCGAGCTGTGCCATCTGCTCACTCAGGAGGACGAGAAAGTCTTTGAGGAACTCTGGAGAACGCTGGGGTTATCTGTTGACTGGAATCACTCTTACGCCACCATCGATGAGCACAGTCAGCGCACCTCCCAGAAGATGTTCCTGCGCAACCTGGCCCGCGGTGAGGCCTACTCCCAAGAGGCGCCTGTCCTTTGGGACGTCGATTTCCAGACGGCGGTGGCCCAGGCCGAACTCGAGGACCGAGAGAAGGGAGGCGCCTATCACAAGGTCGCCTTTCACAAGACCGACGGCGAGCCGATATACATCGAGACTTCACGGCCGGAACTGATCTGCTCCTGTGTTGCATTGGTCGCCAATCCTGAGGACGAGCGGTATCAGTCACTGTTCGGATCGACGGTCACATCACCATTGTTCGATGTGGAAGTCCCCGTCGTTGCCCATGAGCTGGCCGATCCCGAGAAGGGCACCGGTGTCGCCATGATCTGCACCTTTGGTGATACCACCGACGTCACATGGTGGCGTGAGTTGGCGCTGCCAACACGTGCAGTCATTCAACGCGACGGACGATTCCAGACCGAGTCCCCAGAGTGGTTGTCGGACGATGCGGCTGCGGTGTATTCAGAATTAGCTGGCTTGTTTCCGAATCAGGCGCGACGCAAGATGGCCGAGTTGTTGGCCGAGTCGGGGGATCTCGATGGTGAGCCAGAACAAATCATGCACCCGGTCAAGTTCTACGAGAAAGGTGACCGGCCACTCGAGATAGTCAGCAGCCGTCAGTGGTATATACGCAATGGTGCGCGTGACAGCGGCTTACGGACGGAACTGCTGGAGAAAGGCGAGGAGTTGCATTGGGTGCCGGGCTTCATGAGCGTTCGCTACCGGCATTGGGTCGAGGGACTCAACGGTGATTGGCTCATTTCACGACAGCGATTCTTTGGCGTGGGTGTCCCGCTCTGGTATCCGATAAACGACTCCGGTGATGTTGATTACGACCATCCGGTCGTGCCCGACGATGAGCTGCTCCCGATCGATCCTTCCTCACATGTTCCGGCCGGCTATCAGGAGTCGCAAAGAGACCAGCCGGGTGGGTTCATCGGCGATCCTGACATCATGGACACCTGGGCTACCTCATCGTTGACCCCTCAGATTGTCGGGCATTGGGATGACGACACCGACCTGTGGAACCGAGTATTCCCCATGGATATCCGACCGCAAGGACCGGACATCATCAGAACCTGGCTATTTGCAACCACGGTCCGAGCCCATCTCGAGCACGGGGTCCTTCCTTGGGGTACCGCCACCATCAACGGATGGATTCTCGACCCCGACCGGAAGAAGATGTCGAAGTCATGGGGCAACGTCGTGACGCCGATGCCCCTGATAGAGGAGTTTGGCTCGGAGGCAGTTCGTTATTGGGCGTGCAATGGTCGGCCCGGCGTGGACACCGCCGTCGACACCGGAGTCATGAAGATCGGCCGTCGGCTCGCGATCAAGATTCTCAACGGCGCCAGATTTGCCATTGGATTCACCGACGCAGATATCGACCCTTCTGCGATCACACAGCCTCTCGACCGATCGATGTTGGCCGGACTTGCCGAGACGGTGAGCCAAGCTACCGGTGCCTTTGAGGACTACGACTACGCGAGGGCCCTGGAAGCGGCTGAAAGGTCTTTCTGGGCCTGGACAGATGACTATGTCGAGTTGGTCAAAACACGGGCATATGGCGAAGGGCCGGCAGCTACTTCTGCTCACGCTGCGTTGCAATTGGCGCTTTCCGTCTATCTCCGATTGTTTGCTCCGTTTCTCCCCTTCGTGACTGAGGAGGTTTGGAGCTGGTGGCGTGAGGGGTCGGTGCACAGGGCTGTATGGCCGGTCGCTGATGAATTCGCCAATATCGCCAGCGATCCGGGGGCCCTTGAAGCAGCAAGCAAGGTGCTCGGCTCGGTAAGACGTGCCAAGTCTGATGCCAAGGTTTCGATGCGGGCAGAGGTAGGCCGTCTCAAGGTGACAGGTTCCGCCGATGAGGTTGAGCTGATCCGACGGGGTGCCGACGATCTCCTTGCAGCGGCCCGAGCCACAGATATCGTCTATTCGGAGGGTGAGTTCTCGGTGGAGTCGGAGCTGGCGGACTCCAGCAACTGAACCAGTCGGTCGTAATCGCGATCGACCGATTTCTGCGCCCAGCGGCCAATCAGTGGTTCGACGAGCTTGGCCACGCCCCTCTCCGGTCCACCGGTGATGTCGGCCGAGACACGACACGATTCGTTGCCGGTTGGCTCAACCGTCCTGACTACTTGGATCGGGAATGTGGACTTGATGGTTTCGATGGCGATAAGTCGCCCCGGCTCATGGGCAGTCACTTCGAAGGTCGACAGGATGTCCCTGCCCATGAAACGTGCCGTTTGCTGGTAGGTCGACCCAACGGTGATCGGCGGCTGGGAGGTCCATTCACAAGACTGCATCCCGTTCTGCCATTTTGGGTTGTTGGAGGCATCGGCGAAGAAATCGAATACCTGGCCGGCTGGGCGAGCAATGTCCCTAGTCGCCGTCATCTTCATGAGCAGAACGTTACAGAAGCGGCGTATCGTCCCGACATGGTCACTACTCCAGAGGTTGATTCATGGTTCGCCGACTACGAACATCGGGCCAAAGACGCGATGCAACTGGTCCGGGAGATAGTCCTGTCGGATGATCGGATGACCGAAACGATCAAATGGAAGTCACCCACCTTCATGTACGAAGGGAACATGGCCAGCTTCAACCCGAGGACCAAGTCACATGTGAGTCTGATGTTTCACACCGGTGCCTCGATACCGGGCGATCATCCACGGTTGGAGGGTGGTGGGGATACCGCCCGCTATATGAAGTTCTCTGATCTTGCGGATGTCGAATCGGGACGCGATGACCTAGCGGCCATCGTCAAATCCTGGTGTGATTCCCGCTAGGTCTCGAGCTGCAAGATCCGGGGTGGCGGGAAAGGGGGCCACCCCTAGATAGTTCGTCGCCCTCAGACGAGCTCAGAGGTTCTTTTCGAAAATTCCACAGATTTCTCTCCTATCCCAACATGTCAGGTTTCTCGGAGGTCGCAATAACCTTGGGCTGCTCATGGGTGAGATTCTGAATCGCCAGTTGTGGCGTCGGCTCCTCGTGATCTGTGGTTTGAGTGCGGTGGCGGTGACGGCGCCGCTTCTCGATCTCTATGGCCGCAATCCCGAAGTCTTCGTCGCCAACCGAACCAATGCCGCCGAAATGGTCCTGTTCGGGCTCATTGCCGCGTTCGCAGTGCCGGCTCTTTCTTTTCTGTTGCTGCTGGCAGCGGAATGGATCGGTGGTCGATCTCCTGAAATCGCTTATGCGGCCATTGTTGGCGTTCTGTCGGTGGCCACCGGCTTTGTGGTCAGTCGTCAGATGATCCCGGAAAATGACGTTTGGGCACTTGTCCTCGCACTCGGTTTGGCAGCGGCTGTTTGGTATTTGGTTCACAGGCTCGAAGCCATTTTCGTATGGGCCTCGATCGCATTGCCGTTGGTTCTGGTGATATTTGTGGCGACTTCGGACACGTCGCGCCTGATTTGGGAGTCGCCGGATGTAGAAGCAGCGGACTCCGTTGTGGGGAACCCGTCGTCGATTGTTCTCCTCCAGCTAGACGAACTCCCATTGGCATCGCTGATGGACGAGTCAGGTGAAATCAACGAGACGCTTTTCCCCAACTTCCACCGCCTGGCCGCCGAAGGCACCTGGTATCGAAACGCCTTCTCCGATTCGATAGCCACCACCCAGAGTATTCCGGCGATTCTCACCGGCAAACTTGGGGAGAAGGGGATGAGTCCGTCATCGGTGGATCATCCAGACAACCTGTTCACACTGTTGGGTGACACCTACGACATGCACGTCATCGAGTGGGTGGCCGACATGTGCCCAGAGGAAATCTGTCCCGACTACGCCGGACGTGCGCCGGCGCGCTTCACCTCGCTGCTCAGAGACCTCGGTGTTGTTTACGGCCATTTGACTCTCCCGAGGTCGGCTCGTGAAGAGTTGCCCAGTATCGATAACGCATGGAAGGGCTTCCTCGGTCAGGCGAAAACGCCAACCGGAATCTCTGTGGCCATAGATGGTCTACCGGTTCCGCCGTCTGAAGATCGTGCGGAATGGGTCAATTGGATTCAACGTCTCAGCAATGGCATCGACTCCAACATGGGACCCACCCTGAGCTACGCCCACCTTGAATCGCCTCATGTGCCCTGGGTGACCAACCCGTCAGGCACTCATTACGACCGGCCCGAGGACTACACCGAGGTTGAAGGTGTCCAGGGAGATGGACACTGGGGTAACGATCCGAAACCAGCCCGGCTTGGCTATCAGCGTCATCTCTATCAGTTGGGCTTCCTAGATGCGATGCTCGGTCGGCTCTTTGATCAGCTGGATGCAACGGGTCAATGGGACGAGACAATGGTGATCGTGGTCGCCGACCACGGCGCGTCTTTTGTGCCCGGTCAGCATCGACGCTGGCCAAAAGACGACAACCGGGACGACCTGTACAGGGTTCCCCTGATGATCAAATACCCTGGTCAGGCAGTGGGCGAGACCGTGGACGAACCCGTGTTCGGTATCGACATCGTTCCCACGGTGGTCGAGGTCCTCCAAATCGAAACCGACTGGCCGTTCGACGGAAGGTCCCTGCTCGGGATCGCGGGAAGCGATCGCCCCCATGAGCCGATCGCATGGTGTTGCAACGGCGACGGTGTGAGTACCGACCTTTCGATCCTCTACGAACAGGTTGCGCGCAATCGTCAATGGATTCCCGACCAGTCGAGTTGGCTGGGAGTCATTGCCGTTGGGTCATACGCAAGTCTTCTCGGCCAGCCTCTCGACGCACTCTCAGTAGTTGAGGCCGACGATTTGGTTTGGTCGCTTGACCGTGGTGCGGAATTGGCCGAGGCCGATTTGGAATCAGGCCTTGTGCAGACACTGCTCACTGGTCGCATCCAGCTTCCACCTGGAACTCAGGAGGATGATTTGTTGGTCGTCGTCAACGGTGAGGTTGCGGGGTTTGGGTTCGTGTCGCGTGACAATTCGGGTGGGGGAGCACTCAGGGCGCTTCTAGCCGAAGAGATGATCCTCGATGGCCACAATCGAATCGACATCCTGATTCCGGGCCCGAATGGGAAGTGGCTCTCCGGCCAATCTGACGTTTTGACTCTCGAGTTCTTCACCGCGGATGGTCGTGAACTCGATGTGGGGGCCGAGGGAAGTCGACGAATTCAGATCGACAAGGTGGCAACGTCCAGTGTCGGATGGGAACTCGTCGGCTGGGCCGCGGACGTGACCCGAAAACTGACTCCCGACGTGGTTTATGTGTTTGCAGGTGAGGAACTCATCGCATTCACTGCGCCAAACGCCGAAAACAAGAACGTGGTGCGCTGGTTCGATTCCGAAGACCTCCTCGAATCGGGGTTTAGATTCGAAATCGCCAATGGCCTGGTTCCGGCGGACGTCAACCAACTGACGGTGATTGCTGAGTTCGAGGGTGTCGCTGTCTTGGACCACCTCAGCCTTTCTCGTTGATCGCTAGTTCGGTACCAGATCGAAGATCACCCGAGTCCCGCCCTCGAGGGCGTGCTCTTGGCGAATCGAGAAGTTTCGGTCGAGTAGGACTCTGAAGTCGGCTTCGCTGCGTCCAGGGTGTAGTTCTAGCTCAAGCTTGTTTGCTGTCAGTTTGGCGACCATCTCATCGTCAGGCGACACGAACTCGAGGGTCGTCGGGGCGTCGAAGCTTCGCAACCAATCGAGCACGGTGACCGGGGGAATGCTCGCCGTGTAGATGAGATGATGGATCACCCCGTAGGCGATCACATGATCGGGTTTGGCCCTGTCCATCAACGCAGGGCGCTCCTGTCCGGCCCAACCTTGGGCGGGTGACGGGTTGGTCAGCTCGCTGACGACGATGGCGATGTTTTCCCCGTGCCCAGTTCGATACAACTCCTCGAGGACAGGCTCGTAGCCGTCAACGGCGATAGCGAGAGAGCCCCCTTCAGCGGCAATGACAGAGAAGTAGCCGTCATTGGCTCCGAGATCGATGACACGTTTCGGATTGCTGCGGGCCAGAGCGCCCCGAAGAAACTCGGCTTTGGTCTCACGGTCCCTGCCGACGTGGTCACAGGACTGATACTCCGACCAGCCTTCGACACCGTGGTCCCACGTCATGGACTCGATGAGAGATCGCAGTTTGCGGACGTTGGCCAGAATCAGGTCTGCGGAGAATCCAGCATCCTTCAGATCGCTGCGGACCGAGGCGCCGGACATGCGTTCCTCTATTCTTGCCTGAAGCGAGACATGCATGAGGGCACTTGGCTTCAGCCGTTTGCCGCCGGAAAGGATCTGTTTCATGTCGCCGGCGGTAGGTCCTTCCATGTCGCCGCGCAGCCAGGGTTGAAACGGAAGGTCGGCCCACGCCCTCAGCATGAGAGGGAACAGAAATTGCCTGGTGAACTGGCGATACCCGATCCACGGCTCGCCATCGCGGTACTTCTCGAAGGAGCCGATATCGATGAATACCGGGTTCCCTTCGACAAACTGAATATTGAAGGGGGTGGCATCTTTGATGGTGATTCCCGCGGCGAGGGCTTCGGCGAGCAGATCCAGTTGAAGGAGGGCAGCGTCTTTCAACATCGAGAAGGTCCACTCGTACGGATATGAGACAAAAGGGATCCGGGGGTGTTGCAGGGCACCAACCGCGCCGTCAGGGACGTCGTCGATTTGGGTGGTTGAGATCAAACGGCCGGACTCCACGGCGTTGCTGAAGAAGGTGCTCGACTCCAGTTGTTGCCAGGCCTCGAGACCCCGATCGTCGAGGAGCCGGAGGACGCGTTCGCCGTCGAAGACGACGTGGGACGCAGGATCCCGGAACGATCCCGGGTCAGCCGAGATCATGAATGTCAGGACTCGGAGTTGACAGAGGTCTCGTCGCTGACGGCCTCTTTCTCTGCCTGTGCGATCGCCCTCTTGCCCATCATGCGTGCCTTCCACGCCTTGAAGGCGACGGCAATCCCAGCCAGTCCGCCAAGAATGGCCTGGAGTATCAGGCTTCCCGAACCGGCATCCAAGTATCCAAAGATCATCTATTCACTCCTGAAGAAGTCGACGGAACACCGTCGAAGGGAACATCTTCGTCTAAGTCTGGTCGCATGCCAACCCTCCGTAGGGCCTATCTGCGATAGATCGTCTTGCCATTGCGCTCCAGATCTCGAATACGACCGTTGAGCCGGAGATGTTCTAGGTGAGATATCGTCTCCAGAAACGCAAGTCTTGAGTCGAGGGCGTCGAGATTGGGGCGAAACGACTTCACCATCACACCCCACGCGGTGATGTCGCCCTCCCGTACCAGATCGGCCATATCGAGAAGCCGTCGATCGTGGTGAAGGAGGATCTGTCGGGCGCGTTCGTCACCATGGTCGATGAGCGTGCCATGTGCGGGATAGGTGACACCGATCTTGAGTTCGACCAGCTTCTGGAGCGAGTCCATGTAGTCGCCGAGAGGATCGTCGAGGAAGGTGTCGTACATGATCACCGGCGAGATCCGGGGCAGGACGTGGTCGCCGGAGAAGAGAATCCCGGTGCGGTTGTCGCGAACGCAGATGTGAGCAGGCTCGTGACCGGGGGTATGCACGATCTCGAGGTGACGGCCGCCACCAAGATCGATGGTGTCGCCGTCTTCGACGGTGTGATCCGGTGCTCCGATGAGAGGCATGTAATCGGGTCGGATCACGGTGGTGGTTTCTTCCCGGACCGCATCGGGGACACCATGGGTCGCGGCGAGGCTCTGCAATCGCTCGATGTAACCCGGGGTGTCGTTGTAGACGTTGACCAGCTTCGAGGCGCGCTCGTGCATGACGAAGCGGCAACCCCATTCGCTGACCAATCGGCCCGACATCCCGACGTGATCGAGGTGGAGGTGAGAAACAACGAGGGTGTGGACCGCCGACTCGTCGAGACCCAACTCTGCGAAACCATCTTTGATGGCTTGCCGCCCCGGTTCCCAGTCGGTGCCACAATCGATAAGGAGTAGTCCGCCGTTTGATTCGATGGCGTAGATATTGACCCAAGCAGGCGACCTGAAAGGCAGGGGAGCGGGGATGAGATGGATCCCGTTCCCCAAAGACTGGGGTGGTGGGATGGTCATCCGTGCTCGACGGGATCCTTGATGCCGAAGGTGATGTCAAGAGTGACCGTGAACAGCGTTGGTGCCCCCGAGGAGTCGACTTCGCCGCCGACTTTCACGATCTCAAAATGCTGGATGTCGGCGATTGTGGTGGCGGCACGGGCAAGGACCGTTCGGACTGCGTCCTCGATGTTGCCACCTGCCTTGCCGGACAGCCTGATGGTTTTTGTTATCGATGACATGGGACCTCCTGATTCCGCAAGGTAGCCGAGCAGTGGGCGTTGGTGTTCAATTCGAATACCTGTTCGGCCTTTGGCATCGAACATATGTTCGATAGAGTGGGTTGGTGTCCCGCTACGCCGAACTCCATTGTCACACCAACTTTTCCTTTCTCGACGGGGCATCACATCCCGAGGACCTGGTGGAACGTGCCATCGAACTGGGATACGAGGCTCTTGCAGTAACTGATCACAACGGGTTCTACGGGACTTCCCGGCTGTGGCAGGCCGCCAAGGCCACCGGTCTGCCGGTTATCTACGGGGTGGAGATCGGTCTCGAGGTCAATCCGGCTGGTGCTATCGATCCGGTGGCCAAAGCCGAGGACTGGGACAAGCTGCGTTATGCCAGGGCCAAAGGCGGGCAAGGTCGGTTGCGGCGGGGCCGGTCGGTCCGCTCTCATGGGACCAAACCCACTGATCTTCCCGAAGCCAGTCATCTCGTCCTTCTGGCTGGATCACCCGATGGGTATCGGACCTTGTCCCACATGGTCACCAAGGCGCAGATGCGTGGAGAGAAGGACCACCCCATCTACTCGTGGGATGACCTGGCAATTGCCGCCACCAATTTTGACATTCATGCCCTGACCGGGTGTCACTCAGGGGCCATCCCCAGGGCTGCCGCATCGGGTGACCTCGGAGCCACGATGCGTGAGACCTCTCGTCACCGGGAACTGTTTGGCTCGCGGCTCCACATCGAGATGTGGCACCACGGTATGCCAGAAGACGATTCCCGCAATGATCTGATGTGGGAGGTAGCACAGAAGCTCGGTGTGTCGACAGTGGCCACCAACCAGGTCCACTACTACGACCGCCGGGATGCCTACCTTGCAGAGGTGCTTGCTGCCATCGGCGGTAGACGCACCTTGGGCGAAGCCGACGGGTTTCGTCCCGCTACCGACGAACGATATCTGAAACACCCCGACGAGATGGTTCACCGTTTTGCCCGTTACCCGGGGGTGGTGAGTCGGGCCGCTGACATTGGCAAGCGACTGGCATTCGACCTGGGGCTGGTAGCCCCACAACTTCCCGACTTCCCCATGCCGGGTCACTTTCAGGACGAAATGGAATTCCTTCGTCATCTCACCTGGGAGGGTGCTCGCGACGTCTATCCAGGGTCTGAAGACGGGATCGACCCAACCGCCCGCAAACGTCTCGAGCACGAGTTGGCGATTATCCAGCAACTCGGTTTTGCGGGCTATTTCCTGGTAGTGAAGGATCTTGTCGACTTTGCTCGTGACCAGGATATTTATTGCCAAATCAGGGGGTCTGGGGCCGACTCTGCGGTGTGTCGCTGCATCGGGCTGACCCGGGTTGACCCGATTCGCCTTCATCTTCCTTTTGAGCGTTTTCTCTCCGAAGAGAGAGGCAAGCCACCCGATATCGATGTCGACTTCGAAGCGGATCGCCGTGAGGAGGTGATTCAGTATTGCTATCGCCGCTACGGGCGAGAGAGGGCGGCAATGGTGGCCAACGTCATCACCTATCGGGCCCGCTCGGTCCTGCGGGATGTAGCCAAGACATTTGGATTCACACAGGCCCAGGTGGATGGGTTGTCAAAATATGTCGACACCCGTGACCCTGCCCAACTGCGCGCCATGGACACTCCGCTGCCCAAGGGAATGACAGCAGAGATGATCTATGACATCTGTTGGCGTCTCGACGGCTATCCACGACATCTCGGCATTCATTCTGGGGGGATGGTGATTGCCGATCGGCCTTTGTGGCAGGTGGTGCCCTTGGAGTGGGGGCGGATGGAGGGTCGCACTGTGATCCAGTGGGACAAAGACGACTCAGCGGCAGTGGGGATCGTCAAGTTCGATCTGTTGGGTCTTGGCATGCTCAACGCGCTTCACCTTGCAACGGACATGATTGAAGACACCCATGGGGTGGAGATAGATCTGGCCCGGCTCCCACAAGAGCCGGCCCTTTACGAGTCAATCACCCGCGCCGACACGGTGGGTCTCTTCCAGATCGAGTCGAGGGCGCAGATGGCGACGTTGCCCAAGATGAAGCCAAAAACCTTCTACGACCTTGCAGTGGAAGTGGCCCTGATAAGACCAGGTCCGATACAAGGACAATCGGTACATCCATATCTACGACGACGCAACGGTGAAGAGCCCGTGAGGTACCCGCATCCATCGACCGAGGTGATCTTGAAGAAGACCCTTGGTGTTCCCATCTTTCAAGAACAACTCATGGAACTGGCGCGAATATGTGCCGGATTCGATGGATCACAGGCGGATCGGCTCCGTCAGGCGATGACCCACAAGCGGTCGGACGAGGCGATGGGACGTCTCAAGGATGAGGTGTACGAGGGGATGGCGGCCAATGGCATCGCTGCCGCTGCGGCGGACGAGATCTGGGAAAAGCTCCAGGGGTTTGCCAGTTTTGGGTTCCCGGAGAGTCACTCGGTGAGCTTCGCCTACATCGTGTACATGTCGACCTGGCTGCGTTTTCATTATCCGGCTGAATATCTGGCGGGGTTGTTGAACGCCCAGCCGATGGGTTTCTACAGCCCCAACTCGTTGTCCCAGGACGCCCAACGCCACGGGGTGGTGGTGTTGTCACCTGATGTCAATGTCTCTTGGCACGACTGCACGATCGAGCCGATCGAGGCCGATCCCGATGACATCGTTTCCTATCTCGGCCAGGAGTGGCGGCGGGGGAGAGGTCATGTCGACGATGTGGTCAGACCAGCGGTTGGGGTGCGGATGGGGCTCCGTTATGTGCGCAACATGGGTGAGTCCGAGATCACCCGCATCGAGGCCGCACGGGTTCTCGGCGGCGAGTTCAACTCTCCGGAGGATCTGGCGTTTCGCACCGGGCTCGAGGTTGACTCGTTGGAGGGCCTGGCGGCGGCGGGGGCATTGCAGTCGATCGGGTTGGGGCGTCGCGAGGGGATGTGGGCGGCTGGCGCTTTGGCAGAGATCGATCCCGAACGGTTGGCGTTGTCCCCTGGGGTGACGGCGCCGGAGTTGCCTGGGATGTCGCCGGAGGAGGAGCATCGTGCCGATCTATGGGCGACTTCGGTGTCGCCGGCTCATCCGATGAGTTTTGTGAGGGATCGACTTGAAGGCTGTCTCACCGCGGCAGATGCGTTGGAGATGCAGCGGAACAAGGCCCGGATCAGTGTTGCCGGAGTCATCACCCATCGTCAGCGTCCAGGGACGGCCAATGGTGTCTACTTCCTCAATCTGGAGGACGAGACAGGGCTCTTGAACATCGTGGTGTTGCCCGATGTGTGGGCGAAACACCGTCATGTGGTGAGAAAGAGCCCGGCTCTGGTGATCCACGGTCGCCTCGAGTTTTACGACGGGGTCACCAACATCGTGGCCCGCGATTTCGAACCTCTTGGGGTCAACACCGTCAAGTCGCGAGACTTTCGCTGATCGCGTAATCCCCCTCAGCGTGTGCAGGGGAGGCCCTGTGAGGGCCTCCCCTGCACACGCTGAGAAAGGGTTAACCCTTACAGGCGAATATCTCCCAACCCCCACCGTTGTACACGGCCCACGCTGCCGCAGCCGTTGACGCCTCAGCGTCGGTGGGTTCCACACCGCTGAATCCTGCACTGGACGCACGTTCCTCCCAATAGCGGGGAATGTGATGAAACAGGCCCGAGCCACCGGTGCGGCGGTCTACAGAGTCGGGGTCGAACCGAGACTCGCACCAGGCCACTCTCACCGCTTGGTTCACGTCGTCTGGCTCGAAGTAGAGACTGATCAGCGCACGCACCTCAACCTCAGACAGCCATCCCGAGGTGGGTGATGCGATGGTGCCGGCAGATGTCTCTTCTGCCTCTCCGGTGCCGTCAGTGTTGGTTAGCTCATCATCCGGCGGAGGTATCAGTGAGGCAGATTCCTCAGAGTTGTCCACAGCGGTGACGGTCCCGGAGGCCTGACCCGCCGGCATGAACGCAAAGGCAACTCCTGCGTAGGCACCTGTTGTGTGACCAAGAGAGGCAGCAGCGGCTTCAACCCGCACCTCTTGGATGGTCGGGTTCGGACTGCCGAAGGCGGCAAAACCGACAATGGCCAGAAGGATTACTGCCGTCCAGCCGATGGCAAATGAGAAGCGTCTTGAACGCATGTAGGGGTGACTCCACAGCGGGCCAGCACCCGCCCCGAGGGGAGCGGAACCCTACAGGGCTGTGGATATCTATGTCGAGTCGAATCCCCAGGCAGCCAAGTCAGCCGATGATGACTTCCCGGACCTTGTCCCAGGTGTCATTGCTGGGATCGAGTAATTCAAAATGGCCCGTTGAGGTGGTGAGCAATTCCAGCCCGTCTTCCCTGGCCAGATCTGCAGAGTGACCAATCGGAACATGACGGTCCGATTCGCCATGTACAAGCAGGGTGGGAACGTCGCCCGCACTGATACGGCGTGGTGCGCCGCCATCGAGGAGTTGCTGTGCTTCTTCGGCGCCGTACATCTGCGATCGAGCGTGTCGTTCCACGTCGACGATAGGGGCGAGGGCAACAATCTGGTCGATCTCATTCGAGGAACGCCATGCAGCCCACATCGCCAAATGCCCACCGGCGGAATGTCCGACAACCACGACGCGCGAAGGGCTCACCCCAAGTTGTGCAATATGGTCGAGAGCGAGAAGAACATCTTCGGGGGTGGCCGGCCAGCCGCCGCCTGCGCCCAAGCGGCGGTATTCGATGTTCCAGGTCGACACACCGTTCTGGGTCAGATCTACCGCCAGGGATTCCATGGTGTCTCGGGTCCACTCGTGACGCCAGAAGCCTCCATGGACAAGGATTGCCAGTGTGTCTCCTCCGACTCTCACATCGCCGACGTGGTCGGTTTCGGGTCCATATCGGACGGTTTCGTAGGAGTGAGCTGCGCGGTTGACAAGATGTCGGAGACCATGCTGGTAGCCGATCAGGCCACGGCCATAGATGCTGGCGCTGCATACCTCCGACACCAACGACACTGCCCTCCATGCTTCGCGTTCTTTGACGTTGGATATGTGCACTTCGACCACCGGGTGGTCGACACTGCTGATGGCCTCGGGGATCGCTCGGGACGTGTGTGTGTAGGCCGCTGGGTTGATGACGATGCCGTCGACGTCACTCTTCTGGATCTGGTCGACGAGGTCGCCCTCGTGATTCGACTGAAACGTGTCGACCTCAATGCCCATGTCCAATCCCCAGTTCGTCACCATTTCGTCTAGGTCTGCGAGAGTCTCGGCGCCATATATGTCAGGCTCCCGGGTGCCAAGCAGATTCAGGTTGGGGCCGTTCAGAACCAGGATCTTCATCAGACGAACCTCATTAGGCGACCTCGGGCAGGTGGGACGACAGGAACTCCTCCGCCTGAGCGACGACATTCTTGGGGAGCACGCCTTTGGAGATGTCGAAACGAGACGCGAATGATTCGACGATGGCTGTCGCCACGGCAGCGGTGCCGATACCTGGGGCATGATCAGAGATGGCGCCGGTTGTGCGTGGGTCCCAGTCCAACCCCAATGCTCGGTAGACAGGGACCAACACCTCACGGATCCGGTGAGCATCGTTGACCACGACCACACCACCAACGTGTGCCGCGCCACGGACAACTCTTTGGCCGACACCCATGATCTTGAACTTCCCGGCGAGATTGACTGAGAACTCTCCGGGACAGTATTCGCCGGGAATCTCTCCAATTCTGGCGTCGACGCCGAGGGCGCTGAATGCTTCAACCATGACAGACGAAATGGTTTTGAACCGCTCCATAGTCCTCTTTCGGGGTTCTGGGTCGGGCACCACCCATGAGAACGCCAGCGTCCCCTCGTGGAAGACGGCGGCACGACCCCCGGCAAGACGTTCTATCGCCGCGAAACCGTGGGCCTCGGTGGCCCTGACCGCCTTGGGGTAACCGGGTGTGGCACGATCCGACCGACCAAAGGCGACCACCCGTCCGGGGACATGTAGTCGAAGGACGCCTCCCATCTCACCACGGGATACGGCGTCGAGGATCGAATGATTCACCGCGACGTCCATTGCAGCTGGGTGGGGGAACGCCTGATCAATAAGTGTGAAGTGATTCACGGTCTGAAGGATAAGTAGGCGAGAATGAAGGTGGGGGGATCAATCTCTCAGGAACGAACCGAGGTTCTCCATTCGTTGAGATCAGGATGAGGGGCGTAAGGAGCAAGTATTGTCGCGGCTGAGCCTTCAGTTTGTTGGTGTCCTCGCCATCGCCATCGCCGCCACAGCATGTGGCGAGTCACCGCGCGAGTCGGTCGGTCAACGCAGCTCCGAGTGGATCAACGAGCCTGAGGTGACCACAACAGCACGTGTGGTTGTCACCGTCCCGGTCTCCATAGGCGTGGAAAGGCTTCTCTGGTCTAACGATGAGATCGTCACCCAGAACCTCTTCGATCCCGTTCTGCTGGTCAGTGAGGTTTTCGCTCGCCGTGAGGGTGACCGGTTTATCCAGGCCAGCCGCGCCGAGATCTCGACGATGTTGCCTGATGTCCGTTTCCCAGCCCGCGCTCCATTTGGTGCGGAATGGGTGACCTCCCAGTTGGTGATCGACAATTCGGGCGAACTCTCCGATGATCCAAGCGCTGCCTTCGGAATCTGGTCAGCCGAGCCTTACACCAGGTCAAGGTCGGTGGCTCAGATCGCGATATTGAGGGTCTCCAACGATAAGGAGACGGCGACCGAGATCGCAGAGCCGGGGGAGGAAACCTCCTGTGCTCGGTTTGCCGAAACCACCACCAGTAGCTGTGAGATATTCAACGTGTCCGATCTCACGGTATGGAGTCTCACCTCAAATCAGGGGACAACCTTGGTCTGGTTTGAAGGACTCTATCGATATGAGCTATTCGGCAGGCCTTTTGTGTCCTTCGAAGCTCTGATAGGGATGACTGCCGGCTCCGTTCGGCTGGCGGATTTAGGTACCGCTACCTCCTAGGCTCAGGCTTCCCCGCAGGAGAACCCCATTTTCCACTCAGGCGGCTGGTGGAGCTATCTCAAGTATGACGAGGAGCAAGACCGGCCCGACATAGATCGCGTGCTTCTCAACCGCGTCTGGAGCTATGGACGGCCATACAAGGCCGGGCTCGTTGGCATGTTGGTCACAATCATCGTCATATCGAGCCTGTCAGTGGTGCCCGCATTGCTGATCCGCCGTCTTGTTGACCACGCGATCCCTGAGAAGGACGTACGAGAGCTGACGTTCCTCGGGATCGGGATGATCTTGGTCCCGCTAATCAACGCTCTGGTCGGAGTCGCGCAACGTTGGTTTTCCTCCCGAGTCGGAGAGGGCATCATCTTCGACCTTCGCCAGGAGCTCTTCTTGCACCTCCAAAGAATGTCGCTGAGGTTTTTCACCGCAACCAAGACCGGCGAGTTGATGAATCGCCTCAACTCCGATGTGGTCGGAGCGCAGCAAGCGATAACAGGAACCTTTGTGACGATTGTTTCCAACGTGATCTCGGTGACGGTGATCCTTTTCGTGATGGTGCAGGCCGAATGGAGACTGACCCTTCTGGCCGTAGCTGCACTGCCGTTGTTTGTCATTCCCGCTCGACGAGTCGCCAAGGTCCTTCGGAAGGTGACAACGCAGCAGATGGAGCATGAAGCCAAGATGTCGGGGATCCTCCAGGAGTCGTTCAATGTGAGCGGCGCGCTCCTGGTGCGACTCTTCGGACGCTGGGATGAGGACCAGGAGAAATTCGCTCAACAAGCATCGCTCGTTCGCGACTACGGAATTCGTCGGGCGATGGTTGGCCGCCGTTTTTTTGCTGCGCTCGGGATGGTGTCGGCCGTCGGCACTGCCGCAGTCTTTTGGGTAGGAGGACTGATGGTTATCAACGATGCGATCACATTGGGGACGATTGTGATGTTCGCGACGCTTCTGACCCAGCTTTATGGTCCGCTCTCGGCGATTTCCAACTCGCGGGTGGAATTCGCCACTTCTCTTGTCTCGTTCGAACGGGTCTTTGAGGTTCTCGATCTCGAAACCGACATTCCGGCACCCGAGAATCCAGTGGCATTGCAACCAGCCGAGGGACTTGTCGAGTTGGTCGACGTGTCGTTCACATATCAATCGGAGGAGCAGGAAGGCCTCGAGGCGGTGAAACGCTTCAGCTGGCACGCCACCGCCGAAGACGAGACAGTTCACCAGGGCTCCACGAGACAATGGGCATTGGAGGATCTGAACTTCAGCGTTGAACCGGGGTCTCTGGTGGCTCTTGTCGGTCCCTCCGGTGCCGGCAAGACCACGATCTCATACCTTGTGCCCCGGCTCTACGACGTCACTTCGGGGTCGGTGAGAATCGACGGAAAGGACGTGAGGTCGGTCGATCTGAAGGAGCTGGCCTCAACGGTTGGGGTTGTCACTCAGGAGACGTACCTTCTCCACGACACCATTGCCGCCAACCTTCGATACGCCCGACCAGATGCCAGCCTCGACCAACTGATCAAGGCCGCTCGAGCCGCCAACATCCACGAGATGATCGACAAACTTCCCGACGGTTACGAGACAATTGTGGGGGAGCGTGGATATCGATTGTCGGGTGGCGAGAAACAGCGGTTGGCCATTGCCAGAGTGCTGCTCAAGGATCCACGGGTCCTGATCCTTGACGAGGCAACATCACATTTGGATTCGCGCTCGGAGGCGCTGATACAGGAGGCATTGGAAACTCTGCTTCAGGGACGAACATCGCTGGTGATCGCCCACCGGCTCTCCACAGTGCGCAAAGCCGATCAGATTCTTGTTATTGATGAGGGTCGCATCGTCGAGAGAGGCACCCATGAGAGTCTGCTGGAGAAAGCAGGTCTCTATGCCGAGCTTTACGAAACCCAGTTCGAAAGGGTCGTTGCTTAAGCACCCCTCGTCAGGTTCTCGAACAGAATGGGTTGGGTGGTGGCTAACAACAGAACCTCTCCGTCATGAGACATCCAGAGCTGTGGGCCTGCCTTGAGCCAGACGTGTTTGGGCAACGCATCGAGATGTTTGCGCTTCTGGCCGCTGGGTGGGGCGTAAGCGAGAACCCGGGGAGCGGGGGCTCCGAGGGCGTCGAGCGGTCCCACCAGGTCGTAGGAGCCGAACAACGCCGCCATCGCCTCCGCGGTGTCAACCGGTCCGCTATTCGAGAACCAATCAATGCGGGCACAGTCCTCGCATGAGGAAACGGCGATGTTGCCGACCCATACCGGCTTGTGTTCGCACCAATTCGAATTCGTGATGTCCATATCGACAAGGTACGACGGGGGTGTGACAAGAAATGTTGGGTGGGTTAGACCTCGATGATTGGCATCTCCATGGTGTCCTCGAGTCGCGGGCCCGGGACCAAAAGCACCGGGAGATGTGAATTCACCATCACCCGGGCCGAGACGCTCCGCCATGCCTCTTCAGTGAAAAGACGTCGGGTGGCGCCCATGATCACCATCTCGGCGCCGATGCCTTCTGCCGTCTTGATGATCGCCTCTGCCGCGTCGTCACCCTCAACGAATCGGATATCACATTCGATCTCGGCTGCGGAAAGAGCCGCGCAGATCGGGTCGACAGCCCGTTGGCCTCTCTCCTCGAGATAGGTCGCTGCCTTTTCCTCGGCCGCAGCCGAATCGTCCGGAGCATCGTCCAAGAAGGACCGACGCATGTCGTCGTCAAGTGACTGGAGAAAGGAATGGGGGACACGAACCACAGTCATGACAGTGACATTGCTGTTGTCTCCGACAAGTTGACTACAGAAATCAGCGACTGGGGTTGCGGGCAGCACACCAGTTGTGGCAATGAGGATCTGCACTCCTCAAATATTAGGGTTCCTGGGCCAACTGTGCTCGGAGGAATCGAATGGACGCCGAACTCATCAACAAGGTCACTTGGAAGATACCCAACGCCTTGGCCCTGATCGGGTCGGCCGCCGGCGACGAGTGGAACGCGATGACTGCAAGCTGGATCACCCAACTTTCCATGGAACCGGTCCTGATCGGAGTGGCAGTCGACAACAAGGCGGTGACGCATCGACTCATCACCGAGGGTGGATCGTTCGCGGTGAATCTTTGGTCATCAGACGACACGAAGACCTTCGTCAAGTTCTCCAAACCCGCCACTCGTGATGGAAATACTCTCAACGGTCGCCCGGCGCGGCTCGGGGCATCGGGTGCACCTATCTTCGATGAGGCGATTGCCTGGATGGACTGTGAGGTCCGGCAGGCCATCGACTTCGGAACACACACGTTGTTCGCGGGCGAGATCATCGATGTCGGAATTCGTGACGACGATGAAATCGCAGCGGCGATGTCGGACACTCGTATGAAATACGGCGGGGTCAAACGTGGTGGACACTGAGCCCCGGTTATCTTCGGCAGTTCAAACTAGGAGAACCATGAAGGTTTCGGTAGAAGCAAAGGTCGCCCTCGTCACCGGGGGCAGCCGTGGGATCGGCCTGGCCACCGCGCTCGAGTTGGCAAAAAGCGGCGCCGCTGGTGTTGCAATCACCTCGCGGAAGACGGAGAACATTGAAAAGGCGAAGCTCGAGCTCATTGCAGCGGGAGTTCAGGAGGATCTCATCCTCGCTCTCACAGCCAGAGCCGATGACGAGCAGGCGGCGGAACAGGCAGTCGTGGCCACAGTCGAACGTTTCGGCTCGGTGGATATTCTCGTCAACAACGCCGGCACCAATCCAGCAGCAGGAATGTTGATGGAGGTTGATCTCGGCGCCCTCGACAAGACGTGGGCGGTCAACATGCGAGCACCATTGCTATGGGTGCGCGCCGCTCACCATGTCTGGATGGATGAGAACGGCGGTTCGGTAGTCAATGTGGCCTCTGTCGCCGGAATGCGCCCCAGCCCTCTCATGGGCGCCTACAACATCTCGAAGGCCGGGCTGATTCACATGACAAAGCAGCTTGCAATGGAGTTGGCACCCAAAACAAGGGTAAACGCAGTTGCTCCCGGGGTTGTGAAGACTCGTCTCGCGGGGGCGCTGCTCGTCGATGAAGCCCTCACCGCACGCATGCACCCTCTGGGACGGGTAGGTGAGCCGGAAGACGTTGCCCGGCTCATAACTTTTCTCGCCTCAGATGCATCATCTTGGATGACAGGAGCAATCATCCCGGTTGATGGTGGTGTAATCGGCGCGAGCTCTTCCGGAATCTCATAGATGAAACACGCCGTTCCGGAGCCGGAACTTGCGCTGCGCTATCTCGACGGCAGCGTTGAAGATGCCCCACTCTTCGCCCATGCCGCGTTTCTTCGAGACGAGGGGCGGGGTCGGACCGTCACCTACAGCCGCAAAGTGTTTATCCCCCTCACCACGCTGTGCATCGACCGCTGCACCTATTGCACCTTCGCCAAGCCGCCGGGTGCGGGAGGTGTCTATCTCGAGCCAGATGATGTCCTCGCAGTGGCGAAGGCCGGAGACCAATTGAACTGCACCGAAGCCTTGTTCACCTTGGGCGATCGACCTGAACTGCGTTGGCCACAAGCAGTCGAATTCTTGGAGGGCCGAGGACTGGAGTCAACGATCGAATATGTCGCTGAGATGTCGGCTTTGGTCAGAGCGGAGACCGGATTGTTCCCCCACGCCAACCCGGGGTTGCTTGACGATGAGGCGATGCAAATGCTCCGACCCACCAACCCCTCTATGGGGATGATGCTGGAAAACATCTCCCCGCGCCTTCTCTCGCCGGGCATGCCTCATCACAACTCGTTTACCAAAGACCCACTCAAAAGAGTGGCCACAATTGAGGCCGCTGGGCGACAGAAAGTCCCGTTCACCACCGGAATCCTTGTTGGTATCGGCGAGAGCCGCGAAGAAATCGTCGAGTCCCTATTCGCATTGCGAGACTTGGCCAGCCAGACCGGAGCCATCCAGGAGGTCATTATCCAGAACTTCCGAGCCAAGGCCGATACCCCGATGCGCCGATCACCCGAGCCGGTCCCGCGATGGTTCGCGCGAGTAGTTGCCCTGGCCCGATGGATCATGGGGGCCGAGGCAAGTGTCCAAGTACCGCCCAATCTCACCGACGCATACGAGATTTATCTCGACGCCGGGGTCAACGATTGGGGTGGTGTCTCGCCGTTGACGATTGACTGGGTCAACCCAGAAGCGCCGTGGCCCCACCTCGATGAGCTTCGCAGCCGCACCGTGACCGCTGGCTTCGACTTGAGACCCAGACTGCCGGTGTATCCCGATTACATCAATGAGGATTGGATCGATTCCTTGCTGATCAACGACATCCGTGCCGCGTCCGATGACGACGGATTGGCAGCGATTCGAACCAGAATAGGGGTCACATGAGAATCACCTACCTCCGAGTCCGCCCAACCGAAATGCTCGCGGAACCAACCGCGGTGAGCCGGCGTCGGGAAGGGACCACCGCAGTTGAGATGGGCTCTCCGTCTGCCGACGACTTACGTGCCGCGGTGAGCGGCGGAATTCTTGTGGTTGGCACCAGCGTCGGCGGCGACGAGCCGGCAGCGTGGGTCTTGTCACCCCCGGCCGCTCTCGAACATGGGGCATCCGGTGTCTCCTCGTGGCGTATCACGGTGTTGGCCGAAGGCGCAAGAGAAGGGATTCTCGATGCGGTGGCCCGGACTGGTGCTCCTTACCTGCGGGCCTCCCGGTCCGGAGTGGCCGAAGCAGCACTCATAGCAATGCTTCCTGGGCTTGGCACGGCAGTGTCGGTTTTTGTCGACGATGTTCCCCAAGCAATACGTGCCGTCGATGAAGGCGCCACCGATCTGTTGTTGCGCGACTGGAGTATCGAGCGGATTGGTGAGCTGCGAGAGGGCCTGTTCGATCATCTTCTGATCGAGCGCTCAACGTTCCCGGTCGGTCTGGAGATCGAGGATGCGCGCCAGTTTCTACCCAAGGACATATTCACCACTTGGCTCAGTCAGGTGGATGGGTCGGGAGCAGTTCGTCCTCGCTATGAGTGGGCACCGGGCAGAGCCATGGAGCCACCGGTACCGACTCATCGACTTTCCGCTGAGTGGCCCGACGCCCTTTGGGTCGATGGGTCGGCTCCCATAGGTATTGCCGGCGCAGGTGATCTGACGCAGATCCTGGAGCGTTCGCTTGAAGGTGGTGCACCTGGCCTCGAGGAAGTCGAAGAGTTGTTCAAAGCTCGAGGCAATCAGATCGACGCGGTCGGATACGTCGCTGACGAACTGCGCAAGCAAGCTGTCGGTGACACCGTGACCTACGTGGTGAATCGCAACATCAACTACACCAACCTCTGCTATTTCAAGTGTGGCTTCTGTGCATTCTCCAAAGGTCCCAAATCACTGAATCTTCGTGGCGAGCCTTACCTGATGGGACTTGATGAAATCGTGGCCGGGGCCCGTGAGGCCTGGAATCTGGGCGCCACCGAAGTCACTCTCCAAGGCGGGATTCACCCCGATTTCACCGGCAATTTCTACGTCGACGTCGTCAAGGCGATCAAAGAAGATATGCCGGACATGCACATTCATGGTTTCACGCCCCTCGAGGTTTGGCAGGGGGCAGAGACGCTGGGCGTTCCCGTGAGACAGTTCCTCTCCGAATTGAAGGACGCCGGTCTCGGCACGCTGCCCGGGACGGCCGCTGAGATTCTTGACGACGACATCCGCACCCATCTCTGTCCCGACAAGATCCGCACGTCACAATGGGCCGAGGTGATGATCACTGCCCATGAGATGGGTCTCAGGGCCTCCTCCACGATCATGTTTGGCCATATCGATCATCCCAGGGCCTGGGCTAATCACCTCGAAGTGGTTCGCGAGATCCAACGTCGGACCGGCGGATTCACCGAGATGGTCCCGCTCCCGTTTGTTCATATGGGATCGCCGATCTTTCTGCGTGGCAGGGCTCGGCCTGGCCCGACATGGGACGAATCTGTCCTCATTCATTCCGTTTCCCGAATCGCGTTGGATGGGTTGATCGACAACATCCAGGCATCCTGGGTGAAGCTCGGTCTTGATGGCGGTCGACGTCTGCTCGACGCAGGCTGCAACGATCTCGGGGGCACGTTGATGGGTGAGATCATCACCCGGTCGGCGGGAGCGGAGCACGGTCAGGAAGTGACGCCTGAGGAGTTCAGGTCGGTCATAAAGACTGCCGGTAGAACACCAGCCCTCAGGAACACGACCTATGAGATTCTGGAAGCTGTTATCCCCGGTAGGTGAGACCGCGATGTGCGGTGGCGAATCCCCATTCAGATAACTGGGCTGCAAGCATCGATGACGATGCCGGTTCACCGTTGACCGTCACCAATGTGAGGCGTGGGTACCGGCCGGCCACTTCAGCCAGAGCCCTCGAGATCATTCCAAGCTTTTCCGGGGACGAGTCCAGCAGCGTGAGCCCTCGGCGTCCCTTGTCGAGGTAGCCGACTAGTTCGCCGTTGTGAAGCAGCACATAAGCTCCGGCGTCGCGGGCCAAGCGAACGTCACCGATGTCGGGCCAAGGGATCACAGACCCGTAGGGATTGGCCGGGTCGGTCGCGGCGATAACCACGAGTTCCTGTGTTGACTCGCTTCGTAGTCGATCCACAGCCCCCGGAAGTGCGAACTGGGAGCCACCGAGTCCCTCGACGAAATAGCCGCGCCGAATACGCCCGATTTCCTCGAGTCTTCTCAGAACCGGGTAGAGCGTGCTGAACCCGCCGGGATAGTGCTCGGCGAGAACCGTGGCTCGAGTTACGACTCCGTGTCGGTCGAGTAGCAACTCGGCCCAAGCAGCGTGCCGCTCGGTGTCGCTTGTGGTCCCGTCGACCAGGGCAGTGGTGAGGGACCAGCGGCCGGCCGCGTGGGTGGGAAAACGACTGGACACCGACGGCCTTCCTGATCCCTGGCTCTTGCGTCGGGAGATGTATGCCCTGACGGGCTCAAAAGTGTCGTTGGTGACATAGCCGGCCCACACCAGGTCCCAGAGAGACTCGAGAGTGTCTTTGGGGTCTCCTCCTCCCAAACCGTCGTAGAGATCTCGAAAGAAGCTGGCGCCTCGACTTCCGAGAAGATCAAGAATCTCCTCGGATCGCTCGCCGACCTCGGTGTCCAAGTCCGGGCCTGACCAAAATGTCTGCAACGCGTCGCGTGGATAGAGGGCCACTCGGCCATCCCGACTGCCCAAACTCCCCTCACCGACCCAGACCAGATCGCCGGCAAGGAACAGGTTGTCTATCGCCGATCCTGCGGCGGCGACTCGGACCGCCAGTACATCTCTTTCAAGAGCTGAGGCGGGGATAGCGACACCGGTGAGACGGCGAAGAGCGTCATCGAGAGCGTTGCTTCCTCGAGGTGGGTCGAGGGATACTCCCTGCCACTGCAACTCGAATCTGGCGAGAGCCTCAGGTTCTACCGGCTCGATCTCACTTCTGAGAACGGCGAGTGACCTACGTTTGAGACGGCGGAGAACGGTGTCGTCGATCCATTCGCGACCTTCGCCCGCCGGACGGTAGGCACCTTCGATCACCCGGCCCGCGGCCTCGAGACGGGTCAACGCCGTCTCCACGACCCCAGTGGGTAATCCCAATGCACGGGCGGCCTCAGCCACAGAGAATGGTCCGTGGGTCCTGGCGTATCTTCCGACGACGTCGCCTAGAGGATCTTCGACCGGCTCGAGGAATGCGTGTGGAACACCGGGGGGTGGTTGTACACCGAGACCATCGCGGAGACGACCAGCATCCTCGATTGCCGCCCAGCGATCATCACCCGAGATGACGACCTGGATGACACGTCGCTGTTCTCCGAGAAGGGCCAGTGCGGGGACAACGTCGATGCTTTCGGAGCGAACCTCGATGTCTTGGGTGGTGAGAGGTCCGAGATCGCGAAGCATGTCGTGGAGGCGGTCAATCGAGGTCGCCCGTCTCTTATCGGTCAGATGTTGAAGTTCAAGTTCGACTGCTGCAACAACTTCGGGGTCAATCAACTCTCGTAGCTCTCCCTCCCCAAGAAGTTCGCGGAGCAATTCGCGATCGAGAGTGAGCGCAGTCGCCCGACGTTCTGCAAGTGGTGCGTCGGCCTCGTAGAGGTAGGCGGCAACAAAAGAGAAAAGCAGCGAAGACGCAAACGGGCTGGGACCCTGAGTGTCGATCGAGGCGACTCTTACTTTGCGTGAACGGATGTCACCGAGAACCTCTTGAAGGGAGGGAAGGTCGAAATCGTCCCGGAGAATTTCGCGATAGACCTCGAGAAGGATCGGGAAGGATCCGAACTGCCTGGCGACACCGAGAAGATCGGCCGACCGTCGTCGTTGCAACCACAAAGGTGTCCGCTCGCCGGGCCGTCGGCGGGGGAGTAGGAGTGCACGGCCGGCGGCCTCTCGGAAGCGAGCAGCAAACAAGGCGGTATCGGACAAGTGATCGATGAGGAGGCCTTCGACCTCCTCGGGGTCGAGGATCAAGTCGTCAGCCTCAGGTGGCTCATCCGAATCAGGGAACCGAAATGCGATCCCGTCGTCGGACCAGATGACATCGACGTCGGTTGCGTAGCGGGAGCGGAATTGGTGTTGGAGCGCCATCGCCCACGGAGCATGGATTCGAGCTCCCAGCGGTGAAAGTAAGACGATTCTCCAATCGCCGATCTCATCTCGAAATCGCTCGACGACCAGAGTCAAATCAGTGGGAAGAACCCCCGTTGCCTCACGCTCCTCTTCAAGGTAGGAGACGAGATTGCGGGCGGCGAATTCGTCGAGTCCGTACTCAGATCGGAGTGTCTCTTGGGCGAGGTCGGGTTCGATGGCGGCAGTTTCGCGAATGAACTTGCCCACGGCTTGCCCGGTTTCAAGGGGCCGGCCGGCCATGTCGCCATGCCAGAACGGCATCTTGGCCCCTGGCACCCCGGGGGCCGGTACCACTTCGACCTTGTCGTGGGTGATCTGGGTGATACGCCAGGCGCTTGAGCCGAGGAGGAAGACATCTCCCTCTCGCGACTCATAGACCATTTCCTCGTCTAGCTCCCCAACACGACTGCCATCGGGAAGTGTCACCCGATATAGACCGCGGTCGGGGATGGTGCCCGGATTGGCCACCGCCAGCTGACGTGAGCCTGGTCGGGCGACGATCTCGCCTGTCGCCCGATCCCACGTGATTCTTGGGCGCAATTCGGCAAACAAGTCGGATGGGTAGCGGCCAGCAAGCATGTCGAGGGTCTCGTCGAAGACTTGGCGACTCAGACTCGAGAAAGGTGCGGCACGTCGGGTCATCGTGTAGAGATCGTCTGCTGACATGTCACTGGAGACCACCTGGGCCACCAATTGTTGGGACAAGACGTCTATCGGGTTGGTCGGGATTCGTGTCTGTTCGACCCGGCGGTTGACCATCTCATTTGCAATCACTGTCGCAACGAGGAGGTCACCTCTGTATTTGGGAAACAGCTTGGCTCGTGAGACTCCACCGACGTGGTGACCGGACCGGCCAACCCTCTGCAATCCGGAAGCCACCGATGTCGGGGCTTCGATCTGGAGGACGAGATCGACTGCGCCCATGTCGATGCCCAGTTCGAGTGATGACGTCGCCACAACGGCCTTGAGGTGGCCGCGCTTGAGCGCCTCCTCGATCTCGAGACGTTGTTCACGCGCCACCGAGCCGTGATGCGCTCGCGCTAGTTCCTCACCGGCAAGGTTGTTCAGCTCGGCGCAGATTCTCTCAGCGAGACGTCTCGAGTTGGCGAAGACGATTGTGCTGTTGTGACTTCGGATGTGGTCGAGCAGTTGTGGATACATCGCGGGCCAGATCGACCTGGTGGTTGTGTGGTCGGGGTCGAGCGGGTCTGGCCCGCCGGGCTCGTTCATATCCTCAACAGGCACGACGATCTCGAGATCTATTTCCCGCTTATGGGGGACGTCGATGATGGTCACTGGTCTTGGTTTCCGCTCATCGCCGTCGACTGTTCCGCCTCCAAGGAATCCGGCAATGGTGTCCAAAGGGCGCTGTGTCGCTGAGAGACCTATACGTTGGGGTGATTGGTCGGTGATCTCTTCGAGACGTTCGAGGGAAAGGGAAAGATGGGTGCCCCGTTTCGTTGCCGCCACCGCGTGGATTTCGTCAACGATGACCCATCGAACGGTCCTGAGAACAGAACGAACCGCAGATGTCAACATCAGGTAGAGCGACTCGGGTGTGGTGATCAGGATGTCGGGTGGGTTTCGCTCCATCCTGCGACGTTCTTGTTGCGGTGTGTCACCGGTACGGAGAAATGTGTGAATTTCAGGAAGGGGTTGACCACCGAGGCGCTCGGCGGCGTGGCGGATGCCGGCGAGGGGGGCGCGGAGGTTGCGATCGACATCGTGGGCTAGAGCCTTCATCGGGGAGATGTAGAGAACGCGGCATTTCTCCAGTTTTTCCGGCACCGGCTCGGTCAGGAGACGGTCGAGTGTCCAAAGAAAGGCGGCGAGAGTCTTGCCGGAACCGGTAGGAGCATGGATCAGAGTGTGATCACCGGCGGCAATGGCGGGCCAACCCAACTCTTGGGCTTGGGTGGGGGCGTTGAATGAGGCCTCGAACCAGGTCCGTGTCGCAGATGTGAAGGAGTCAAGCGCGGCCACGCCGCGAGCGTATCCCGAGTCAGGGACAAGAAGTCCTAGACAGCTTTATCGGTGTGTATTGGGCTCCTAGTCCCAGCCTTCGACATCAATGACATCATCCTGTCGAGCGTCGATGGACTCTTCATACGGTGGTCGAAGATTGCCGGTGAAGACATCTACCCGTGCCAAAATCCGCTTCGACACGATGCGATAGACCACGTCGCGAACCGGCGGGACAAGTAGCAGAAACCCGAGAATGTCGGTGATGAAGCCCGGCGAGATCAAGAAGGCCCCAGCAACGAGGATCGCGGCACCATCACTGAGCTCGCGGCCCGGCACCTGACCTTGGCTCATCTTGTTTTGGATTCGACCGAGGACCGAAAGTCCGGCCCTCCTGACCAGGAACGAGCCAACCAATGCAGTGGTCAGAGCCAGTCCCAACGCCCACGCCAGCCCGATCTTTGATTCGACCCAGAAGAAAGTAGCCATCTCGGCGACGGCGACCAGCGCGAAAATGGTGAAGAAGCGCATCGGTCTCAACATTACAGGCGCCGGTCAGTCACATAGTTGTGCCGGTCTTTCTCCAGCGTGTGTTCTTTCGCTCAGAGAGCTGGGTCAGGCGATGAGTTCGAGGGGAAGCTTGTTGATAGCGGCAAGCTCCAAGAAGATGTCAACCACGGTGGTGTCGAATTGTGTTCCGGCGTTCTTCCGGATCTCCTGTACCGCGAATTCGATTGGCAACGCCGGTTGATAGGCCCGGACCGAGGTCATGGCGTCGAAAGCGTCGGCCACAAGAACGATTCGACTGAGAATCGGGATGTTGTCGGCCTCGAGACCAAACGGATACCCGCGACCGTCGACACGTTCGTGGTGATAGAGGATGGCCTCGGCAACCCTGGCGTCAAGACGGTTCCGGGTCATTGCAAAACCCATTTCGGGGTGACGACGGATCAGCTCGAACTCGTCGTCGTCGAGCGGTCCCGGTTTGCCCAAGATTTTCGGGTCAAGATGAATCTTGCCAACATCGTGAAGGACTCCGGCTAGAGCCAGCCTGTCGAGATCATCGCCAGGTAGACCGATGCCTATGCCCAGATCCACCGCGAGATCGGATACACGGTGAACGTGGCCATGGAGGTCTTCGATGACGTCCTCCATGACTTCTATCAAAATGTCTCTGGGAATCTCTCTCATATCATCTTCCGACCGCAAATTCTGCCCGCTAGCCGTGGTCAATACATGGGTCGACCGTCTCAATTGGCAAAATGGCCCCATGGACGTCGCAACCGACTTGGTAGAAGCCTTCCTTCGCTCCAACGGATATCTGACACTGTCGGAACTTCCGATACAAGCATTGAACAAAAGAGATGATTGGGAGACAGTCACCGATGTCGACATCCTTGCCCTCCGGTTCCCAGGCCGAGTCTTCATGGCCGACCCGCGCGACGAAGAGCAAGCTGCATATCTGGAGGTAATGGGAGTTCCCCTTTTCCTGGAGGAAGACACCATCGACGTGATCGTCGGAGAGGTGAAACAGGGCGAGGCCCGTTTCAACCCTGCGATAGCCGAACATCAGACACTGCACACAGCCTTGCACCGTCTGGCTTGGATCTACGGAGAAGGCGATCTGGACCAGGTTGTCGGCGATCTGGGCGAAAAGGGGGTTTGCTACACCCCTGCTCGTGGTGGCGGAACCGTCCGAACTCGACTAGTCGCCTTCGGCCAGGCTGACGAGGTGACGATGAATATCATCCCGATTGCGGTCATTCTGGAGCGTTCGGTTGGGAGGTTTGAAAGCCACGAAGAACTGCTCCGTTCTGCAGGTAGTTCTAGCGCCGCCGCATCAATGCTGAAGCTGATGCACAAGAACGGTTTCCGAATCAGTCGCGACTCTTGAGACGCTCCACATAAGACGCCACGGCAGCCTCGTGTTCGGGTGTGGTGTGGGCCACTGCCTGAAGAGCGGCCGAGTACTCGAGGAATCCGTCGAGATCCATGTTCTTCGATTGACGGAGCAGCCGTTTCGCCATAACCACTGCTGGCCGTGGCTTAGATGCGATCTCTAGGGCCAACTCCATCACTCGGATTGAGAGTTTGCTGTCCGGCACGACCTCGAGCAGAATTCCCCAATCGACGGCGGTATCGGCGTCGATGGAGCGGGCGGTCATGGCAAGTTCGGTGGCACGCTGCCAACCGACAACTCGGGGAAGCAACCAGGCTCCGCCATCACCCGAAATGATCCCCAATTCGATGAAAGTGTGAGCAAAGCTTGCTCGGGAAGTCCCGAGACGTAGGTCGCATCCAAGCACCAGGTCAAAACCTGCACCGATCGCGGGGCCATTGACCGCGGCGATGGTCACCAGATCGGTGGTTGCGAGCATCCGTGTGAGCTGCTGGATTGTCACCCGGTATCTCTCGATGATCTCTGATGGGCTGCCTTCGAACAGACCGATCTTCTCGACCATGTCTTTCACATTGCCGCCCGACGAGAAGGCTGGTCCCTCGGCATCGATAATGAGCACACCAATATCGGGATCGGTCTCGGCATCATTGATGGCGTCGAGCAACTCCTCGAGCATGTCCTCGCCGGTGATGGCGTTGCGGGTCTGTGGCTGGGCAAGCGTCACCATGAACACGCCGGCTTCGGTCCTGGTCTTGATCGAGCTCATGTCAGACCGTGCTCGCCGGCGATTTGAGCGAACTGTGTGGCCCTGCCCGGGTCGACACGATTGTTGGCGTCGCCGTCGACTTTGATGGCCGATCCCACGATGACGGTGTCAGCCACGTCCATCAGCCCGGCAAGGTTGTCGATACTGGCACCAGAACCGATGACAACCCTGGTGTCTTGCGGGACCGATGCCCGGACAATCGTAGTTTCATGTATGTCGGGCTCAGCTCCAGTTCCGGATCCGGAGACGATGACAGCATCTGCCAGACCGCGCTCAATCGTGTCCGATGCCGCCTGACGTATGTCCACTCCAAAGGGGGCCGCGGCATGTTTGACCATCACGTCGGCCCAGATCTCGACGTCATCGACGAGATGTTGGCGTTTTCGCAGAACCTCGGCGGCCCGCCCGACGATCGGTCCCTGGTCGGTGTACATCACACCGGTGAGAACGTTGGCTCTCACGAACGTTGCTCCGGTTGCCGCGGCGATGCCGAGAGCAGCCAGCACGTCGTTGCGGAGCACGTTCACGCCGATGCTCAGACTGGTCGCCTCGATGACGGAGCCGACAGCCACGGTGATGGCGGAGATTGTCTCGGCGGCCACCGAGTCGACATGAAATGGCACATCGCCGAAGTTTTCGATCATCAATGCCGGAAATCCTGCTGATGCCAATTCTCCGGCGTCGGCGACGGCGGTTTCAACTACGTCTTGCATCGAACCGCCATAGCCAGGTGATCCGGGTAGCGGTAGAAGATGAACCATCCCCACCAAACGGGGGATGGGGGTCACAGCCAGGCCCTGGCTACCGCAAGTGCCTTCTCGGCGTGTTCGCCGGTGACTTTGAGACGGGTGTCCTTCGGTTTGATCCGCCGGACAACGATTCTGGTCCAATCGGACGCTGAGCCCTTGATCAGTTGGTCAGTGTCTTCGGGGCCGTAGACCCACTTCGAGTATCCGGGGCCGATTACCTCTATCCGAACCGGCTCGTAGTCCACCCCGGCTTCTTTGAAGGCGTAGGGGAGTGTTTTCCAGCCCAGCCATGCGATGTGACGGATACGCGGGGTGTCTTCCACTTCGAGTCCCAGGGTGCTGTAGATGTCGAGGCCGTGCATCCAGGTCTCCATGAGACGGAAGGTCGCAAAGGTCCGGGCGCTCATGTCGCCGGCAATCCAGTCGACCCGATCGTCACCGTTCATGTAGGAGAGCGGTTCGACCACCTTGGCCCGACCGCCCCGCCACCATTCGATGACATCTTGGGGCCGCATGCCGCGTCCCTTCTTGATCGCCTCCTTCTTGAGGGCCTCGAGATCAGTGGAGTTCTGCCACTCCTTGATTCTGTCGCCGCCACTGATCGAGTCGGCCCCCAGGTTCTCGAAGTCGGCCAGATGAGAGATTGTGTCTCTGACTGTCCACGGCTTGTGGGGTGTCTTCAGGTCCCAAACCTTGATGGGAATCCGTTGGAGAGATTGATCGAGGAACTGCTGTTCAGCTACCAGGTCGGAAAGGATGTCACGCACCAGCCAATTCTAGTATTGACCGCCGGCGTATTCCCAAGGCGGGAACCACCGCTACCAGGCTCTTTCGGCCTGCTCTTCCCGCATCGGCAAGGGGATCCGGGTCGTCTCGGGCAGGTCGGCCAGTTCGTTGAGCCGATCAATGAGCTGTCGTAGCCGTCCAAAATGGCGTCGATCGAACACAAAGGAGATGCGTTCGTAATCGAGTGCGTCGTCATCGTCAATCTCAGTTTGGGTGGGCTCAGCTCGTTCGATAGTTCCCTCAGCCACGATGTCGTCGAAGTCGTCGTTGAGCGATGCAAGGTCGGCGTCGGTTGGTGTCTGTCGGAGCCGGAGGATCAGCCGGCCAACGGCGTAACGCTGCGAGTGGTAGTTCGTGTAGAACTCGAGGATGTGGTGGCAAGCGACTTGGGGGTCGGTGGTGTGGTGGAAGAGAGCGAGGTCGGACTCCGAGATCAGCCCAGACCCAAGCTGAGTTTCCTTGATGAAATCCATGATCGGATCCCAATAGCCAGTTCCCTCAGCTTCGAGAAGCACGATCGGGTGGAGGTCGCTCTTTCCGGTCTGGATCAGGGTAAGAAGCTCAAAGGTCTCATCGAGGGTGCCGAAGCCACCCGGCAGGATGACGAAGGCGTTTGATTCTTTGACAAACCCGAGTTTGCGTGTGAAGAAATACTTGAAGTTGACTGTCCGTTGCTCATCGAGATAACCATTGGCCGCGGACTCGAACGGCAGTCGGATATTGACTCCGTACGAGTGGTCGGCACCTGCTCCCCTGTTGCCCGCCTCCATGATCCCGGGTCCCGCACCGGTGATTACGCCCCAACCGTGGCTCGCCATCAGTTTGGCGAACAACACAGTCATCTCGTAGTTGGCATCACTCTCCAGGGTTCGAGCAGACCCATAGATGGTGACTTTGGGTTCCTCATGCCGTGAGAAAACGAGGTTGGAGTACCTCATCTCCTTGACAGCTGTGTTGATCAGTTTCAGATCACCACGAGGTGCGTTATCGCGGTGGAGCTTGAGAACGGTAGTGATGAGCTCGGCGATCAGGTCCTCGTTGGCGTTCTGGGATGCGTCCGCAACAAGCTGGCGGAGACGTGCGTCCAGTTCGGTGTTACCGAGGTCGTATGCCATGGATCAAACGTAGTTCAGTTTTGCCAATAGGTCAGTGCGGCGACTGCAACTTGCTTGCCCCACTCTTGGACAAAGTGGCCGCCATCTTCGAGAACAAGGGGCTCGGGGCACCCTTTGATTCGGTCATGCACCCACGGCATGACCGAAGCCAGAACCGGATCGGTGGCGCCGATTGCCATGAAAGAGCGGCCGTCGAATTCGTTTGCCCACCAGCTGAGAGCCTTCTTGGAGATCGCGACCCCATCCATGTCGGCGTTGGTCGGCACGATGGCTGGGAATCGTCTGACACCGGCCTTGTGGTCGGCATCGGGAAATGGAGCGTCATAGGCACCTGCTTCGGTGTCGGTGAGATGGGGCACGGTCCGTTTCATCAACTTGGCGACGTCCAAATCTGGTGTGCGAGCGACGTAGTCCCGCCAGTCGACGAACCCCTGTGTCGGCTCACCGCCGATGGCGAACGCTGTGTTCATGATGAGAAGACCCGAGATTCGGTCAGTCATGTCAGCACCCAGACTCAGACCGAGCAGACCTCCCCAGTCTTGGACTACGAGGGTGATATTGGAGAGGTCGAGCCGTTCGATGAAGCCGGTAAGCGAATCCCTATGGAAGTCCCAGGTGTAGACAGAATCGTCTACCGGCTTGTCGGAGCGTCCGAACCCGAAGAAATCGGGGGCGACCACCCGGGCTCCCGATTCGAGGAATGTTGGGATCATCCGTCGGAAGAGGTATCCCCAGGTGGGCTCGCCGTGAAGACAAAGGAATATCTCGGCGTCGGCAGGCCCCTCGTCGATGTAGTGCATCCGGAGGCCTTCGCTCCCGGGCAGGTCTGCGACGTATCGAGGCTGATATGGCCAATCGGGAAGATTGGTGAAGCGGAGGTCGTCGGTGCGAAGAACTTCGATCATGGGGGCAGCGTAGATGGGAGATACGATGTCAGTTCACCTGCCTCACCAATTCGAGGGAGGTTGGTTGGTTGCGCGTGCACCAGGTGTCGGATTCCGATCCCTCTTGCTATAGCAACGAGGTCTTGGTGGAGGTTGGATGTGCGGAGAGCGCTCGGAATCACAATCGTCGTAGTTTTGGTCGCTGGCGCCTGCTCGACAGTGACGGTCATCGAGACCACATCAACGTCGAGCACTACGACGACATCGACCACCACCACCACCACAACCGCGGCCACAACCACGACCGTTCAGATGGAGGTGGTAGGTGCGGCCGGCGCCCCCGAGTTGGAGGAGCTCATCCGTGCCCTCTACACGTCACCCGGCGCGACCGACGTTTCCCAGGCAGCAAAGGTGTCCATCGCGGTGTTCGATGAGGTCGACCAAGTGGCGGTGGTCGAGGCCGGAGAGGATGTGACATTTGCGGTTGCCGATCCCACCTGGCGTGTGGTGGGCGGATGGTGGCCTTCGCTTGGTATCGACTCCTCCCTTGGGACTTTCCCCAAAATCGTGGCAGTCGT
>CAXMPK010000166.1:0-8639 GCA_964195405.1 uncultured Acidimicrobiia bacterium
GACCTTGCGGAGATCTCGAGCTATGAGACGACCTCCAGCGGGAGCATGAGATGCAGGGAGAAACACCTGGATGGTCTGAGGTGTGAGACGACTAGCAGCAGCCACGATCTCGGCATGCTCGGGAACTCGCTCGAGAGAACGCTTGCGATCTTCGCCCGGCAGACCGGAAAGGGTGGACTCGAGTGTTTCGTGGGCTCGCAATGCCGATTGGCGTGCTTCGGAGTGTGCTCCCACTGCGGTGGCCGCGAGAAAATGGCGCCAGTACACCAGATAGGGTCGCTCCACCCCTGGGGTGAGACTCTCAACGGAACGACGGGTGTGATCCAATGCGTCTGCTTCCCGTCCGACTCCAAGCCATGCCATGCCCCGAATCGAAAGCAACTCCACGGCAAGATCCTTAAACTCCACGTCGACACAGACCTCGTCCGCCCTGTCGAGGATCCCAAAGGCGTCTTGATACTCACCCACGTCCAGTTGGAGAAGGGCAAGCGAACGTAGATGCTGACCCTCGAGGAACCGGTTCCCAGTACCGGAAAGGGCCTCCAGGCTGTCTTCGAGTAGGCGTTTTGCTTCCTCGTGACGGCCCTGGCGACTGGCAACTCCGGCGATGATTTCCAGACACTGGGCCTCGCGGGCTCTGTCCCCGATATCAGCAAATAGACCTCGCGCTCGTTTGGCATCGGCCAAGGCGCGAACATCGTCGCCAAGCACGACGTGACGTGCCGAGGACGCGTTGGCCAGCACCATCGCTTCTCCCCGAACGTTGTCGAGTTCGGTAAAGATACGTTCTGCGCGGTCGTAGCCGGGGAGGGCGTCGGCTACCCGTCCCAGCATGTGATCGACCAGGCTCAAGTTGACCAAATGGACACCTTCTCCATAGCGATAGCCAATTTGCTGACAGAGCTCGATCGCTCGCTGGTATCTGGTTCTGGCTAGATCAATATCACCCTGCTGATGGAATGCCCGCGCCTGTATCCCGGCGACTTCGGCTTCCCCTCTGAGGTTCCCGTGTTCTTCATAAACCTCTAGGGCTTGTTCAAGACGTGGAAGGGCCCCGGCCGATTGCTGCACCTCGACCAATGTGGAAGCCAGCTCAGTGAGGGCATCAGCGCGCTTCTCCTCGTCGGTACTCGCCGCGCCAATGGCCTCGTCCAGATACGGAACTGCGTCCAAAGGTCGGCCCGACCAGCGCACAGCCGTTCCCAAGGCAACCAGAGCAGCGGCCAACGATGACCGATCGCCGCGTTGCTTTTCCGAGTCTACGGAGCGAATGCCCGACGCTTCCGCCCCTTGAAAATCTGCTGAGTGAGCGAGGAGCCAGGTCCTGCGTCGCTCGACGTCGCCCTTGATCTCGGGCACTGATTCGGCGAGCATTGCCATCTCGTCGATGACCTCCTCCTGTTCGCTTCGTCGCCCCAACACGCTGAGAACGCTTTCTAACTCGCCCAGTAGCCGACAACGTTCCTCTGGAGACCAACTCGCGTCAGACGCCAGCGACCGGGCTTCCTGAAGATGCTGATTGGCCGTCGCATAAGCGTTGAGTCGGGCGGCGCGCAAGCCTGCCATCAGGAGATATGGCGTGGCTCGTTCCGCGTCGTTGCCGAGACGAAAGTGGTGCCCGATCGCTTCGACGTCCATCGGTTCGACAGCTTCCAATGCTTCACCCACCCTGCGGTGCAGCACAATTCGTCGCCTCTCAGATGTGCGCTCGTAAACCACCTGACGAACCTGATCATGAGCAATCTGGTAACGCCCATCCCCGGTGTCTCGAACAAGTCCTCGGTGCAAAAGCTCATCCACGGCGTCGAGCACCGAGGTGCGAGGAAGGTCTGCGCCCGCTGACAGAAGAGAAAGGTCAGCAGCGTCACCAGACACGGCAGCAACTTCATAGACCGTCGATGCGACGTCACCCAGCAATGAGATTCGTGCGTCAATCACAGATCTCACCCGGGGAGCCAACGGCACAATCTCGGAAAGCTGCCGCCGAAGCACCTCGCCAGGGTCGGTGACATCGAACAAGCCCTGATCACGCAAAGCGCGCAGTGTCTCCAAGGTGAAGAGGGCGTTGCCTCCGGTGCGTCTATGAAGCTGGGCCGCCACCTGAGGTTCCAGCCTTGCTACTCCAAGGATCCGTTTGACCATGTCGTCGAGTTCGAAAACGGAGAGAGGCGACAGCACGACCCGCTCCAAGCCTGCCACTCGATCGAGTTCTCTGAGCACGTCCCAGATCTCAGGGTCACCGCGAGCCTCCTCACTTCTGTAGAGAAGCATCAGAAGGATGCGGGAGTTGGCGAGGCGAGGACCGAGCTGGGTGAGGACGCTGAGGGTATCCCGGTCAGCCCACTGCACATCGTCGATGATGACGACATGAGGGGTGATCGTGCCCAGCGCACCGAGAGTGTGGACCAGGGCCTCCTTCATCCGGGTCGACTCCTCTGCGGGACGCAGTGGGGCCGATCCAGAGGGGATCTTGTCGCCACTCAGACGCGGCGCCAGACGCAGTGCCTCCTGAAGCCACACCGGAGCCACCTGCTCAGAAAGTTGTTCGACTCGAAGTTGGCTCAGCGACTCGAGGACCTCCACCAAAGGCGCGAACGGACGCAGAGCTCCGGGCGTGCAGGTCCCCCAACTGACATGAAATCCCCGCCATTGGGCATCGTCGCCCGCCTCGAGTGCGAGCCGGGTCTTCCCCACTCCAGGTTCACCTTCGACCAAGGCGACACCTCCGGGGCCGGCGAGTACCCGCTCCATAGAATCAACCAGCTCTCGGCGCTCTTCCTCTCGCCCAACGAAAGGGGCCGCCAACCGTGTGTTGAGCGGCAAGTCATGTCCCAACTCGTGAGATGGGTGAATCCCAGCCTTACGTTGCCGAATGATCCGCTCGTATAGTTCAACCATCGACTGAGACGGCTCCGAACCAAGCTCCTCAGCGAGGATCGAACGACATCTTTCGTACTGCTCCACTGCCTCATTGGTGCGGCCGAGTAAAAAGCAAAGTCGCATCACTTCCTGATGAACCCCTTCGCTGAGCGGGTCGTGATGGGTCAGCCGTCGGGCGTGAGCCAGCGCCTCCTCATAGGCCCCGTCGGCTTTGGTGGCATCGACGAGGTGTCTGAGGGCGAAGATGTAACGCTGTCGATAGAGGTCTTGATCGACCACAACCCAATCGTCGAAGAACCCCGCGAGGAAGTCACCGCGATACAACTCCACGCATGCCCGCAACGCGGAGGGATCGACTCTGCGTGGCGAAGAGACATCCCTATCGGAGACTGCCGACATATCGAAGCTTTGGTCGAACGCCTCTACATCGAGCCAATAGGGCCTCGCGGTATCGAAGGCAATCGTGTCGGTCGTCACCGACAATTGCGAAACGGAACCTTCGTTCACCACATCCTGGATCTGCCACAGCGTTTGACTGAGACGTTTACGTGCCTTGGATTCTGGAAGATCGGGCCAGAAGATCCCCCCCAACAGGTCACGATGGATGGGACGGTCGCGATGCATCACCAAATAGGCGAAGACAGATCGTCCAACGCGCGACGCTATGGGTGGCAGGGCGACACCGTCACGCTCTAAAAGGAAGCCGCCAAACAAGTGCATCCGAAGAGCGCCCATGAGAAGCCAACACTACCGACGCCAGAGTTCGGTTGCGCCTTTCACCGACCTCGCCCTGTCTTGTCACGACTGCGGCCACGACCGACCCATGACAGGATGGTATTGGGCTGTTCAGGCTGCTCGTTTGGCGAGTCGGGCGGTAGTCAACGATCGGCGCATTCCGATCACCGAGACCAGACCCAGGGCTGACAGGACCAATCCGACGGCGACACTTGCACCGAAGCCGGCCTGAACCGACTCGGCAGCTCCCACTGGAGCCACCCCTTCCGACGCCGAGATCAACTCGCGGACGACCTCCACATCGCCGAGTTGATTGGTGACGACAAACAAAAGAACCGCCCCGCCGATCGCCGCACCAAACGTGAACCCCTGGTTTCTCGCAAAGAGGTGAGCCGAACCGACCCGCCCCATCTTGGAATCATCGGTGACGGCACGCAGCAGAGTAAGCGCAGCGTTTGTGGACATTCCCACCCCCAACCCAGCGGCAAAGAACACAAAAAACACCAACGTCAAAGTGGTGTTGACCGTCACGAGATACCAGGCAAGTGCCAACGCCGGAATGTTGATGATGAAGCCGACGACCATGATCCACGATTCCGAATAGTGATCGGCCATCCGACTCGCCAGGTTTGCCCCGACTGTCCAACCGACGGTGAGCGGGAGCACTGACCATGCAGTTAGGCCCGCCGACCCGCCCTTGCCAGCCCGGACATAGAGAGGAATGTATGCGTTCATGGCGAAGGTGCCGGTCAACATCAGCCCGGTCGATAGACCAAGTCCGCGGTAGGGCTGGGGGACGATGTGCTCGAGCTTGACGACAGGCGAAGGGACCCGACGGGCATGCCACACATAGGTGGCAAGGGCAAGGCCGGCACCGGCCAACCAGAACAAGGATTCGGTGCTGAGGGCGTCAACAGCGAAGAGAGTTGCGATGGTCATGACGCCCAACAGTGTCGACCCTCTGACGTCGATACGGCCGACCCCCTCTCCGAAGGGGCCTGGCAACACCTTCCACCCGGCGACCAGGGCGATGATGCCCATGGGAAGGTTCAGATAGAAGATCCACTGCCAGGACAGGAAAATGAGAATCAAGGCTGCCACCGCCGGTCCGGCGATACCCATCACGCCCCAGACGGTGGCGTTGGCCGCGAACGCCCTACTTACCAAGGCTTTGGGATATACCAGCGATATTGCTGCGGTTCCGGTGGAGAGGATGAGCCCGGCTCCGACTCCTTGCAGCACACGCAGGACAATCAACACTTCCATGCTGGGAGCAAATGCGGCGGCGAAACCCATTGTGGCGAATACGGCCACCGCCAGTCGGAACATCCGTGACACTCCGACCGCGTCGATGAAAGGCCCAGCAACAACAGTCGCAAGGCTCGAGGTGACCAAAAACGCGGTGATCACCCAAGGGAGCAGCGACACGTTTCCAAGGTCAGCAGCAATGTCAGGAAGAGCGGCGGCAATGCCGAGGGCCTGAAACGAGGCGAGGGCAGAAGTCGCGAATATCGCGAGAGAAACAGGCAGCAACTCACGCGAAAGCACACTGGTCGGAGAGTTGGGCACTGAAGGAGGGTAGACCCTCAACCTTGCTGCTTAGCCTTGTGACGTGTTCCAGGAGTTCGCGCTAGAGGCTTTGGTATTCCCGCCCTCTCGCCGATAATTACAAGACACGCCAGGAAGTGAGTTGATGACAAACGTCGACCATTTGGCCGCTCTTGAGCTCATGAAAGAGGAAGGAGCGATATCAGATCGGGAATTCGAAGATCTCAGAAACGAGATCCTCACACTGGGCGACGCCCATTCACCACCAGATACATCCACCGCTTCAGAGAACGACGGTGCCAACGGTTGGGTCCCGCTTCGGCAATGGCCACCAACTCTCCGAACAGACCTACCACCGAATTACCCGATTGGTCTCCTCGTCATCGCTGCTTTTCTCATTGTGGCCAGCATGGTTGGAATTGTGTCTTGGCTGGTGAGCTTTCTCGCCGTTCTAGCGCTGACAGCGACTCTTGTGGAAGACGGCATCCGGGTGAGTATCGCCGCAGGTCTTGTCATCTTCGCCATCGTCACAATCGGAGTGTTGGGAAACAGTTCCAGCTCCCCCACCATCCCAGCCACCAACGCTGTAGCTCCGGACCCCGTTAGTGAGCCAACCGTGGCCGGGGCGCTTGGCGTTGGCCTCGGTGACCTGGTCGATCAATGGAACGCTCTCGAGGAGGCACCGAGCATCACACGTGGCTTGACACGCAACACCGAACCAGGTCAATACGACAGCTTTATCTACCGCTTTGGTGAATGGGGCCGACTGGCTGGTGCCTACGACCCCGCGACCGACTCGCTCCGTGCATTGCTGGCAGCCGGTCAGCTAAGCAACGAGGCGACCTCCCAGCTCTATCTACACCTCTGCTTCGTATTGCACCCCTACTCCCAGGAGTGCATCGACTCCTATTTCCAATATGGACTGAGTGACGGAACTCTGGCCGACTTCGGCGACACAAACCATCAGGCCTCATGGCAGATAGAGGATCAAACTTGGTCGGTTGAAATCGAAGGCAACGTTCTGACGATTCGGGCGCTGGGAGCTGACACCGGCTAGTTATTTGGGCGAGACACCACCAGCTCTTGGTCCGTCGTTGGAGACGATCACGGCCGGCGCCGCTAGGCGGATTCCCCAGTCGGTGCCTGACCAAAGTCAATCAGGTGGATCTCACCTCACGCATGGTTCCCAGCCCCAAGGTCTTAGTGAGAAGGATCGGCGTTAGCCTCGACACGATGGGCCGGTCGATCCTCGGAGCATCCGTGAAGCGCGTCGAAGACTCGCGCCTGATCACCGGTGCCGGTAGGTACCTCCAAGACATCCAGGTCGAGGGGGCGTTGTGGATGGTGCCCGTCCGGTCAACTATCCCCCATGGTGAGCTTGGTGATATTGACACCAAGGCCGCCCGGGATGCACCAGAGGTAGTGAAGATCTATCTCGCCGGTGACCTGGGCATGGCACCTATGCCAATCGGAGCCCCCGGACTGGAGGAATCCACCCGCCGGCCGGCAATCGCCTCCGTTCGTGTGCGGTTCGCCGGCGACATCGTGGCCGTGGTGGTTGCTGAGAACGAGCAGGCTGCCGTCGATGCCGCCGAGCTCGTGTGGGCTGAAATCGAGCCTCTCCCGGCGGTATCAACACCCGACGCCGGGGCCGACCCAGACGCATCTCTCTTGTTTCCCGAGCTCGGTACCAATGTGATCTACGACCGGGGTGAAGCCAACGACAGCGTCCTCGGCGATGCCGACGTTGTCATCGAGACCAGCGTCGTCAACCAACGTGTCGCCGCAGTCCCGCTCGAGACCAGTGGTGCGCTGGCGTCACCCCGTGAGGATGGTGGGCTCGACTTCTGGTTGGGTAGCCAGGCGGCCCACGCCCATCGACGCTCCATCTCGACTGTTCTCGGCCTCGACCCGACTTTGGTCCATGTGAAAGTGCCCGATGTCGGCGGAGGCTTCGGAGCAAAGATCGCGCTCTATCCAGAACAGGCGATCTGCGGAGCCATTGCCCTCGACCTGGGTCGACCCGTGCGATGGCAAGAGACCCGCACGGAGAACATGGTGGCAATGACCCACGGCAGGGCGCAGACAACCGAGGTTCGTCTCGGAGCGACACGAGACGGGCTGATAGTCGGGATCTCGCTTCAGGTCACTCAGGACGCCGGTGCATATCCTCAATTCGGCGCCTACCTGCCTGTTTTCAGTCGACGTATGGCGGTTGGGCCCTACTTGATCCCCAAGGTCGAGTTCATGTGGCGCTCGGTGGTGACGAACACCACACCGGTGCATGCTTACCGCGGGGCCGGCCGGCCGGAGGCAACCATGGCACTGGAACGAGCGATGGATCGACTCGCCTCGGAGCTCGGTCTCGACCCAGCAGAGGTGCGTCGTCGCAACTTCATAGCCCCGGACGCCTTCCCCCATGTGACCGTGCTCGGCGAGCGCTACGACACCGGTGACTATGGGGCAGCACTCGACCTCGCTCTACGAACTGGCGGGTATGACGATCTCAGAGCGGAACAAGACCAGCGAAGACGGGTCAGCAATCGGTTCCAGCTCGGCGTCGGCATCGGGTCGTACGTGGAGATCACGGCCGCAGCAGGCCGGGAGGACTGGGGTGCGGTCGAGATCAACCCCGATGGCACGGCAACCCTCTACTCGGCGGCCGTGTCACACGGCCACAGTCACGAGACCACGTTCGCTCAGATTGTCTCGGCCGTTCTCAAGCTCCCGATCGACAAGATCAGGTTCGTCCAGGGAGACACCGACAGGATCGCTCGCAGCGGAGGGACGATGGGATCGCGGTCGTTACAGATCGCAGGCTCGGCCATCCTCGGCGCCGGGGAGAAAGCTCTCCACAAGGCGCGCGAGGTGTTCGCCTATCACGCTGAGGCTGGGATCGATGATGTTGTCCAGTTCGAAGATGGGCGGATCGGTGTCATCGGCGTTCCCACATCCGCCATGACACTCGCCCAAATCGCCGCTGTCGCCTCCCAAGCCTCGAACCTCGCTGACGACATGGAGCCTGGCCTGAGGGGAGAAGAGACGTGGGATCAGGACGAAGCCACCTTCCCGTTCGGTACCCACCTGTCGGTTGTAGAAGTGGACACCGAAACCGGCGCCGTGGCTCTTCTCAGACATATTGCCTGTGACGACGCCGGAGTGATCCTCAACCGGATGGTCGTCGATGGCCAAGTGCACGGCGGTGTGGCTCAGGGGGTGGGGCAGGCGCTGTTCGAGCAGTTCCAGTACGACCACGCCAACCCGATCACCGCGAATCTCACCAGCTATCTCATCCCCACCGCCTCGTCCCTTCCATTCTTCGAGGTGGACCACACCGAGACCGTCACACCCGAAAATCCCCTCGGCGCTAAAGGAATCGGCGAGGCCGGAACTATCGGATCTGCTCCCGCCATCGTCAACGCTGTGATCGACGCCCTGGTTCCGTTTGGGATCGAGAGTCTCGACATGCCTTTGAC
>CAXMPK010000167.1:0-8095 GCA_964195405.1 uncultured Acidimicrobiia bacterium
GGACGCCTGGTGGGTCCCCCGGTCTTCAAAACCGGTGAGAGGCTGATTCAGTCTCTGGCGGGTTCGATTCCCGTCCGCCTCCGCCAAGCGTGTGACCTGGGCAATCGATTCCTCGTCACTCGTTATCGACCACTGGTTGAGGGTCTCTATTTATGGCGGGGCGATCTAGCTCATTGACTCAATAGAAAAGAGGCCCCTAAAACCATCCAAGAACACGCTCGGATGCACAAACGACTGACCGCAGCACTCGGGTGGGTCAGTCGAGAGGCGTCGGCCAATGTGCCGTCAGAGGGCGCGATACACGGGGACAGAGTGAGGGAGAGCCGACTCTGTGGGCGAGGATGTCGCAGATCCCAAGGGAAGCGTGGCGGCTCCGCCCGCTTACTCAGAAGCGGGGAGTCTCGAGGCAGCGAACGCCGCGACACCAAAAAGGCGCGATAATCGCGAGCCTGGTCGAGTGCGTTCAATGAGACGTGCCCCCACTCCCTACCCCCGGCCCAAGGTGCAACAAGGTCGACTCCAAAAGTGCGACCGACTTAGGCGTACATAAGTGCTGCGAGGTCAAGTAGTCATCTGCTGCCGCTCAGTCTGATTCGAGGACGCGTGTGGCTTGACCGACCTCGATGAGATGCCCGTCGGGATCACGCATGTAGCAGCGGATTTCAGGCCCCCGGTCGATGGGAGGCGTCAGGAATACGGCACCTTTAGCCGACCATTCGTCATACACCTTCCCAATATCAGCTACACGGATGTTTAGGAAAGCACTCACCTGATTGGGATCAGCAGGCACATCGAGAATCACCTCCGGTTTGTCCTCGGTGGGTCCACCTCCTTCATTGATGATGATCCAACTGTTGGCCAGTTTGACGATCGTCGGCCCACCTTCCATCACCGTCACACCCCCAAGGACACCTGCGTAAAACTGCTGAGAAGCAGCAACATCGGCCGAAACAACAAAATGAGTGAGGACGATCCCCTCCGAAGGCGCCGGGAACTCCATGTCTGCCACGATCTGATCTCCTGTAGGGGGACCGGGACCCTACTCCGTCAAACCACCCGCAAACTCCACACCCTTGGTGCCCGTAAGTGCCGCTATGTGCGGCTAGGGGGTGGATCCGATGGCGAGGATGTTTCCTTCTGAGTCTTTGAACCAGGCTGTCTTTTCGCCATCGGGGAAGACCAAGACTCCGTTGTCCCAATAGGGTTGTGGGCCCTCGTCCTCTTCGAAGTTTCCCTCGATTGGGTACCACTCGAAAACGACTCCGTTGGCCAGAAGTTCAGCGTGGACGGCGTCGAAGTCGTCAGTCACCAATCGGGCAGCCGTTGCCAGATTCTTTCCCGCATGTTGTGTCTCGTATACGCCGAACTTTGCGGTTCCAGTGTCGTAGAGCATCTCCTCGTAGTCTTGGTCGGCGTCTGCGCCGTATGGCTCACTGTTGACCGTGACCGGGTCCAGACCCAACTTTTCCTTGTACCAAGCCTTGGCACGTTGAAGGTCTATGGCGGGTAGTTGAGGAAGAATCGTGTATTCCACGCGGCTCCTTTCGGGCCACCGTAGCGTTGGACCACCGCCCATAACCGGCGCTGTTATGGGCGGGTCAATTGTTCGTTTTGGATTGGGCGGCGGCGAGCGCCTCGAACTCTGCCCAAAGGTCTTCACTTCCGAATACTTCACGGGCTTGTATCAGGATCGGCCCGATGAGTTTCCAGGCAAACTTGGCACCAGACCATTCAACCGCAAACTTTTCGTCCACGATCCCCATCGAAATGAAACTGCCAAGAAGCTCGTAGTAGGTCGCGATTTGATTGATGAAGAAGCGTTCGTCTGAATCAAGTGCATATCTGTCGAAGAAAGTGCCGTCTTCGACAACCTTGGCGAGTTCATCTGAATAGGAAAACTTTCTGGCTGCGGTTCCCGGTTTGTGTACCTCGTCGAGTCTCAACAACAGTTGAGCGTCCTCTTTGGTGGCCGGCATGTGTGATCTCCCTTCATCTAACGACTAACGAAAGATAATGGTCGATCACGCCAAACACTGCTCAGACAAGCCGCCCATAAGCGCCGCGGGCTCAGGGGGTCATTGCAACACTTCGGCGAGTTCTTTTAATGGCGTCATGTCCCCGAGCTGTTCCGAGAATGAGGTCATGGTGCCGGTTTTCTCAGACATCCCGTCCGCGGTTGGCTAGTGGAGCGTTTCCGGTGTGGGAGTATTGGCGATTGCGTCGGGTATGTCGGTTTCAACGTCGCGTAATGGTCGGATGGCAAACCCGGCCAGGGACACGACCGCCAGACCGAGTCCCATGAGCACATACATGAAGCCACTCCCTCGACCTGGGCCGGTGCCGATCATCTGTCCGATCGACCCGGCAAGCGTGCCGCCGTCGGCCAGAAGTGGCTCAAAGATGCCGTCGGCGAGCGGCCCAGCAAGCACGAAGGCGATTGGTGTCACCATGCCGGAGATAACTCGACGCGTTGCGAATACTCGGCCCTGATAGTCGGGAGCGATTTTGGTTTGCCACAGCGCCTGACTGGTGGCGTTGATGACTGGGACCAAGGCCATTAGTCCCATTGTCCAAGCAGCGATCCATATGGCCGACGCCCGGAATCCAGAAATGGCAACGCATATTCCGCCAACGGTCATCGACGCCAGCATGAACCGCATTCGTTGTTTCGGGCCTACCCAACTGCTTGCGAGGATGCTGCCAATAAGCATCGCGATGCCTATTGCTGAGAACACCGATCCGACAACTGCTTCTGTGGTGAACGCGAGGAGCAGTGGAAAGGCGAGGATGCTGTGGAATCCGAGAAGAAAGTTGAGAATCGCGGCCAAGAACAGAAAAACGAGAAGACCGACCCGATTGGTTAGGTATCGAAGACCCTCCACTGTCTCACCGAGAAACGAAGTCCCTTCCGCGGTGTTGCTGGGTTCTGGGCGGGGGAATCGCACCACGAGCAGCGTGACGACCGCCACGACGAAGGTAGCCACGTCGATCATCAGGATGCCGCCCAACCCGATTGTTGCAATCAGCAACCCTGCCAAAACTGGTGTGACAACAAAACCGAGGGCCTGATTGGCGTTAGTAAGACCGTTCGCCCTGTTGAGTTGCTCCTTAGGCACTAAAAGCGTCACCGACGCCAGATAGGCCGGCACTTGAAAAGCCTCCCCAACCGCTCCTACCGCTGAAACTCCGATGATGTGCCACAACTCGAGATTGCCGGTGAGCCAAATCACCGCGAGCGCCACCGTTGAGGCGCCAGCAAGAAAGTCGGCTCCGATCATTATCAATCGCCGGTTGAAGCGGTCAACGAACGTGCCAGCAAACGGTCCGATAATGATCGCTGGAACAGAAGCCGCGAAGATAACCATGGCCAAAGATGTGACCGAGCCAGTCTCCCCGAACACCCAGAAAGCCACACCGAAACGAGTCAGACCAGACCCAAGCACCGAAACAAGCTGACCACCCCAAACGATGAAAAACGTACGCATCGCCACGCGCTCCACCGTAATCACCGGCACCCTCACCTTCAGAAGCCTCCCGTAACCCAAATCAGCCGCCCATAACCGGCTGGGAGGGAGACAAATCATGCGGGTGGCGACCACGGTCAATTGATCTACCTGTCACCCTCCAACCGTCTAACAATCGTTCGCAACGGCACCGCGTAGGGCATATCGGGAAGCGAGTGGATCGACACTTTCTACAACGTCGCGGATCAACTCTGAACCATCCCGTAAGCCGCACATCTAACTTGCTGGGGTTCGGCCACCCATCTGTCAAACGTGAGGAGACGGATTCATGACATCATCAGACGACCGGGGGCAAGGCTGGCGTGGGAAGCTCGTCGAGCGGATCCGAAAACTCGGGGATCGTCCAGATAGCCAACGTGTCATCGAGGAGATAGGCAAACTTGACGATTTGAAGCCGAACGAATAGCCGTTGTCGTAATAGACGGGAGGGGCATCTGGGTTCGACCAGCCCGCCGGGAGTTGCTTGCGTAGCCAGATCCGACCCTGGTTGTCATAAGCCGCGCACAATACGGTAATTAGGTGCGGTCCAACATCACTCTCGGGGCTATTTCGCCGTACTCCGACGGAGACTGTCGGGCACCAGCCATCCAAGAGACGCCAGGCTACGATTGAGACGAAGAGGGGAGTGAAGTGACAGACTCAAATCCACAAGACTCCATAGAACGCCGTCACAGCACTCCGGCCGTCGCTTATGGGACAGCATTCCAGGCGAACCGGCGGTAGAAATCGTGCTGGCGGTTCGAGAGCTTCACAAACAGTACGGCGACGTGGTGGCCCTGGATGGGGCAGACTTCGTAGTTTCCCCTGGTCGCATTCTCGGCTTCCTGGGACCCAACGGCGCAGGCAAGACCACCACGATGCGTGTCATCTTTGGGCTCGTTTACGCTGATTCGGGCGATGTCACCTGGGCTGAGCAGACGATCACCGACGCAGTCCGTCGCCGTTTCGGGTACATGCCAGAGGAGCGGGGTCTCTACCCGAAGATGGAGGTGCGTGAGCAGGTCGTTCACTTCGCCCGGTTGTCGGGGATGGGTTCGCAGGACGCGGTGACCGCTACCAACCGCTGGCTCGCACTGCTTGGCATCGATGATCGTGCCGAGTCGAAGGTCGAGGAACTCTCGCATGGCAACCAACAGCGCGTCCAGCTCGCCGCTGCGTTGGTACACGATCCAGTGTTGCTGGTATTGGACGAGCCGTTCGCCGGACTCGATCCGCTCGGCGTGGATGCGTTGTCTACGACGTTGCAGGATCTGGCCAACAAGGGTACGGCGATCGTGTTCTCGAGCCATCAGCTCGATCTCGTCGAGGATGTCAGCCAAGACGTCGCCATCATCAACCGAGGGCGGGTGGTGCTCAGCGGCGCGTTAGATGATCTGAAGGCAGACTCAACTACGCGACGCCTCGACATCGTGGTCAACGGGGATCACTGGGTGCCGGATTCGGGAGGCCGCGTCGTCACCGACGATCTCGGTCGACGCCATACCCTCGTCGAGAGCGATGCGCCATTGGGCGATATCCTGGCTGCTGCCAGCTCGGCAGGGCAAGTCGATCGCTTCTCGTTTGAGCCCCCGTCGCTCTCTGACCTGTTCCGCGAGGCGGTTAGCAAATGAACCGTTGGAATCAGACGATGTTGCTCGCCAAGCGGGAGTTCGTCACCAGGGCCAAGAGCAAGGTGTTCCTGGTGGCGACGGCTGTGATCGCGCTGGTCATCGTCGCGATCGGGCCTATCGTCACCCTCTTCGCAAACGACCCGGAACCGATTCGTATCGGGATTGTGGGTATCGAGCCAGTAGGGATCGAAGAAGGTCTCACAGCACGGGCGGCGCTCTCGGAGCAGCCCATCGAAATCACTCGCTATGACTCGCCGGCTGCTGCCGAGGCCGACCTCGAGGACGGAACGGTCGATGCGCTGCTCGTGGACGGAACCAGCATCGTGTTCAACGAGGAAGAGTCGCTGGTCGTCGTCCAGGTCGTAACCGACTCGGTCAACTCAAGCGCCCGGATCGTCCAGATGGAAGATCTCGGCCTTAACCCAGAGGAAATGCGGCAACTCAACGAACCGGAACAGCTCACTGTCCGCACCCTCGTCGCCCCCGACCCCGAAGACAGACCGCGCCGCGTTGCTGCCTTTGCCGGCACGCTCGTCCTCTTTGTGACCATCTTGACATTCGGCCAGTTCGTGGCCATGGGCACGGTCGAGGAGAAGCAGAATCGGGTGGTCGAAATCGTTCTGTCTCGAGTAAAGCCGTCCCAGGTTCTCGTCGGGAAAGTCCTCGGCATCGGCGCTCTAGCACTGGTCCAGCTGCTGGTCTTGGCCGCCGCAGGGTTGGTTGCTGTCAACATCATCGACATCGAGGGTGTCCCGCTGGGAAGCATCGGGGCCGCGATCGTGGCAGCGGTTGTCTTCTGGTTTCTCCTCGGCTACACGCTGTACGCGTTCCTCTACGCGACGGTCGGTGCCACCGTCTCGCGCCAAGAGGACCTCCAGGGTGTGTTATTGCTGCCAGCCATCTTCATCCTCCCTGGTTTCTTCATCTCCCAACTCGCAGTCGCAGATCCGGATCTGGCCATCGTCAGATTCGGATCCTTTTTCCCCCCGTGGACCCCCATGCTCATGCCGATGCGAACCGCCCTCGGCTCTGCACAACCTTGGGAGGTGGCGCTTTCGATAGCACTAGTCGTGGCCAGCATCGTCCTGCTCATATGGGTCGGCTCACGTGTCTACACGGGGGCCTTGCTTCGGACCGGCGGGACGGTCAAGCTGCGCGACGCATGGAAGTCGACGGGCGCTTAACAGCCCCAGGCGGTGATGGTGATCGACGGGCAGGGTCGTCTGCAATCGCTAGCTGTCTTTGCGTGTTGGGCTGTGGCGACGTCGTCCGGTTGACCAGGCATAGAAGTTTCTCTCGGGTTTTACCCGGCTACTTATCCCTACCCGGAGCGTCTGCGGATTTGCCCGGCGATTCTGGACGACCCTTCTTGGTCTTGGCCTCGTCGCCTCTAGAACAGTCGACGTCGAAAGATGCGAACGAGAAGTTGTCATCTTCACCGATGTCAATCGGTTCAACGTCAGAGGTCCTGACCCTGGTTTCGTCGGTCCGCCCGATCTCCGATTTGGCAAGTTCACGGACCAGACAGCCATGCCCTTTCAGGTCGAACAGGCTCTTGGCTGCCTTCATGAACTGACCATGATTGACCTGACCGTTGGGGCCGGCGACAACAACCCCTGAGACCACACAGATCTCATAGCCTCCAAGTACAACCTCGTAGATCCCGTCCACTTCTTCTCCATAGGCGCCAGACAGTGTTCTGTTTTCGATTCCACATTCGCCCACGTCAAGCGGGCTGATGTTGATAGCCAGAAAATGGTCGGCCGGGTCATACCCGAAGCTGAACGAGGTGTCCTCAGGATGAAAATCCTCATGCTCTGCCACCGCAACACTCGAAACGCCCAGCAGGCCAACCACGACCACCAGGACAACCGTTGATCTTCTCAGCCGCAAGAATTATTCCTTTCAAAATCCAGCCCAAATACTCCGGCAACCACGGAGAGTGGTCAACCATGGAGAACGGGTGTGACTATGCGGTGGGTGAGGGCGATACCCATCTCACATCGCTTATTGATGTCTTGGGAGCCGGTCTTCGGCCAACAGACCCCAACCCAGAATCAGATCGGGCGAAACCGAACGAAAGGTGACGTGTCGACCCACTTCCTGATCCCAGACTCGACCTTCGCCGAGTCGTAGTCCCAATTCTCCACCTGCGCACGCCGAATGATACGTTCGCGCTCATCGGGGTCTGCCTCAGGCTCGCCTGCGACCCTGACATCGGCCGCAACACCCTTTTTCAGGTGAAGGATGAACTCCGGGTGGGCCAGAATGTTGGCGTTCCAGTCTCTTGGGCCTCGGGGTTGTCCGGTCAGGTAGTAGTTGCCATCGAAGTGGTGAAAGTAGATCTCGATCCGCCGTGCTTGCCCGGTCTTACGACCGGTGGTCGTGATGTCAGCGAGGCCCCCACGGTCCATCGCGTCCTTTACTGACTGCTCCATGGGTCTCAGCAACACGCACGAACACACCATTGTTCCCAATTGGTAACTTGGGTCGATGGGTCAGCTGATTGATGTGATGGCTACAAACCTTGGCGATGTAGCCCTCTTCGATCTGGACCGTTCGCTGACCGGCCAGGACGGCAGATCATTTGACCGGTCTCCGCCCAAGGTGGATGATCCGGCATCGCAGCTGGCCTCCAGACTCTTTGAGACCGACGACGAAATCGAAACGGTCCACGTGCTCTCCAACACCGTCTCAGTAGCGAGATCCGGGGGCTGGCAAGCCACCGCGATCGAGGTGGCCTCGGACGTCATCGGCAAGCTCTTTGTCTTCTATGAGATTCAAAGTGAGGAGCAACGCGATCAAACTCTGAGTGAAGAGAACTACAACGCCACGATCACCTCGATTCGGGCTCACAACCCAGATCTCTGGGTAACCAGGATCAAACCCGACGAGCCAATCGAAACCTTCAAGCCCGGTCAGTACACAACCCTCGCGTTGGGGTTCTGGGAGCGACGAGCC
>CAXMPK010000168.1:0-1740 GCA_964195405.1 uncultured Acidimicrobiia bacterium
ATGGATGCAGAACCAACGATCGTGAAGCTCGCGAACAGTTGGATCATCATCAATGAAGGAGGCGGGCCGACAGAAGACAAGCCGGAAGTTGTCCTCGATGTTCCAGCCGATCCCAACAAGGTGAGTGCGTTCATGAACATCCGAGTAGCCAACATTCAGAATGTATACGAAGAATGGTCAGCGAAAGGCGCCACATTTCTGACACCTCCTATCGACCGGGGAGCGGAGATTCGCTGCTACCTGCGCGACCCGGACGGCCACCTGATCGAAGTTGGACAGGCGACAGGCGTCCTCACCTAAACCACGGCACACCACGCACATAACGGCACTTATGGGCGGCTGATCAGCGTGACAAGTGACCGCACATAATGCCGGTTATGGGCGGGGATCGGCGCTGGTCGTTACCGTTGGGGGATGAACTTCAACATCGCCGACTTCCTGGCGGAACGGGCGAGCGTTATTGAGGTTCTGCGCTCGCTTGTTGACTCACCTTCTGACTTAGATTCGACCCTCCAGGTGATCTTGGACAATGCGGTCCGGCTGTGCCACACAGACAAGGGTTTCATCTATTTGAAAGACGGTGAGGTGTATCGGCATGTGGCCGATGTTGGTGCTTCGCCCGAAGTCATCGAGTTCAATAAGACCAACCCGATTCGACCTGGTAGGGGTACCTCCACGGGGCGGGCTGTGATTGAGCGGGGTGCGGTTCACATCCCCGATGTCGAACTGGATGAGGAGTACGAGCATCGAGAGGCTCAGCGGTTGGGCGGGTTCAGGACGTTGCTGAGTGTGCCCATGGTTCACGAGAACGAGGTCATTGGGGTGATCTCTGTGTTCCGAACTGAACTGCTGGCCTTCACTGACAGCGAGATCGACCTGTTGGCGATGTTCGCCGAACAAGGGACGTTGGCGGTTGCCACCAGCAGTCTGGTGGCAACGGTTGACAGACAACGTGTGGAGTTAGCCCGCTATCTACCGAAGCAGGTGGCGGATCTGGTCTCGTCCTCGAACCGGTCGGGACTTCTCGAAGGTCACCGTTCCGAAATCACTGTCGTGTTTGCCGATATCCGAGGTTTCACCGAATTCGGGGCCATTGCAGAACCCGAGGAGGTCATCTCGGTGCTCGGGGAGTATCACCAGGAAATGGGCAAACATGTCACAAACCACGAAGGAACGCTTGGCGGTTTTGAAGGTGACGGCCTGATGATCTATTTCAACGACCCGATCCCCGCTCCCGATCATGCGGCAAGAGCGGTTGCAATGGCAAAGGACATGAATAGTGGTTTCGTCCCTCTGGCGGACAATTGGGAACGTCAAGGATTCCACCTCGGGCTAGGGATCGGTGTGGCCACTGGGTACGCCACCTTGGGAAGGATCGGATACGAGGGTCGCTACGACTACACCCCAATCGGCACCACCGTCAACCTCGCATCGCGCCTCTGCGGCCTCGCAAAACCAGGAGACATCCTGGCCAGTCAACGCACAATCGCCGCTTCCGATACCGATGCCACTCTCCTTCCGGAACCACTCACCCTGAAAGGCATACCGCAGCCGGTTCCCGTATACAGCGTGTGATTCAGTTCTCGGAACTACCCGACCCAAGCCGCACATAACGGCTCAGTGTCATGCTTCGGTCTCGTCTGGCGGGTTGGTTCTACATAACGTTGCCCGCGGTTTGTGTGGCTGGTTGAGTGTTTTGCCGCCCGTCGGGCGTGGCTGGACCGGCCGGCGTGGCTTGAT
>CAXMPK010000169.1:0-3225 GCA_964195405.1 uncultured Acidimicrobiia bacterium
CGGCACATATAGAGCGGTATCAGGCCGCGCATATTGTCTCCGGTTGTGGGTGGGGTTGACCGTTTAGCGATCACCGTTGTCGGACGGGGCGAACTAGTCACTCCGGCATTCGGAACAATGATCCTTGCCGGTTACCGGCCAGTGCCGAAGTAGACGGTGATATGTCCGCACCGGTGACCGGTGAACAGTAAGGAGAACGCAATGGGCACCAAAGACCGCAAACATTCCAACGGTGAGGAACCGAATACTGGCCTCGGCTCGCTCCGCGTCGACGTGGACATGGACCCGGAAATGACGCGAATCATGTCTGAAACACAAGAGGCCGCTGAGACGATCCGCCAGAGCTTTGTGTCAGCCTCTCGTGCGAGAGAAGAGACGATTGCCCAAGCGCAGACTGAGGCCGACAGGATGCGGGCAGAGGCCGAGGTGGTACTTGCCGATGCCCGTACCGAGGCAGTCAAGCTCATTGCCGACAGCAAAGCTGAAACCGAGGCGCGACAGAAGGAAGCTGAGAAACGAGCCGCCCATCAATTGGCACAAGCAGCTGACCAGGCTGAGGACTTACTGCGGGACGCACGCGCCGAGCACGCCACCCTCACAGAGGCTATTCCTCGATTGCGGGCTGTCGTAGCAGAGAGCGACACCTTCATGGACGGGTTCAGGGATGCGATGAGGCGTTTCGAGGAAGCAACCGGAGACATGACGGTCTCGGCCGAGACCGATACGTCCCCACTTGCAAGCCCTGAGGATGACGACGGAACGGTCCCAGGTGGGCCCACAGCCGATTTCCCTCCTGATGACGACGGGGATCGTACAACGGCCGCGAACGCGTTGAAGAGTCTTTCGACCTGATCCGGGTTTGGATGAGCGCGAGGTGCCGACATCAGGGCTCGGCGCGCACATAACGGCACATATGCGCTGCCTAGGCTCCGTACGATGAGTCGGGCTTTTCAGATGGTCGACGTATTCGGGTCGGGTGCTTTCTCGGGTAATCCGCTCGCCGTGGTGCATGGCGCCGACGGATTGAGCGCAGATGAGATGCTGGCGATCACCCGGTGGCTGAACCTGTCGGAAACGACCTTCCTTCTTCCTCCGAGTAGTAGAGATGCCGACTATCGGGTTCGGATCTTCACTCTCCTCGGAGAACTTCCCTTCGCCGGACATCCGACTCTGGGGAGCTGCCACGCCTGGTTGAGCGCCGGTGGCACCCCCAGGGGCGACTTCATCATCCAAGAATGCGGGATCGGCTTGGTCGAGTTGAGAGACGATGAGCGGCTCGCCTTTGCGGCACCTCCGCTCATTAGGAGCGGACCAGTGGATGACGCCTATGTGGACCAGGTCGCTGCCGTTCTTGGGATCAACCCAGAGGTCATCGTTGCCACCGAGTGGGTGGACAACGGCCCCGGCTGGGTCGGGGTCCTGGTCGAGAACCATGAAGTCGTTCTCTCTTTGCAGCCGGACATCGGCCGTTACCGCGGTGACGGGCAAGTCGTCATCGGTGTGATCGGCCCACACCCTCAAGACAGTGAGGTCGACTTCGAAGTTCGAGCCTTCTTCTCCAACGACCAGGGACAGCTCATCGAGGACCCCGTAACCGGCAGCCTCAACGCCTCACTCGCCCAATGGCTGATTGGAGGTGGCCGCGCCCCCGCTTCCTATGTTGCCGCCCAGGGAGCGGCTCTGGGAAGGGCGGGACGCATCCACATCACCAGCGACGAATCCCGCATTTGGGTGGGAGGATCGACCCTCACGCTCATTACCGGCGCAATCGACTGAGCCCCACTCGAATCCGAGATCGACCAGTCCAACACCCGCCCATATCGGCACATATAGAGCGGCCTAACCCCGCTAGATATTGCCGGTTATCTCTCGGTTTTCGGGTCGTTGACGAGGGTGAGGTCGGCGTGATCATGCGTGGCTTCTCGGGACCAAGATCTCCCAGGTAAGCCAGAGCGAGACACGGCTTCCCAGCGGGTCGATCCCTTGACAGGCGCTGCGTTTATGATAAATATATCGTGTTGTAAATACCGTGTATATGTTGGCATGCAATCCTCATCGATAATGCGCTAGGCGGAGACGAGTTTTTCCGAGCGGCTCACTAGCACGGAAAGGGGAGGCTATGGCCCCCATCAACGACATGACGAAGCACGCGCGACGGAGACAATTGATCGAACACCGCCAGGCGGCGCTCGGGTTGTTGGACAAATTGCGCGAGGTTGGCAAGCGTCAACCCTTTGAGGACTACGAGCTGGTCACTGATCTTGAGATCTCAGCGCAGATCCGAGCGGCCAAGCACCGTCTAACCGAAGCGGACAAAGCCCTGGTGCGACTCGAAATGGGTACCTATGGGGTCTGCGGAGTTTGCGGTGCAGGGATCTCGCTCGAACGTCTCGATGCTCTGCCCTCGGCAGAATTGTGTCGGCAATGCGCGTAACACGGAGGGCCGGTCAGACAACAGGAGTTACACCACCATGAAGAGCAGAGAACAATCCGAACGTAAGGAAGGGGGACCGCCCCCTACCGAGTCTGACCGTTGGTCGGTCGTGTCGGCTCGGGGCGCCGGGTGCTGGGAGTTGGCACAGGTGCTTTCTGACGGCAACGCCAACGTCGTCCACCAAAACAATCTCCTCGATGCATGTGTCGAGGCTCGCGCCGATCTCTTGGTCCAGCGCCGGTTGACGTCGTTCGACCTCGTCAGCGTCGCGGTTCCCCACGACTTTCACCAAGAGACTGTTGGCTCGGTCGTCGCCGCCGTTGGCGGCGGACCCCACTCGCTGCTCGCTGCCCGCGTCGCCCGGAAGATAGCGGGAGCGGTCGGCACTAAGGCGGCAGTGATTACCGTGTCACGAAGCCAAAACGACGACACCGCGAGCCAACAGGTCCTTGACAGAATCGGAGACCAGGTCCCTGGGCTGACCCCGTCCGTGCTGCGGGCTCGGAGCGCTAAGGCTCTGGTGGAGACGCTGGAACCCGACACCTTGTTGGTGATCGGCGCGCCGGGAGGTTCATGGGTGCAGCGGCAATTAGTCGGACCAGGCCAAAAGTTGCGCCATGCAGCGCCTGGCGGAGCCATCGTGGTGCGCAACGCCGAGCCGCGCTGTTTTCAAAAAGCAACAACAACGCCGGGCGTGGTCGTGTCGCCGTGGATGCATGTGAAGAACGCTCGCTGGATCGTCGGCGACGCACCCGCGGCATCGGTCATCGCCGATGGGTACCTCGTTGGAA
>CAXMPK010000170.1:0-2431 GCA_964195405.1 uncultured Acidimicrobiia bacterium
AGTTCGGCGGTTGCTCTGGCGCGACGCTCCAACCCCATCTCTTGCTGTGCGGCGGCCAGCACCAACAACGCCTCGAGATTGTTGGGTTGATATTCGATCACCGCCTCGGCTGTCGAGGCGGCCTGCTCCAGTCTGCCCCCCATGTACAACGAACAAGCTTGAATCGTCGGATACCAGGGCTTGTTGACCGCGGTGAGACGCATTGCCGTCTCCGTTAAATCGATGGCTTTCTCCCATTGGCCGAGATAGCGACGGACACTTCCCTCGACTGCATATGTGATGTCGCACGTCGGTCGTTGGATCTCTAAACCGTTGACTTTCTCCAAGGCCTGCTCGCTGAGGCCTCTCGACATGAGGATGGCTGCCTGTACGGTTTGAGCGAGACCGGTTGGATCACCGGCTTCAATTCCGAGTTGGGCTTGGTCCCATGCTTCCTGTAAGACTTCTTCTCGTTTCTGCACATACCCCTCTCCGACCCCGATCCATTTCGTGAGCGCAGCGAGGACATGTCCGAACGGCGCTTCGGAGTGTGAGAGTGCGACCGACTCGAATGCGTCCAGAGCCTTGGCCCACCCCTCCTGGGTTCCAGAAGTCAGTTCAAACCAACCGTTGTACACGATTTGCACAGCTGCGGGGTCGGCGAAATCGGCATAGATCTCGGCCGGTTCTCCGATGACAAGCTCTATTTCGAGTGAGTTGGCGACTTCCTCCGAAATCTCGTCCGAAAGTGAGAAGAGGTCGGTCGTTGGGCTGGTCCATTTGTGAGATGTAGCCACGTTCCAGGTGCCAACATCTATCAGTTTGGCAAAAACGCGAACTTGACCACCAAGCTGCACGACCCCGGTCTCCAGGACGTATCTCGCGATGCCCTTAGCCTCCTCTCCGTCTACCGCGTCGACAACAGTGAGATGGGGAATCGCGGTCAGGCGATGGACAAGATCGGCCCGGATCAAGTCAGCAGCAGGCAGAATCGAGTCGTCGACCATTTCGGTGTGGATTGGTAGGACGGCCACAGTTGGTGACTCCAGCGCCAGATTGTGTTCGATTTTCCTGGTCCATCCGCTCGATGGGAGGTCGGCGAATCGGTATACCTCCACCTCTTCGGGAATGTTCTTCAGGTCCTGGCGGCCCATCGAACGAAAGCGCAATGCGGGCTCGTCCAAGGCCTTGTAGACGTTGCCGGAAACGCTTACGCCGCCCGGCGCAGCGATCGACTGGATTCGGGCAGCGATGTTGAGGGCGTCACCGAAATACTGGTCGTCGGCGATTGCAACGGTTCCCTGATCCAACCCCATTCTGAATCGAATCTGCCGATGTGAAGGCAGGTCAGTATTTCGATCTTCGATTGCAGCCGAGATTGCAATGGATGCAGCCATAGCGTCGGTGGCGTTTTGAAAGACGGACATGAAGTTGTCGCCAACGAAATTGACCAGGGTTCCGTTGTTCGCGCTGATCTTGTCCTCAATCAGGAGGTGGTATTCCTCCATGGTTGCCTTGGTGGTATCGAGATCGTCGGCAAGCAGCTTGCTGTAATTGACTACGTCGGCGTTGAGAGCGACTAGTTGTTTTTTGGTTGTTTCGGTGGAGGTCGCCGTCATTGCAGTGAGAAATCTAGCTAGGCCGACCTAGGCTTGCTCGCCGTGAGCCAATCCACCACCGTCGTGCCCTGGAAGCTCGTCCTCATCGGTCTTGTTGCCGGAGTCGTGGGCGGGGGTCTTGGGCTGGGCGGTGGGATAGTCCTGGTACCGCTCCTCGTGGCTGTGAGCTTCGAACAGCATCGGGCTCATGCCACGTCGCTAGCCGCAATTGTCCTTATCGCGCTTGCCGGAGCAACCTCTTTCGGGCTGTCCGGTGAGATGGCGATTGGCCTCGGGGTAACGATTGGTATCGGGGGAGTGATCGGTTCGGTGATTGGGGCGAGTGTCATGAATCGCATCAGTGCTAGATCGTTGACAATCGTATTTGGCATAGTGCTTCTGATCGCCGCTATCAGAATGATCAGCGGAGCGAATCCTTTGCCAGGATCTGGCGACCTCAGTGAGGTTGCTCAAATACCTATCGCAGTGCTAATCGGTCTTGTTGCCGGGTTCTTCGCCGGCCTTGCCGGGATTGGTGGAGGTGTCGTGATTGTTCCGTCCACGGTCCTCCTCCTTGGTCTTCCTCAACACGAGGCTCAAGGAACGTCTCTTATCGCAATCATCTTTACTGCCACAGCCGGGACCATCATCAATTTCAAAAACCAGCGAGTCCGTCTGATAGACGGACTCGTGGTCGGTGCGGGCGGCGTGATCGGCGCTCTGATCGGATCGCGGCTGGCTTTAGGGATCGACGCGCGCACCCTGTCGCTCGTGTTCGGCTTCCTGGTGCTCTTTGTTGCGATCCGCTCGTTGTGGCGGACCTTCCTCACTCAAGTTGCGGTGACCTAGCCGGA
>CAXMPK010000171.1:0-25396 GCA_964195405.1 uncultured Acidimicrobiia bacterium
CACCTCGACGCCGGCTCGGTGGCATCACCCAACAGGGAGACCGAGGCGATGAAGGACGGCTCCGACGCGGTGGCCGACTGGCCGATCCTCAACGCCCTGCTCAACGCCGTGAACGGCGCCACCTGGGTGTCGGTCCATCACGGCGGCGGAGTCGGTATCGGCAACTCGATCCACGCCGGGGCCCAAGTGGTGGCCGATGGGACCGAACAAGGCGCCTTCCGGGTCGAGCGGGTTCTCACCAACGACCCTGGAACGGGTGTGATGCGGCACGCCGACGCCGGATACGACATTGCCAAGCGGGTCGCTCGAGAGCGCGGGGTCGACATTCCGATGCTCGACGCTTGAAAGATATGTGCAACCGATCCCCACTGTTTGGGGTTCTAACTACTGATGAACGCAACACTCGCCAATATCGCCATCGTCGCGGCGACCACGATGACAGTGGTTTTTCTGGTCCCGCAAATGGTCAAGCTGATCCGAACCAGGGACTCGGCTGGAGTGTCTGGCACCTGGCCGGCACTTGGATTCGTCGTCAACGTCGGCTGGTTCCTCTACATGGTCGAGCAGCAACTCTGGGTCGCAGTGTTGGCTCCTGTTGTCACATTTGTCTCCTACGCAGTCATCCTCTGGGCCCTGTGGAGAACCGGCCGCGAACTTCGGTCGAGCTATGTGCGTGGACTGGTTCTCACCGTTTTGCTCTTCGTCGTCGGAATCACCGGAGGATGGGGATCGCTGGGGGTGGCTCTCGGACTGTCTTACGGCATCCAGCTGGCCCCCTCGATCTGGACCGCCTATCGCACGACAGACCCTTCGGGAATCTCCCCGGGCACATGGTCGATCGGACTGGCCGAAGCCGTATTGTGGGGCGTCTTCGGGTTCTTCCATGCCGACGTCGGGATAATCACGTTTTCGGTGGTCGGAATCACCGGTTCTGTGCTGATGCTGGTCCGCTACTACTCGAGCCGGCAGTGGGTCGAAGCCCCTGCGTGATAACACGATCGGCTAGCCGCCGCTAACAACCTGCTCGGCCTCTCGCCCAAGCCGGTCACCATCACGATCATCGAGAAACCCATGAGGCAACCTGACCGAACGGGGACCGTGGCTGTGTCCTCGCACCATCCTGTTGGCCTCGTCCGGAAACGGGACATCACCGTCGAGTTGAGCGACAAGCGTGCGCAAACGCTCCAGCGACTCGACACGGGCGAACCCATCCCTGAGGACCGGCCCGGCAGGGAAGCCTTTGAGATACCAAGACGGGTGCTTACGAAAGAGCCTGATACCCATGTGTTCTCCGAATTGGTCGACGAGTAGCGCCGCGTGCCTGACCATGACACGGCCGACCTCGCCAAGACTCGGAGGAACTTCAATACGGCGCCCGGCAAACACATCTGCGAGGTCACGAAACAGCCAGGGACGACCGAGACAGCCCCGACCCACAACGACCCCGTCACAAGCCGTCTGCTCCATCATCTCGAGTGCGTCCCCCGCCGTCCAAATGTCACCGTTGCCCAGGACCGGAATCGTGGTCACGGCTTCTTTCAGGGTTCTGATCGCATCCCAGTCGGCAAGACCTGAATAGAGCTGGCGAGCGGTTCGAGCATGCAGAGCCAGAGCCGAAACCCCTTCCTCCTCGGCAACTATCCCGGTCTCCACGTAGGTGAGGTGATCGTCATCGATTCCCTTTCGAAACTTCACCGTGACGGGAATACCGTTGGCGTTGCCAACAGCCGCACGCACGATCGATCGGAACAAGCCGGACTTCCATGGCAAAGCAGCACCCCCGCCATGGCGTGTCACCTTGGCCATGGGACAGCCGAAATTCATGTCGATGTGGTCGACGCCCTGCTCGCTCACCAGGTAGGCAACGGCGTCTCCAAGCGCCTCGGGATCGGTACCGTAAAGCTGGATTGAACGCGGGACCTCGTCATCATCGAAACGGGCGAGAGCCAGCGTCTTTGCGTTCTTTTCGACGAGGCCACGAGCGCCGATCATCTCAGAGACATAGAGACCGGCCCCGAACTCGCGGCATAGCCTCCGAAACGGGGCATTGGTGACCCCTGCCATCGGCGCAAGCACCACTGGTGGGTCGACGCGCAGCGAGCCTATCTGGAGAGTCATGTCTTAAGGATATTGAAGATGTCGATGTTGTACGATCCCCCCGACCCAATTTCTCCTTACACACACGGCAGGTTTCAGAACTCGGTGTTGGTCACGTTCTGAAGACGAACTTGGCTCTGGGCGAGGAGCTTCCCGTCCTCTTCCCTGGTGTTGAAGATCTGCCATATCTGGTGTGTTCTCCCCCGATGGATGGGCGTGGCCTCGCCGACGATCACACCTTCGGTTATCCCTTTGATGAAATCCGTCTTGTTGCTCAGCCCCACCGCACCCGCCATTCCCTGCTCCACGGCCCAGAAGGCGGCGCCCAGCGACGCCAACGTCTCAGCAAGGGTGCAGTGGACACCACCATGAATCAGCCCATATGGCTGAAGATGCTCGGGACCGATAATTATCCGGCCAACTGCGCGATCGGGTGAGATCTCGGTCACCTCGATCCCGGTATGGCCGACGTAGTTGACGCTGCCGATGAATGGATTGTCCATCAGCTGCCGCAACCAGCCTGGATCTGAAGTTTGGGGCCGATGTCATCGTCGACGTACTCCCATACAGCAACTCCGAACCCCTCAAAGAAAGCCGAGTTGAGGACGATTTCCATCTTGTTGTCGCCGCTGAGATCGGCAACGGCTCCGATGGTGAAGGCCTCAACAAACTGCGAAGCAGGATCGATGATCGTGGTGGCGCCCAGAACCGCAGTTTTCACTGCGCCTTGCCCCACTTTTTGGAGGAACACGATCGAGTAGTCACCAATCGCCGGCAGGAACCCGCCGGTGATCTCCTCGGCCACGACTAGGACCTCGTTGGTCCCGTCACCCTCGAGGTCGGTGCGAAACAGTTGCTTGATCATTGGATTGGGGACGTTCAGTCCCCGATCCGCCAACAACCCGGAGGCTATCGATGCGTAGGTCCCATCGTCGGTGAAAGCCTCAAACAGATGCGGCTGGAGAGTCCATGGAGCAGAGATGGCGACGCCGTAAGGCCCCGGGAAGGCTCCTAGGAGCTGCTCATTGTTGAGCTGCAGGCCAAGATTGTTCAGAGGCTCACAACGCAATTCCTGGGGGCCGCCGGTGGTAGTCGCTTGGAGGCCAACCACAGCGATTTGATAGTTCTCGCCACCGACGATGGGCAAAGCACCGACGTCTTTGGACGGGACCCAGATGCCACCGTCCCACCAGCCCAACGCGCCGAACCCGGTCGTGATCAGTGGTTCGTCAGCCCAGTTGCCTGCCACTTCGGTGGTTGTGGTCGTAGTCAATATCGTGGACGTGGTTCCCAGCGAAGTGGACGTGGTGGCGGGTACCGATGTCGTAGTGCGTGATTCAGTAGTGGTGGAGGCCAGCGAAGATGTCGTCGTCCCAGGGGTTGACGTAGTGGTATCACCTGCGTCCCCTGGGCTGCAGGCCGCGATCACCACGGCAACAAGCGGGACAAGTCTTCGCATGGCCGCGAAGTTAGCTAGCCGGAGAGGGAACCTGAAACGATTCGAAATCCGAACCGGCGTGGGAGATCAGCCGAGGCAACAGGTGGATGGGTAACCCGATTACCGTGAATGGGCTCCCCCGCACTCCTTCGACGAATCGACCGCCCGAGCCCTGGAGAGCATAAGCACCGGCTTTGTCCATCGGCTCCCCGGTGTCCACGTATTCGGCAATCTCGTCAGCCGTCAACGGCACCAGATGAACTTCGGTGACATCCACTTGGGATATCAACTCCAATCCACCGTCCCACGTCGCCACCGCCAAACCAGTGAAGACCTCGTGGCGATCTCCTTCCAGACGACGCAGCATGGCTCGGGCCTCCTCGGGGTGTGCAGGCTTGCCCAGAATGTGGCCTTCGTGGACAACCGTGGTGTCGGCGGCGATCACAAGACGGTCTGGTCCGGCGACAGCGGCCGCCTTTTCCCTGGCAACCCTTTCAACAAAGCCGCCAGGTGCTTCGTCGGGCCGACGGGTCTCATCGACCTCGGACGGCTCGACCTCGAATTCGAGACCCAGTTGCTCCAATAACTCGCGACGCCGAGGTGAAGATGAGGCCAGTACGAGGTTCATAGGATCCGGCCCAATCTGATGACAGCAACCGGGTGCTTCAAGATACTGAGATCGGTCAGCGGGTCCTCAGCAAAGAGAACCGCGTCGGCAGGGGAACCAATGTCGAAGGCCTCGCTACGCCCGGTAGCCCGAAACCCGCCTGTGGTGACGGCATCCAGCGCACTCGCCGCCGAGAGACCGTAGTCATGAAGACGGATAGCCTCGTCGGCGACATTGGCCGGGGTCCCCACCAAATCGGTCCCCGCCAGAACGTTGACACCCGACTCGATCGCAAGGGGAAGAAGAGGCCGAATGTTTTCGAGACCCTCCCGAAGTAGTTTCCCTCCACTCGATTCGGAACCTAGGTCTGTGATGATCGTCTCTGTCCGAAGCAGCGTCGGCACCCACATGCCGTCCCGGCCACCGAGAGTTTCAAGATCATCTTCGGAAAGAAAGAGGCCGTGCTCGATCGAGTGAACTCCTGCGGCCACCGCAGCACTCGGCATCTCGCGAGCCATTGTGTGGATGGCAATTTTGGCACCAACACCTTCCGCCGCTTCCACTGCCTGACGCAGCTCACTCTCGGTGAAATTTGAAACGGGTCCCCGACCACGTCGCGGCCAATCACCAGCCAGTTTCACCCATCCCGCCCCGGCCTTCGCTTCGATTTCGACAGATCTCGCGATATCACCCGGATCGGTCACCAGCCCGAAGTCCCGGTAATAGCCACCCTCTACCGAGATGATCCTGGCAGCGGCCTCAATCGTGGGGCGTTGGCCTTCTGGGACCGTTCGAATGACATCAACAATTGTCGTGTCCGTCCAACCTTTGTCGAGGATCAGCGTGACACCGGCGACGAGGGCCTCCCTAGCCCTTTGCTGGGCACCGCTCAATACGCCGGGTTGGAAGTTCAAACTGTCTGAGGCCAAATGGGCGTGGGCATCGACCAAACCGGGGACCGCCCACATCCGGGCACCTAATTCATCTCGGGGTGTTCCCATCGGCTCAGCCCATCCTCCGTCAACGATGTCCCTGATGCGGGTCTCGCCAGACGGAGAACGAAGAGTCACCCGAATGCTCACGAAAGGGACGCTAACTGCCGAGGACCTCACATAATGAATCTCATGCGCCAGTCTCTTGTCGTCACTGCGATCGTTTTGGCCGCATGTGCCCAAACAGCATCACCGACCACCACCGCCTCGCCACTCGACACCGCACCTCCTCAGAACCCAACAACTGTGCCCAACCAGGATTATGCGATCCAAGGGTGTGGATCGCCTCCAGTTTCGTTCTCGGCATTGTGCGAGATCCACGAGTTGGTCCATGAATGGCATGTCGATCGCCCTATCGACGATGCGCTGCTCGCTGATGTCGCGATCCAAGCTCTCGACGATTATGTCGGTATCGAGAAGGCCCCCCGACCCAGAACGTTGCAATGCGTCGCCCCGTCGCCTGAGTTCGAGAGGTTCTGCATCGCTCTGGCTGAGAGAGTTCTCGAGTCGGGGATTGCGATTGCTCCTGCCATCGACGACGCCGTTGTCGCCATGGCCGACATCGGACTCGATCCATTCAGCTATTACGTCCCTCCCGAACAAGTCGGCTCATTTCGGTCCAATGGCGTTGTTGGAGGTGTCGGTGTCCTCCTCGATGCCACCAACGCTGTCGGTTCCAAATGCGCCCAAATAGCCGAGACCTGTCCACTTGAGATCGTGTTCGTTGTCGAAGACAACCCTGCTGCGGTAGCCGGTCTTCTCGCTGGGGATGTCATCGTCGCCGTTGACGGAGACCCCACTGCGGGTCAAGGATTCGCGGCCACGGCTGGAGCGATTGCGGCAGATGAGACCGGCATCGTGGAGGTCACAGTCGAGCGTGGTGAAGAAACGCTGGTATTTGAGATTGAACGATCCGAGCTCACCATCCCCACCGTCATCGTTGACCTTTCCGAATCGGGTGTCGGCTACCTCCGCATTCCCGATTTCGAAGACGACATACCGGGTCTGGTCGAAGACGCCCTCTTGTCATTGGCCGACTTCTCACCGCGGACAATCGTGGTCGACCTCCGAGACAACCCGGGCGGGTTCGTAGATGCTGTCGTGGATGTCGCTTCGATGTTCATCAGCGGGGGGCTGATCATGACATCGTCGGCGCCCGACGAGATTCTCGAATATCCGGCGACTGAAGGTGGGCTCGCAACAGACGAACGCCTCGTTGTCATAGTCAACAAGGGGACCGCTTCGGCGGCCGAGATATTGGCCGGTGCACTCCGCGACCGACGAGATGCTGTCATCGTCGGCACACCTACGTTTGGTAAAGACGCCGTCCAGATACCATTCGGGTTGCGGAACGGCGGAGAGTTGTACGTTGTTGTCGCACGCTGGGAGACGCCAAACGGCCTCACCGCCCGCAACGGCGGCCTCACACCAGATCGAGAGCTAGAACTCCCCGTCGACCTGACCAATGAGGAGATCGTCGAAGCCGCACTCGGCGCCGCGTCATGACCACCAAGAAACTCGTCCCCCTGCTCATCGCCTTTGGGCTCGTCGTGGTGGCCTGCCAGGCCTCCGCGGACTCGGCCGATCCGACAGCAGTCACCTCGCCCCCAGTATCAACCGACGAAGCAGCAGGGACCACCGACACGTCACCACGCAACGTCGACGAGGTCGAATGCGACTCAGCCCCCGATGAGGTGGCCATCGTGTGTGAGGCCTACCAACTGATTCAGATTCACTACGTAGACGAGATCGACGACTCGAGCCTCGCACAAGCAGCAAAACAAGGTTTGGAGGCGGCCATCTCAGCAACGGCCAGCGGTCAAATCGTCTGTCCCATTCCGGCCGAAGCGTTCCGAGAAGTCTGTGACGCCGTCGACCTGTTTAATGGAGACAGCGAATCTGCGGCAGAAGCGATGGTTGTTGGGCTGGCCACTCATGCTCTCGACCCGAATTCGGTCTACTTCGACGAAGCGGCTCTCGAACTACTCGAGCAGGAACAAGGGGGTCAGATCGAGGGAATCGGGGCGCTGGTGTCGCCGGAAGACGAAACCCTCGAAGGTGACAACAAGCAGTGCACCATCGTCAGCGAGACATGCAGGATCCTGATCGTGTCGACGATCGAAGGCGCTCCTGCCGAGGCTGCGGGGCTCCTCCGCGACGATGTGATTGATGGTGTCAACGGGGAATCAATCTCGGGTTGGACCATCGACGAGGTGACATCCCAGGTTCGAGGACCTGCGGGAACCGATGTGACCCTGAGCATCGACCGAGATGGTGAGCGCCTAGAGATCTCCATCACCAGGGCTGCGGTGGAGATCCCGGTCATCGACGCACAGACCATCGGCAACACCGGGTATATCCGCCTCCGAATCTTCTCCCAGAATGCCGACGAGCAATTCGAGGACGCCGTTGTCGATCAGTTGTCGAAAGGCGTTGACAGTCTCGTCATCGATTTGCGGGACAACCCGGGCGGTTTGCTCGACACCGCGGTCGCTGTCGCCTCTGTTTTTCTTTCCGACGGAGATGTTGTGATCACCCAAAGCCCGGACGACAACACTTCTTATCCAGTCTCCGGAGCGTCGATCGTCCCTGATGACCTCGAGGTCGTGTTTGTGGTCAACAAGGGGAGCGCCTCGGCATCCGAAGTGGTTTCGGCCGTCCTTCAGGAGCGTGGGTTGGCGACCGTCGTCGGGGTCAACACTTTCGGGAAGAACACGGTGCAGCAGCGATTCCCCCTTACCAACGGTGGTGCGCTCAAGCTGACCATCGCCCGTTGGCTCACCCCGGGAGGTCTCGACTTCGGTGGCGTCGGAATCACTCCCGATGTCGCCATGGATCTGGACAACCTCGAGATCGAGGCTCTGGTGGAAGCAGTTCTCGAAGCAGCTTGACCCGGCTACGTCTCCGGCGTAGTCGCGGTGCGAGTGGCATACAATCCCCGGCTTCGCAGCTAGGGAGCCTTTCGTGGATGTTGGCGTTGGAATACTTGGTGGTGGCACCGTCGGAGGTGCCCTGGCACATCGACTTCTGACTGAACGAGAAACAATCGCCACCAAGGCCGGCATCTCGCTGGACCTTCGCTATCTGGTCGTGCGGGAGCTGGACAAACCACGTCCCTACGCCTTCCCGTCCGGAGTCCTCACGGACCAAGCCCAAGAGGTCGTCGACGACCCGGCCGTCCAACTCGTGGTAGAACTCATGGGCGGCATGGACCCCGCCGGCGAATTGGTGCTTAGAGCGCTGAACGCGGGCAAGCCCGTAGTCACGGCCAATAAGGAACTGGTAGCGGAGCGGGGTCGTGAGCTGATCGAGGCGGCTGAAGCCAACGGAGTCTCACTGCTCTTTGAGGCGGCCGTGGGCGGAGCCATTCCAATCATCAGGCCATTGTCCGAATCCTTGGCCGGCGAGAAGTTGACCGAAGTGCTGGGAATCGTCAACGGAACCACCAACTTCATCCTGACTCAGATGTGTGACAACGACGCTGACTACGCCGAGGCCCTGTCGGAAGCCCAGCGTCTCGGGTATGCCGAGGCCGACCCGGCTGCTGATGTGTCCGGTTCGGACGCTGCCTCGAAAGCGGCCATTCTCGCCAGTCTTTCTTTCGGAACCTGGGTGGGCAGCGAAGACGTGTACCGGGAGGGCATCGAGGGAATCGATTCCATCGACATCTCCTTTGCTGCCGACCTTGGCTACCTGCCCAAGCTGCTTGCCGTGGCCAGCGATGCCGGAAATGGGGTGAGTGTTCGAGTCCATCCGACACTTATCCCCGACGACCATCCGCTGGCGACAATTCGTGGCTCGCAGAACGCTGTCTACGTAAAAGGTCCCGAAGTCGGCCAGTTGTTGTTCGCCGGCCCCGGCGCCGGGGGCGATCCGACGGCGACTGCGGTTCTCGGCGACATGATCACCGCCTCGCGAGAGCTACTGGCTGGGGCGCAAGCACCACCGCGGGTTCGTTTCGGACCAGGCCGCTTGCGCGAGTTCGAGGAGGTTGAGACCAGCTGGTATTTGCGCCTGGAGGTTCTGGATCGACCTGGTGTCCTCGCTCAGATTGCCTCGGTCATTGGCACCAACAACGTCAGCATCGAATCGATGGTCCAGTTGGGTCGTGGCGACGAGGCAACGCTGCTTTTCATCACACACCCCTCCCCGGAGAGGGATCAACGCAGAGCCCAAATGGCTCTTGGCGATCTCGATGTGGTTCGACAGGTAGCGTCAGCGATCCGGGTTCTGTCGGCGACCTGACGATGTTTAGGCCAGCCCCGAGTACTCGATACCGGTGTTGGCGTGACAGTCATAACCGTGGGGGTTCTTTCCGAGGTACTGCTGATGAACCTCCTCAGCGAAGTAGTACTCGTCGAGGGGTTTCACCTCGGTGGTGATCTGTTCGAAGCCGAGCGGTGTCAGCGCCGCCTGATAGACGTCCATTGACTGTTTGCTCTGATCTAGCTGCTCATCGGTGGTGGTGTAGATCGCCGAGCGGTACTGCGTTCCGATGTCGTTTCCCTGACGGTATCCGGTGGTTGGGTCGTGAGTCTCCCAGAACACCTTGAGCAACTCGTCGTAGCTGACTTGGCCCGGGTCGTAGACAACCATGATCGCCTCGGTGTGCCCGGTTCGGCCAGTGCAGACCTCCTCATACGACGGGTTTGGCGTATACCCGCCTGCGTATCCCGCTGAGGTCGTGTAGACACCAGGCACCTCCCAAAAACGTCGCTCCGCTCCCCAGAAACAACCCATCCCGAACACGGCTATCTCCAAACCGTCGGGATATGGGCCAACGAGGGGGTTTCCGTTGATGAAATGCGCCGAAGGGACCGAGACCGACATGTCACGCCCGGCAAGGGCGTCGGTGGCTTCAGGCATTTCCTTTGTTGTTCTTCCAAACATCTCTACCTCCAGAGGTTCATCAAACCATTCAACCCGTTAAGACGGCTTCAAGTTCCATCTCAACCACCCATCTTGGATCGAGCAGACCGGCGACCACAACCATCGTGGCGGCAGGCCGGACGTCGGAGAACACCTCTCCGTGGGCTTCGCCAACCGGCCCGGCCAAGGAAGCCTCAGTAATGAACATCCTGGTACGAACCACATCTTCCCGGGTGCCACCTGCCTCGTCCAGGGCCGTCAGCATGATCTCTAGACAACGCCGGGTTTGAACCTTGGGATCGGGGTCGACCGTGTCGTCCGGCCAAATCGGTGCGGTCCCAGCCACGATCACCCGCTCATCGACGCGGACGGCGCGAGAGAACCCAACCTGGGATTCGAACGGGGACCCTGACGAGATATTTTGTCGCATCCCATCAGGTTAAGCGTGTGCAGCCATGGCCCTCACAGGGCCATGGCTGCACACGCTCGGGGATCTAGCCCATGCTCGAGGTCTTGCCGGGTGCGATCTTCATGATCATTCGCTCGTCACCCTCCCTGTGCCAGGGATAACGGTCCTTGTCGATGTACTTCTTCGCCATCCTGGAGATGAAATCGATCTCGGGATCAGGCTCGACCTCCTCGAGCTCCCCGCGAATCTCCAGGTAGCGGTAGGCGTCGGATGGATCGATGATGGACATCGCGATCCTCTTGTCACCTTGCAGATTCCGGTACTTCTGCCTGCCCGTGGTGAGACTGAACTTGATATGGGTGCCGTCCCAGTCGAACCAAACAGGGCTGCTCTGCGGCTCACCCTCGGGCCCCATCGTCGCCACATGGGCAAAGGCCCTGGTGTCCCAATCCAAGAGATCGGCGTGGGAGTCGGGGATCATGAAGTTTCTTTCTGTTGGAGGGTCAAGCCAACATTATGAACCCTGGTTCGATCCCAATCAGGTTGAGCGTGTGCACGCTCGGGGATCGAGACCGGTAGGTTCCACTTCTCGAAGGCGAGAGGTCTGGTTACCCTTTTTACATCCCGATGCGTTTCTATCGCTTTGTTCTCGTTGCCGTTGCGGCATCCCTGGTCTTCTCCCTCGCTCTCGCCGATGGACCGCCGGCGCTCGCCCAATCGACATCGGATGCCGAAAACGACGTCGACAAGGCCAAAGAGCGGGCTGATCAAGCGTCAGGCCTCGTGGACGCCGCGGTAGCTGAGCGAAACGAACTCGAGCAAGAGCTGGCGGCAACCATCGCCCGAGTGAACGAACTCTCGTCACAACTGTCCATTGTGGGATCAGGTCTCGACCGTATCGCAGCAAAGCTCGAATTCGCCGGCATCGAATCGGCAGGGATCCAGGCGGCGATAGAAGTTCAGGCCGTGGATGCCTACATGGCCGTTGTCTCATCCCCGTCTGTGAACTTCGTGAATACCGACACAGTCGAAAAGGCTCTCGTAGCGTCCACAGTGGTCGAAGATGTGGTTGCCCATGGCCGCGCGCAGGTCGACGAATTGATCTTCAAACGACGCAGCCTGGAACAGCTTCAGGTGACGTTCCTCGCCGAACAAGAGAACTTTCGACTCCTTCAAGATCAGGTCAATGCCGAGGTCGAGCATCTGGCCGAGCTCTACGACCGGGCCGACGCTGATGTCGCTGATGCCATTCGCGGGTCGGAGATCGCCGGCGCTCACTATCAGGAGACTCTGAGTGCCGTCGATCTGGCGAGGGCTCGGGACGAGGAACGTCAGCGTCAAGAAGAGCGCGACACAACGACCACTTCGAGCCCGACAACCACAACAGGTTCAGGGACTACGCCGACGACGAATCCGCCCAACACGACCACCTCGACAACCTCGGGTGGTGGTGGAGGGGGTCCGTGGAACCATCCTCCGGCAGTTGAGCAATGGCGCTCACTGGTTCAGCAACACTTCCCCTCCAACCGGGTCGAGGAAGCCCTTCGCATCATCGGTTGTGAAAGCAACGGCGATCCCAACGCATACAACCCCTACTCGGGTGCCTCGGGGCTGTTCCAGTTCTTGCCGAGCACCTGGGCATCGACTGCACCAATGGCTGGATACGCGGGAGCCAGCGTTTTTGAACCGGAGCCAAACGTCGGGTCGGCGGCATGGCTCGGTGCGCGCTACGAGCAACTCGGGCAATACTTCTGGCAGGCCTGGAGCTGTCGCAGGGTTCTGAACTAGCCCTGACTTAGACTCCCGCCGCCGATGGATAACGCAGACCTCAACCCGACACGTTCCATCGTGCTGATGGTCCTGGCCGGAGTAATTGCTCTGCCCGGTGTCGCTCTCAGAGTGACCGGTGCAGATGTTGATCCGATCCTGGCCGCCACCCTCTTTGGCATGGCCATCGTCGGCGCTGCATTCATCCTCTCCTGGGCAGCTGAGCTCATCCAGCTTGACGTGGGTTCCGGGCTTGCCTTGGCCCTACTGGCCTTGATCGCCGTGCTCCCCGAGTATGCGGTTGATTTCGTCTTCACCGCCAACGCCGGACGCGAGTTCGCAGAGACCGGGGATGCAACAGTGTGGGGACCAAGAGCCCTGGCCAACATGACCGGCGCTAACCAGCTACTCATCGGGTTTGGCTGGCCGATGGTGATTCTCTTGGGAACGTGGCGGGTGAAGAAGAAGCAGGCAACTCCACTCGAGGCCGAAGGCTCGACACCGACAATGATAAACCTGGCACGCACCCAGACTGTTGACATCGCCTACCTGGCGATGGCCTCGATCTATGGGCTGACCCTGTTTCTCAAAGACACTCTGACCCTTTGGGATGCAGTGATATTGGTCGGCATTTATGTCGTGTACATGATCCGTCTTTCGGGAGCGTCCGCGAGCGAGCCCCATTTGGTCGGGCCCAGCGCCTACATCGGATCGCTGCCGAAGAAAACGCGGCGCATCGTCAACTACATGGGCTTTGCGATAGCGGCCGGTGTGATCCTGGCAGTGGCCGAACCATTTGCCCATTCTCTGATCGCTCTCGGCGTGGCCATCGGAGTCAGTGATTTTCTCCTGATCAAATGGCTGGCCCCACTTGCGTCGGAGGCACCCGAGTTGCTCATCGCCGGACTGTTCGCATGGCGATTGGCTGCCCGAACGGGCCTGGGAGCACTGATCTCATCGAAAGTCAATCAGTGGACGCTGCTCGTCGGGACGCTCCCAATCGTTTTCGCCATCTTCGCCCAGGAACTACATGGCCTGCCTCTCGATCGAGTACAGCAGGTGGAGCTTTGGGTAACAGCGGCGCAATCGGTCTTTGCGGTGGCGATCATCGCCAGCCGTTCGGTGAGCCGAAAGGAGGCCTTGGTGATGTTGACCCTGTTCATCGCTCAATTGGGTGAGTCGTGGCTGGCTGAGATCGGGGTCATCTCACAGGAGTTCTCCGAACAGGTTCGGATCGGTGTCGGTGTCGTGTTCTTGATTGCGGCCGTCTGGGTATTGCGCAAGGATTTCAGGGTTTTCGGTCGGGTACTCAAAGATGGCCTCCGTGCACCGTGGTCCGTCCTCGAGGCCGACGAAGAGCCGGTCTGAGTCAACCTCCTTCAAATCTGTCCATCACAACGCGTAGATTCAAGGGACACCAGTCGAAAGGATGACCGTGGCCAACAAGCATTTCACCAGAGGTGTGTTCAACTTCCTCAAGGAGTTGGAGGTCAACAACAACAGACCTTGGTGGGAAGCCAACAAGGACCGCTACATCCGTGTCATCCGGGAGCCGGCTCTCGACTTCATCGAGGATTTCGGCGAGCGGATCCAGAGGATCTCGCCTCACTACCTGGCTGACACCCGAACCAACGGCGGTTCGCTGATGAGGCCATATCGCGACGTGAGGTTCAGCAAGGACAAGACCCCATACAAGACCAACGTGGGTATACATTTTCGCCACGTTGGCGGCAAAGACGTGCACGCCCCAGGCTTCTACCTCCACCTCGAGCCCAGCGGGAGTTTTGGTGGCGTCGGTCTCTGGAATCCGGAAACAAAAGCCGCTCGAGAGATCCGTCAGGCTATCTATGACGACCCGGCAGGCTGGAAGAAGGCAACGAAAGCTAAGGCCTTCTCCGACACCTGGTCGATAGAACATCACGACGACGCAAAACTGAAGCGTGTTCCCAAGGAATTCGACGAGGGGCACCCCTATCCCAATGATCTTCGTCTCAAGAGCTTCACTGCCGGAACGAGACTGACTCAAAAGACAGTCACATCAGAGGGCTTCGACACCCAACTCGCCAAGGAATTCAAGAAGGCCTCCGCCTACATGGCGTTCATGTCCGACGCCATCGGTGTCGCTTACTGAGGCCCAAACGCTGTGCAAATCGTGAATATCGCCTAGCTTGTCTTCGTTGCATTCGAAGGGGAAACATTTAGATGTCTATCTATGACGGTGTCGTCACTATCGATGAGAACGACATACAGGTGGTTTTGGGTGTGAACGAAGACAAGATCTGGCTCTCCGCAGGAGGCCTCGAGATCGGAGAGTGGTCGGCCGAGGAATGTTCGATCGACTCTGTTGGTGACGGTGTCTTCACAATCACCGCTGAAAACGAGACGCTGACCTTTGTCCCCAACAACCCGATGACGTTCTCTGCCGCGATGAACGGTGGTAGCACTTCGGACAGAGCCATTGAAACACCCGTCGAGAAACCGGCAGAGTCGGAGATGGTCTCGTCGAGCGAGACCGATCCCGTACCCGACCCCAAACCAGTCACGATGGTGATCTTCTACGCCCTGGTGGCGATCACCGGAACCCTGGGGCTCTGGGCCCTCATCAGCATCATCCTGTAAGGGTGCGCCGCAGACACCACTAGGTCGGCAGTTCCATCCAGCGGTCGACCCGGTCGAGCAGATACTCAGAGCCTTCACGAGAGGCATCAAGGACGTCACAAAGCTGCTCACGACCCATCAGCACATCGACAAGACTGACCTTCGCCTTCCCCTGGAGCATGAGCCGACGTTCGGGACCATCGGTGACAGCGGCATAGGAGTCGATGGCTGAAACCTCCACCGGGAGAATCGTTCCGCCAATTCCCGCCAGGTCGGTCGCAACAATCAGCAGATCCGGTGGATTGTGAAGAGGGGGAACAGCCCAGTTGAAGTAGAGGTCGAGGTGGTATTCGTCTTCCGGCTCATCCCATTCCTCGGTCATCTCCTCGAGACGCTCCCTCAACCCCAGGACCACCTTCGGGTCGACGTCAAGCGCCAGGTGCAAGTCGATTGGCCCGCCACAACCTGCCTCAGGATGCACGTCAACCTCCCAAGATTGACGTAACGAATAGGTCTCGACGAAGTGCCGTTCGTCATGGACGTGGAATCCATGTTCTGTCGCGTGCTCTTTGAGATCGGCGATGAAGCCGGCGATATCAACAGTCATCATCACTGAGGTTATTGGATGTGTCGACCCAATGGGAGACTGTCAACGCCGAGTCTTTCGCCAACCAACAAACAACCCAGCGAGAAACCCCGAGACCGCGGCCACCGGCATCGGAGTCGGCGGGTCAGCAACGACCACATCGGCCCCGGCGAGGTCGGCAATCATCAACTCTCTGCGCTCGGTGGGCGACAGCACATCCCCGTTGGCGAGGTAGTCGTGATGCACCTTGATCACGACCGCACCGAACAGAAATACCCCGGAGAGAACATAGGCCAACAGGATCAGGACGAAGAGTGAGGCCGTTACCTGTGCCGCTGAAGTGTCCGAGGAGAATGTGAAGTAGATCCCAGCCCCCCAAGCCGTGATCGCGAACCCCAAGCCAGCGAACACCGATCCGTAAATCAGAGCACGGTTGACGATTCTCACGTCGGTCAACGACTGATACATCAAAGCGAAAAAGATCGGGAGAAACACGATCGATACCAGCGGCGTCAACGCGGCCACCACGGTGTGGAGCACGTCGAGATTTCTCTCCAAGAAGAAACCTTCGAAGTACTGCCAAACAATGTTGGCAATCCAAAGTGTCAAGACAAGCACTCCGATTCCGAACCCCCAAAGAAATCCCCATCCACGTTTCTTGACAAACTCAACCGCTCCGGCTGTCTTCTCATAGGGTACGTGGAAGATGTCGTTCAGATCGTTCTGCACCTCGGAGAAGAGACTCGATGTCGTCCAGAACAGCAGGACAACACCAACAAGAGTGGCCGAACCACTCCCGGCCAGAGCCGTGCCCACAAAGGTCTGAAACGCCTTGGTGACCTCCTCACCGGCGATCGCGGTGATGGCTTCATTGATATCCTTCTGCGCTTCGGTGTCGCTACCGACGATGAAACCAAGCACCCCCACCGAGATGATGAACACGGGAGTCAGGGCGAACAAAGTTCGATAGGCCACGGCCGCGGACATCCGCGACACACGAGCCACGTTGTATTCAGTCACCGACGAGTAGAGCACGTCATAACCAAATCGTGATTTTGCCTTGACGTCTTCCCACATGCGAGCCGTCAGGCTATCCCGCATACACTCGTCCACAGATGAGTCACCCGTTTCCAGCACCGGTGCCAACCATGGAGGCCAAGGTGTCGGAGCGTTGGCCCAAAGGTGATTTTGTCTACGAGCCCAAGTGGGATGGGTTTCGATCCCTTTCCTGGTCACCACCTGAGATACGACTCGACTCCAGAAACCAGAGACCGCTGCTTCGCTATTTTCCGGAACTTCGACCAGCGCTCGAACAGCTACCACCAGGCACTGTGGTTGACGGCGAGATAGTGGTGGTTGTTGACGGGGTGACAGACTTCGACAGTCTCCAACAGCGAATACATCCCGCCGAATCGCGGGTAAACATGCTGTCAGATCAAACACCGGCCGAACTAGTGGCCTTCGACCTTCTCGCTCATCGAGGCGACGATCTGAGGGAGTCACCCTTTTCGGAACGACGGGAAAGACTCGTGGCCCTGGCCGCCGAACTGACGCTGCCATGGCATCTGACGCCTCAAACGGCGGATCAGGAGGTGGCCCAGGAGTGGTTCGACGAGTTCGAGTCTGCTGGATGTGACGGCATCATCGCCAAACGGCCTGAACTCGGCTATCAGCACGGCAAACGGGCGATGATCAAGATCAAACATCGACGAACAATCGATGTCGTCGTCGGCGGGTTTCGTGAGCACAAGGACGGTGGAAAAATCGGATCCCTGCTACTCGGCCTCTACAACGAAGACGGAGCGTTCCACTTCATTGGCCACTGCTCTGGCTTCCCCGATGTCGACCGGGTCGAGATCTACGAGAGTTTCATCGAACTCCGCTCCGATGAGAGCTTCGACGCGGCAGCGCGTGCGCCCGGCGGGCCGAGCCGCTGGTCGGCGGGAAAAGACAACTCGTGGATCCCGGTTAAGCAAGGGGTGGTTGTCGAGGTGAGCTACGACCAGCTCGAAGGTGACAGATTCCGGCATGCCACCCGATTCCATCGCTGGCGTCCGGACAAGGATGCCAGCGATTGCACCATGGACCAGCTGATACGACCGGCGGGTGCGGGCTTCGGAGAAGTCGTGAGTTAGCCCCACTCTCAAAAACTGCCAGACTTCGAGAGATGGGTCAGGGCAACGTGGTCGATATCAGCGGGTTGACGCACGACTATGGCGAGGTTGTTGCCCTCAGGGATCTCGATCTTCAGATCCCGAGCGGGATCACCGGTCTGGTCGGAGCCAACGGTGCCGGCAAGACAACCTTGCTCCGCCTGCTCCTTGGTCTACTTCATCCTACGGCAGGCAATATCTCTGTCCTCGGCCACGATCCACAAACCAACCCCCTCGACGTGCGAGCTCGGATCGGCTACATGCCAGAGGTCGACTGTCTTCCCAAGGATCAGACCGCAGCGGACTTTGTCGCTTATGCGGCCCAACTCGCCGGCATCCCCCGTCGTGAGGCGAAACGACGATCGTCAGAGACTCTGTTTCTCGTCGGACTCGAAGAAGAGCGATTTCGTTATCTAGGCGACTTCTCCACGGGAATGCAGCAACGGGTGAAATTGGCGCAGGCGATCGTCCACGACCCCGATCTTGTCCTGCTTGATGAACCGGCCTCGGGTCTGGACCCTGAAGGCAGAGTCCAGATGTTGCGGCTGATTCGACGCCTAGGAGATTTCGATATCGACGTCATCGTCAGTTCACACGTTCTGACGGACATCGAACAGACCTGTGGGTGGGTGGTGATGTTGGATGGCGGTGATCTCCTTCGGAACGGGCCCCTGGAAGGCTTCGATGAACTGGGGACTGTGGTTGTCGAGGTCATCGAGCATGCCGAAGAGGTCGCGACCGCTTTGCGATCACAGGGTTACGAAACATCCGTCGATGGTCGCCGACTTGTCGTCGGACCCGGCGACCACGAGATTGAGAAAGCTGTAGTCACCGCGGCAGCATCGACAGATGCAGGTCTGGTTCGCATGGTGCGCGGGTCGTCCTCGCTCGAAGACCTTTTTCTTGCGAAAGACGAACTGTCGTGACAGACCAGATCATCTTCGACCGTGGATACCGCACCTACGACGGACCACGGTCTGGTCCGTCCGGAGCCCGAAATGCCGTGTTCTGGGAAGGTCTGCGCAGGGTGCTCGGCCTGGGCAGAAAGGCTCGCTACAAGATCTTCCCCTGGTCGTTGATAGCGATCGCAGTTATCGCCGCTGCTGTCTTTGTCGGCCTTCACTGGGCCATCGGCGACATCGCCGAAAGTGTTGGAGAGGGTATCCCCTCATATGGAGGGCTCTTCGACTTCTACTCGGCAATCTCACTTTTGTTCATCGCGTTTGCCGCGCCCCAACTGCTCATTCCCGACCGAACCATGGGCGTCCTATCGGTCTACTTCTCCAGGCCTCTCACCGTGGACGGATACCTGACTTCAAAGGTCGGCGCCTTTGCCACGCTGATCGGAGCCTTCTATATCGTCCCTCAGCTGGTTCTTCACATCGGGCTGTCTCTCATCTCCGACGATGGCTTCATTCCATATCTGACCGACAATCTCGACATTCTGTGGAAGGTGCCAGTCACGACGTTGGCCTTTGTGGCTCTCCATGGAGCGCTTGTGTTCACGTTGGCTGCCGTGATCAACCGCACCGGCATCGCCGCAGCAGCCTTTCTCGGCGTGCTGACGGCGGGGTCCGGCATCGCGATGCGAGTGGCCGAAGCGTCCTTCTCTGGAGCCCGATGGGTGTCGCTGCTGGCACTCGATCAGCATCCGAGGATCATCCGTGATCATCTTTTCGAGGACACGGTGGATTACCCCGCTGAGATTGCCGGGTTTGAGGTCTGGATGTCGGTTGTGGTTATCGCCGTCCTGGTGTTGGCCGGTGCAGCTTTTGTGCGACAGCGGTATCGGAGGCTGGCATGACCGACACCGTCACCACCACGTCGCTCTCGAAGTGGTTCGGACCGAAAGTGGCTGTCAGCGAAGTAACGATCGGATTTGGCCCCGGCGTGACCGGGTTGCTCGGACCCAATGGCGCCGGCAAGACGACACTGATGCGAGTGGTGGCCGGTCTGCAACGCCCGTCTCAGGGAGAGGTGAGCGTGCTTGGTGAAAACCCACGCAAGACACCGGCGATCTACAAACAGATGGCCCTGGTCCCCGAAGATGAGGCGATCTACGAAAGGCTGACTGCCCGCCAGTTCATCACTCTCGCTGCCCAATTGGCACGGGTATCCGACCCTGAGGCCAATACGCGGCGAGTCCTGGAGACCGTGGACCTGGTCGACTCCGCGGACCGCCGCCTGGAAGGGTTTTCGAAAGGGATGAGGCAAAGGGCCAAAGTCGCCGCTGCCCTGGTTTCCGACCCTGAGGTCCTCCTCCTCGACGAACCGCTCAACGGTGCGGACCCGGTCCAGAGGGCTGCACTGATCAAGCTATTCGGCGAACTAGGCAGCGCGGGTCGGACGGTCATTGTTTCGTCCCACGTGCTGGCAGAGGTGGAACGCATGGCGGGCCGTGTGGTTGCAATGGTGGACGGGCGGCTTGCAGCGGTGGGCAGCGTCGAAGCCATCCGTGCCGCTATGACGGACCGACCCCGTCAGGTCTTCGTCGAGTGCTCTGACCCGAGAGCCTTGGCTGCCGGGCTGATCGAGAGCGATGGAGTGGTTGGCCTGCATGTGTCGGAGGGCCAGCTTCGGATCGAGGCTTCCGATGCGGGGGCCGTCGCTCTTGCCTTGCCCGCACTAGCCCTCAGCAAAGATGTGTCGATCACCCGACTTGAACCATCTGATGAGTCGCTCGAGTCGGTGTTCCGCTATCTGGTTGAGGCTCGTTGATGATCCTTGTGGTTCATCTCTACAAGCGGCTGATGCGGAAGGGTCGGGTTATCTCTCTACTTGCCCTCGCCTCGGTTCCCGGCTTGGTCTTTTGGCTGGCTGGTTTCGACGCAGACCCGGCCAGCCAGGAAGCGCTGTACTCAGACATCCTCGCTGGAGCCGGCTACTCGTACGCGATTGCGGTCCTCATTCTCACCGTGGCAACCCTTCGCGAAGAGAGAGACGGAGGAACGCTCCCTTACATATACATGCGGCCGATTCCCAGAGTCACGCTGGCGGCCTGGTCGATTGTTGCCGGGATTGCGGCCGCGCTGACAATTGCGCTCGGGGGCTGGTTGGCGACGGTCTTGAGCACCTGGGCGGTCGGCGCCGACCTATCGATAACTCTTCCAGGTCTGTCACTTTTCGTGGCAGCCGCTGTCGGCTACGCCGCCATCTTCGTCCCACTCGGCTACCTCCTTCCCCGCTCTCTACTGGTGGGACTTGGCTACATCATTGTGATCGAATCGATTCTCGCCAGAGCTGTCAGCGGTCTTGCCCAGTTCTCGATCTGGCGTATCTCACTATCGATCTATGCAGACCTGGCACCGGTATTTGGGACAGAAGCGACCGAGATTCTCGAACCGGTCAGCTCAGGAGTTGGAGGTGGCGTCCTCAAGCTCACTGCCACCCTGGCCCTGGGCATGATCACACTCACGTTGGCTCTCCAGCGTCGCGACGCCCTCTAATCGTCGTCTGAGACTCCGCCTCCTGGAAGGCCTTGCGTCCCTCTAGGGCTTATTCGCGTAAGTCGTAGAAGGTGGGAGGGGCACCTGGGTTCCAATCGGCGCGCAGGACTGGATCTCGTGCCGGTCACGGCACTTATAGGGGTTGCAATATTGCCGGTCATGGACCGGCCCTGTTTCCTACCCTCGCCTGACCAACCCAAGCTGGGACCGAGTGGACCAACACGAACTTGACACTTTGATGCAAACAGCCGACACCGACCCTTCAGAGGTCGAAGCACAGATGGCGGCGGCGTTTGCCAACGACCGGTACGGCAGCGAAACGGCTGCGATGCGGTACTACGACGCAGCATGGGCACTCGGCATCCCGGCAGACAAACGCAACCGGTTCATGGTCGGCTACGGGTCGACCCTCCGAAACAACAGGCGGCTTGACGATTCCCTCGCCGTCCACCGCCAGGCGATTGTGGACTACCCCGACTTCGCAGCACATCACGCCTTCCTCGCTCTTGTGCTCAACGATCTGGGCAGGCACGACGAGGCGATCGCCGCAGCATTGACCGCGTTGGTGGACGCCGGTTCCGAAAACCTCGATGGATACGACCGTGCCTTGCGACAATATCGAGATGTCCTCGCAGATAAGAAGTAGGCCGCGGAGGGTTTGACTGGGTCGGATGTTGAGCTTGTGGGCGGCTATTTGAACGACCGGTGGGTTAATCGATTCAGTACTCGTCGTCGCCGCGGCGTTGTTTCGAAGGCTGGACCCGGGGTGGCTCACCCGGCATTTTCGGATAGTGAGGCGGCCAGGGTGCGTCCCCGATTCCATTTTCTTCGTCACGCAAGACCCACTCGAGAAGCGTGTCAATACGCCCGTGATTGTCGTCGATGCTTTCGGTGAGGTCGCCAACGGCTTCCCAGCGATTCGCAAACGACCCCAGGGGAAAGTCTGCGATCTCGACGTCGGCCAGTTCATCCCAGGTGATCGGTGTTGATACAAATCCGGTCGGTCTAACCCCGTAGGCTGATGACACCGTCTTGTCACGAGCGTTCTGGTTGTAGTCGACAAAGACACCAATTCTCTCCTCCTTCCACCACTTGGTGGTAACAAGGCCTTCCATTCGTCGCTCCAACTCTCGTGCAAAGGCAAGAACGGCTCGCCGCGTCTGGAAGAAATCCCAAATCGGCTCGATCCTCACATATACGTGAACTCCGCGACTGCCTGAGGTCTTGGGCCAGCCAACGAGACCCAACTCGTCGAGAAGCTCCTTTGAGCCCTGTGCCGCCTTCCTGACCTGGTCGAATGTGACTCCAGGTGTGGGATCAAAGTCGAATCGGATCTCATCCGGGTGGTCGATGTCCTCGGCCCTGACCGGCCACGGGTGAAAGTCGAGACAACCGAGTTGAGCCAACCGCACCACATCCGCCTCCGTTCGAGGCACGTTCATCCGACCTGGGCGCTGTGAAGGAAACCGGATCTCGATCGTGTCGAACGGTGTGTTCTTGGATGCTCGCTTGTGGTAGATCGGATCGACTGTGACGTTCTGCATATACCGCTTGAGCATCGTGGGCCGACGTGAGATCCCGCGAGCAGCTCCCGGGGCGACCCGAACAAAATGCTCGATCACGTCGAGCTTGGTCCATCCCTGGGAGGGAAAGACCACTCGACCGGGGCTGGAAATCCGTACTTCCTCGCCACCGACTAAGACCGTGGTGTGATCAGACAAATTTACCTAATGTTGTAGACACGTCAACAGTTCGCAGAACATTAGGTAGGGAGAAGTGATGACCGATCCAGTGACGAACCCGAGCGACGAGGAAGTTGCCAGCTGGCATCGCACCTTCGCACCCATGGCTTTCAACCACACCTGGAAGCTTCTCGATGCCGACCGGCTCAACAGAGAACAGGAAGAGGAGATGCTCTCATCGGCTCTGGCACAGCGTTACCACTGGTACATCGTGGGAGAACCGTCGAATTGGGCGATTGCCGACTGGCAGGTTGCTCGTGTGGCGACTGTGCTCGGATATGCCGACCTCGCACGCCGGTTTGGCGAACGCTCGTTAGAACTTTGTGTCGAACATGACCTCGGGCCTTTCCTGGAGGGATTCGCCCACGAATCCATCGCACGTGTTGCTGCAGAGGTCGACGACGTTGCCACCTTCACCGAACATCTCGAACTGGCCAAGGTCAGCCTCGCCGAGATCGAAGATCCCGAAGAACGCGAATCACTTGCTGCCGACATCGCCCAGATGAGCGAGGCCTGACTTTGAGCCTTTCGGTCTCACTGAGTGCCGTCGACATCAGGTCTGACGCCAATCAGCAGGCATTGACAGGGTTGTCGGGGATGGTCTATCCGCCGGCCGAGGTGGCCGATTGGCCTGGACACCGTCTCGAGTGGGCGGCACCGGAGTGGGATGTGTTTGTCGTTGACGACGAGCTGGGGATGGTCTCCTACACCGGAGCCATATTGAGAGACGCCGAACACGACGGCAAACCTGTCCACCTGGGCGGCGTAGGAGGCGTCAAGACCCATCCAGATTCGAGGGGCCGCGGACATGCTGCAGCGGGTTTGAGGCGTGCCGCGGAGTTCTTCGAAACCCAAAAGCCGCCACTTGACTTTGCCCTACTGGTCTGCAACGACTCACTTCTCGCCTACTACTCACGGTTCGGCTGGCAACAGTTCCATGGTGACTTGCTCACCTTGCAGGGAGGCGAACCCAAGAAATTCGAATTCAACAATGTGATGGTCATGGACCTATCGGCTAAAGCGCCAACCACCGGCCGCATCGATCTGTTGGGACCACCCTGGTAGCGACGTCAGGCTTTTCGAAGCCAAATACCGTTCTGTGAAGGTTTTTGGGGACATAGGCCCAGAAAATCTTCACAGAAGAGCATGTCATGCTTCTTCGAGACCGATCTCGGTGGCCTTGAACGACACCCATACCGTTATCCCGGTTGAAAGCTCGAGGGCCTCGACTGCACTCGGAGTGACCTCTGCCGTCATCACCAGCGGTGAGCCCGTCAGAAGTCTCACCCGATCGCCGTAGTGCTCGATCCGAGTCAACTCAGTCTCCCAGACGTTGCGGGGACTCCCCTCGGGGTGTTCCCGATGCACCGATATCGCTCGCGGATGCAGAGTGGCGAGGACCTCTCCGGATACTGAGGAGTTGGCCGCATGAAGTTTGTGGCCACCAACGTCAATCAAGCCATCGCGGGCCACACCCCGGAAGAGATTTGCGCCGGCAAGATCGGCAACGTATGGAGTTCGCGGACGGAGTCGAATCTCCTCGGCGGAGCCACGTTGGCTGATCGAGCCACCCTCCATCACATAGATCTGGTCGGCAAGCAGAAAGGCCTCAGTTGGATCGTGTGTGATCAGGAGTCGTGGCCCGGCAAAGGCCTCCAGTGCATCGGCCAACTCCCGTCGGACTTGCACTCTGGTGGTGGCGTCGAGGGCCGCCATCGGTTCATCGAGTAGGAGGAGATCGGGGTCAGGGCTCAGGGCACGAGCGAGCGCCACCCTCTGCGCCTGGCCGCCCGAAAGCTCGCCGGCCTTCTGTCTGGCGAGGTCGCCGATTCCCAGCTTCTCCAACCAAGAGGCGGCGATGGCCGGCGCCGAATCCTTTGACGAGGTCTTGGCTCGCAACCCAAAGGCCACATTTTCTAAGACGGTCATGTTGGGAAACAGCAGATAGTCCTGAAAAACGACTCCAACTTGACGGTTTTCGGGCGGGACGAACACATCATCCAAGGGACTGTCGAAGACCCGCCCGCCGAGCCGGACACTGCCCTCGTCGATGGCCAACAGCCCTGCCAGCACCTCGACAATTGTTGACTTCCCGGCACCGTTGGGTCCAAGCAGGGCAACCGTTGTGCCTGGCTGTATCTCGATCTGAAGCTCAACATGAAAACCCGTCGGCCGGGTTGCCCTCAGATCTGCGACAAGGCCACTCACCGTGACAACCAGCGATCGCGCAGACCGATCAAGACTGTCAGCGACACCGCGACAAGGAGGAGGCTTATCGCGATCGCGGTATCTCGATCGGATTCGAGAGACACGAAGACTGCGAGCGGGAGTGTTTGCGTCGTGCCCTGGAGGTTGCCTGCGAAGGCGACTGTTGCCCCAAATTCACCAATGGCCCGCGCCCAGGTCAGCACAAATCCAGCAAGAAGCGATGGTCCGATCATCGGAAGGGTCACCCGACGGAACACCGTCCAGCGACTAGCCCCAAGAGATGCCGCCGCCCCTTCGTATCGCTGATCAACGTTCCGTAGCGCCGCCTCCACGGTGATGATCAGAAACGGCATCGAGACGAAAGTCACCGCGATGATCACACCCCAGATGGAGAACGGGAGTACGAAGCCAGTTGCCTCATATAGCGGTTCACCGACGACCCCCCTACGTCCCAACGCGAACAGCAAGGCGGCACCTCCAACGA
>CAXMPK010000172.1:0-4812 GCA_964195405.1 uncultured Acidimicrobiia bacterium
GGGTTTGGTTGTTGGATTCGTGGGTGGATGCTGGGAGAATGGGGGTTGCAGGAATTTGTGAGCGCCTCTGAGCGCCGAGCCGACGGGCTTGGCGCTCGTCACGTTTGTGACAGGAGGTTGCTTATGAACCGCACCAACCACCTAAAGTGTTGCCTGTCTTGGTCGATGATTCTGGTTTGGGGGGGTGTCAGATGGTCGCGCTACTGCTGACTGAGGCTCAGGCGGAGATGCTGTTGACCGGAGCGGCGGGTCTTAGTGAAGACTTCGATGGAGTTACCGACGTCCTGAGCGCCATCAAGGACCTTGCGGTGCCTGATCCCGACGCTGATTTCTCCCACCTCATTGCCGCTGCGGCCCAGGAGTCGAGGCTGACCCCGGCGGAGATGCTGTTGACTGGTGCGGCGGGTTTTGATGAAGCCTTCGATGGAACCGCCGACGTCGTGAGCGCCATCAAGGACGTTGCGGTGCCTGATCCCGACGCTGCTTTCTCCCACCTCATCGCCGCTACGGCCCAGGAGTCGAGGCTGACCCCGTCCCAGCTATATGCCAGGGAATGGGAGCCATCTGTTCAGGATTGGCAAACGCGGCTGATTCAGCGGGTGGCGCCGACGGTCGCGGCATTGGTGGCACTGGTGATGATGTCGGGCGCTATGGCCTACACCGCCAATGGAGCGAATCCAGGGGATCTGTTGTATGGCCTTGATCGGGCCTTGGAGGCGATCGGGATCGGCGACGGTGGCGCCGAGGAGCGCCGTGCCGAAGCATTCGCTCTGTTCGCCTCTGGTGTCGAGCCAAGCGACGTCCCCGATACATCCGAGATGCTGATCTCACCACCGACAAGCGACCTGACACAAGAGGCTCCGATTGCTGGTACTGACGGTCCCGAAAATGCTTCGCCACTGTCGGTTCCTCCAGAAGAACCGCGAGAAGGCCGCCTCGCAGATGACCCAGACGAGGACCGGGGATCGATAAACGATAAAGATGGATCGACCGGCGGGCGAACCGACCAACCTAGCCCCGACGACACCGATGAGGCCACCGACGACGCCCAGGATGACGGATCAGGCGATCCGACAGACCCCACCGATGATCCGAGCGATGCCACCAACGACGCCCCAGATGACGGATCGGTCGATCCGGACCCCACCGATGATCCGAGCGATGCCACCGATGGATTCTTCGTCATCGAAGGCAGGCTCAGCAAGGACGGATGCAAGGATGACGGTTGGCAGACGGTGACACGTGCCGATGGGACTGGATTCGTGAACCAAGGTGACTGCGTACAGTTCACCCTCACGGGCCGCTAGAGCAGGCGTTCCGGCCCAGAGACCGCCAGCTTCAGCCTGCGAGCCACCCCGCCCATATCGGCACATGCGCTACCTGGCATCCCAAGCGGGACTGCCCATATTGCCGGTTATGCGCTACCTGATTTTGGTGAAACGCTCGGGGAGCGCGAACAGAATGCCGGTTATCGGACGCCTCGTTGTGACCTGGTGAATCGGCGGGTGCGTTGTTATGTGTGGTTGCCTCAGACGGTGGAAGCCGACCATCCAGACAAGGGGCAAGGGGCAAAGGGGCGCATATTGCCTACCGCTTCAAGGCGTGAACGCAACACTTTGGCGAGGGTTGTGATGTCTTGTCGGAGGTGTGGGGTGTCGAGGAGGTTCACGTTGGCGGAGCTAACACGCCGCACCGGTTTGGCGTAGAGTCAATTCGTGTCGATATCGACCGGGCAGGAAGGGGAACGCCGCCAGATCACGGTCTTTTTCAGCGACTTGTCTGGATACACCGCATTGACGGAGCGGCTTGATCCCGAAGACGTCCGCGCTGTCATGGATCGGGTTTTTGCAGAAGCGACCTCGGTCACGGAGCAGTATGGCGGCCGGATCGACCGCTTCCTCGGCGGCGGGCCCGGCAAGGATCGGCTTAGACGGCAACGTCGTGGACTCGAGAAACCCCCGGGCCGATGGGACGTTTCCGGGGGGTTTCTCTTGTCTGCAATGACCGGCATCGATTGGGACCGAGCCGAACTTGAGACGGTGGTCAGTCATCGAATAATGCCCCAGCCGATGAGTCGAATAGAGACCGGGGCCGGGTGTACTGGGGTGCAATAACCTTGCACATCTGCGATCAGGCCGCGTATGCTTAGTCCACGCTGCCGGGGTTACTCGGGTAGGTTTTCCCCTGCCGAAGCTTGCGGCTTTGCATGGTAGACCTGAGGGGGGCCCTGGCGGCCTCTGTCATACAATCCGCCAGAACGACCTTTCTGCCCTAGTGAGTTGGCTACCAGCCTCTTGCATGGCTCCGCCGGGGCGGTCGGCTAACTCTCGTTTCGGGTAGCGTTAAGGGTGACGGTTCCCAGGTCCTTCTTCCCACCCAAACGATGGTCCCGGTCCGTCACGCCGGACCCCGGACGCCGCAACTAGCGCAGTGGTGTGACCGGGGTCCGTGCACTTCTCGGGACTACCCTTCCAGTGGCTTTCAACCCACGTGCCGCCACTTGTAGACGGTTGGCCAACGTCTACCAATCGACTCCAACGTAGTCGCGGACTACCACGGTGTCGTATAGGCCGTAGTGCGTGAGACCGGGGTGCGAATCGAAGGGCTTAGCCGATGATCGGTCGGATCACGAAGAGCGAGGGTAGACCTGCACGACTGACGCTACATTCAATGACATCGAGTGGCTCTTGCGACAATATGCCGATATCAAGTGGCTTTTGCGACAATATGCCCGTCAGATTCTCGGAATTGTCGCTTCAATAGCCCTCGTCATTGTTCTTGTCGCGGCGATACTGCTCAACTCCAACACGGCGGTGACCACGGTTGATGCACCGGTGGCGGATGTTGCATCCCTCGATGTGCGGATTGCCTCTGCTGCGGACGACGTCGGGACGGGCCTAGTCGGAGAAGTCACTATCGCGGTTCGGGTCGCGGCGTCGTCAGACGACGCAGAGGAGAACGTAAGGGGTCATTCCGAGTTCAGCAGCGGTGACCTCGAAATGGTGCAAGCGTCCATGGATCAGATCGTCGGTCTGCGCTTCGTCGGTGTCGAGGTTCCGTCTGGGGCGACGATCACCGGTGCTCACCTCCAGTTCCAGGCGGATGAGACCAACAACGTTGCCACCACGCTGCTCCTACACGGGCAGGCTGCCGACAACCCAGCGCCCTTCGCGAATTCGGACTTCAACGTCTCGTTGCGTGCGAGAACAACGGCGTCGAGATCCTGGTCACCTCCGGCATGGCGTGTGAAGGGTGAGTCTGGCGCTCGGCAAAGGACGGATGACATCTCGGGCGTGATCCAAGAGATCGTCGACCGCGGCGGCTGGTCGAGCTCAAACGCCATCGTGATCATCATCACCGGTACGGGGAAACGAGTCGCCGACTCCTACGACGGAAACCAAGCCGGTGCGCCAATCCTCACAATCGCCTATATCCCCCGATCCAGAACCTCAGACGGATCAGATCCTCCGTAGATTGAGCTATGGGAAGCTGCTGATGCCAGCTTGGATCAGGTCCGGGTCGAACGTCCATCCTTCCAGTGACATGCGGCTCCGTTTGTTGCTGATCTGCATCGCCGCATAGCTGAATACATCTACTTGGTCGTCGTGTTTCCCCTTGTCGAAGACGAGAAGACGAGTAGTTCGGCTTCCCACTCGCCGAGCCATCGGGAGCGTTTCGGCCACCACGCCTCGCACGCGCTCCCACAGGTCGTGGAGTGGGTGGGATGGGCCTCGACCGACGGCCTCAGTTGGGAGGAACTGTCCATGGCCGACGTGTTCGACACCCCGTGTGAACCAACCGAAGACGAGCACTGTGGACTCATCAAGGCTCACATGCTGGACGACGCCATCGTTGCATATGCCTGGACGTGGCCGCCCGGCGAGGAACATGCGCTCCCCAAATGGAAGCTTCTCATCGGCACAGTGGGAAATCCAGACTGACCAGTCTCAAGTCGGCGGGCGATCCAGGCCGAAACCCGGCCCAGATCACCCAGTCTGGGCGATAACGCCCCAATCACCCGAGCGAGCAGATCGGCACCTATCGAGCGGTCGCTTCTACCCGCCCACATCGGCGCATATGCGCTGGCCGCGGCCGAGCGGCCGGGTGGCGCCCGTCGTGTGTGCCGTGGGATCATCGACCCGTTCCCGACTACAGGTGGGTGAGGTGTTCCAAAGGTCGGCTGAATTGGCTGCGGTTCTGAAGCGGATCGTCGTTGCTTTCGAGAGTCGCGACGTAGCGACTGCTCGGAGCTTGCTTTCCCAAGCGGACGAGACGCTCGTCTTGGGATCTGACGCCGTGGAATGGTGGTACGGGGTGGAGGGCTATGAGCTTTTCGCTGCCCACGTTGAGGTAACACCGGAGTTTCGATGGACAATCCATCGCCTCGACGCCTTTGAGGAGGGGAGCGTTGGTTGGGCGGCGGCAGATACCACGGTTGCCTATGCCAGTGGGATGACGGCTCATCCTCGTATTACCGCGGTGTTTCATCTCGAGGAGGGGGTCTGGCGAGTGGTGCAGTGGCACGCGTCGGTGCCGCAGCCGACGGTGGAGATGACGGGTGTTGAGTTGCCGACCAGCCTCAGTGAGCTGTTGGTGTCTTTGGACGATGACCTGCTGAGCGCATTGAAAGCCAGGTTCAGCACCACCACGGTGACGTTGCTGTTCAGCGACATCGAGGAGTCCACGACCCGTGCGGTGGAGTTCGGGGACGTGGTCTGGGGCGATGTGGTGCAGCGCCACTTCGCCGAGTTACACCGCATCGCCAACGCCCATGACGGGATCGTGGTCAAGACGATGGGCGACGGTGCCATG
>CAXMPK010000173.1:0-2293 GCA_964195405.1 uncultured Acidimicrobiia bacterium
CGATGACTGGGAAGTGCTGATGTCGCTTGTCCAGCCATTCACCTTCGAACGCCTGGAAGTGCGTATGGGTCGTGGTGGCGCTGTTCGCGTATTCCACACGCTCCATCGTCTTGGAGTTGCAGAAGTCATCGAAGGCGACGAAGAGTCCGATTGGCTCGATCATCTGGCCGATGACATTGCGCCCGAGTCCAGCGACCCCACCTGGCTGGAACACGTCGAGGAGAGGGAATCAGAGACGGAGACGGAGCCGGAGCCGGAGGCGGAAAGTGAGACCAAGCTGGAGGTGGAAGTCGAGCCCGCAGTGGCAGTCATCCCCGATACGCCTGAAGACTTGGAAGATGCCCAAGAAGAGGTGCGTGGTGTCTCAGCTCCAGCCTCCACCACCCTCACCGATGGTGTCTACGACGAGATTCGTCGTCTTCGCAGCAAGGTTGCCGAGAAATAGCGGGAGTCCGGTCGCCGACTGAGCCTGGTGGATCGGCTGCACCCATCATTCCCCTGTAACGTCGCTCCGATGCCCGAGCGGAGCCCCTGGAAGCCCAAGCGACCTCTGTTCATCGGTCTCGCGGGAGGATCGGGATCAGGCAAGACCACCATCGCTGAATCCGTTGTCGAGCGTCTCGACGGTCGGGTTTCCCTTCTCCAGCACGATGCCTACTACCGCCACCAGCCGGAGTTGTCGTACGAGGAACGAACCCGGGTCAACTATGACCATCCGTCGTCGTTGGAGACTGAGCTCCTGGTTGAGCATCTGGGGCATTTGCGTTCTGGGGTGGCCATCGAGAAACCCGTCTACGACTTCGCCACTCATATCCGTTCCGATGAGAGCCACCGCGTGGAACCGGCTCCGGTGGTTCTTGTCGAAGGCATCTTGGTGCTTTCCGAGCCCGAGCTCCGTTCAGAGTTGGATTTGAAGATCTTCGTCGACACCGACGCTGATCTACGCCTAGCCAGAAGGCTGGAGCGTGACATCAACGATCGGGGGAGAACGGTCGACTCGGTGATCGACCAATATTTTGCCTCAGTGCGCCCGATGCATCTGGAGTTTGTGGCGCCATCAAGGCGCTACGCCGATTTGATAATCCCCGAAGGCTACAACCCCGCCGCTGTGGCCACAGTGGTGGAACTGATTCGATCGAGGCTCAACTGACTGGATGTAAGGGGACGAACCGCCCGTAGAATCTCCGGTTGTGAGCAAGAGACCATCGGTGGCCATCATCGGAATCGGAGCAATGGGAGGCGCTCTGATGTCGGGGCTGCTGGCCGCGGGTTGGGAACCGGGGGAGATATCGCTCTGCGTTCGTCGACAGGATCGAGCTGATGAGCTCTCTTCCGAAACCGGATGTCGGACCAGTATCCACCCCGATCGGGCAGCAGCCGGAAGCGATGTGGTTGTGGTCGCCGTGAAGCCGAGAAGTGTTCCCGGCGTGCTGGAGTCTCTCAAAGGCACGATGGAGGGCTCCCAGACACTGGTTTCGATCGCCGCAGGAGTGACCACGGCATCGTATGAGGCTCAACTTGGCCCGGTCGCGGTCGTTCGCGCCATGCCAAACACGCCGGCACTGGTTCGGCAGGGTGTCACTGGTATTGCCGCCGGTGCCCATGCGGGAACCGGGAACCTCGATGCCGCCACGGTTGTTCTCGACGCAGTCGGGACGGTTCGCGTCATGGACGAGCACATGCTCGACGCGGTTACAGCCGTATCTGGGACCGGTCCGGCTTATGTGTTCCTGCTGGCCGAGGCAATGATCGAGGCCGGAATGCGTGAAGGTCTTCCCCATGATCTCGCCGAGAGCTTTGTCAGCCAGACAATCAGAGGCGCCGGCTATTTGCTTACCGACATCTCCAAGACGCCGGCGGAACTTCGCTACGAGGTGACCTCACCAGGTGGCACCACCGCCGCAGCGATGCACGTGCTTGAGGACAAGGGCTTCCGCGCTCTTGTGGAGGATGCGGTACGCGCAGCTGCCGAGAGAGCCACAGAACTTGGCGAGCGAGGTTCCGGCTGAGCCTGTTCTCGAAACTGACGGTGTCGGTCGCCCACGCTGCGCAGGTCGAGACCCTGGTGACCAGGAAGCGGCCGGGACGCCTGGTTCTTTGCCACGGCCGTTCTCGGCTCTTGACTTCAACCAATAGTGCGACACACCGCATGGTTGAAGTCATAGATTGATGGGATGGTTCTCGGCCCTGATGTGCTTGACAAGTTGGCGTCTCAGCAGACGATCGACATCACGACCTATGGGAGAAAGTCGGGTTCGGCGCGGCGCATCGAGATCTGGTGGTTCAGGGTCGG
>CAXMPK010000174.1:0-9307 GCA_964195405.1 uncultured Acidimicrobiia bacterium
ACCATGTGCCAGATCATGGAGATGTCGACCAAGAGTTGGTCCCAGGGTCGCTGTCAATGAGGTCACCGGCAACTCTGCGATGTCCCCCACCGTCTCCACTCCGAGCCTCTTCAATCCGGCGAGCGTCGCAGGTCCCACGCCCCACAAAACCTCGGCTGGGAGGCCTTGGAGAAACTCAAGTTGATCTCTCTGGGAAATATGTGTCAGCCCGTCGGGCTTGGCGGTCTCCGAAGCAAGTTTCGCGACGAACTTGGTTGATGCCACACCAACCGAGGCCGGAAGACCCAACTCGAGGCGGATCGATCTCCTCACAGCCTCCCCGACCGCTACCGAAGATCCGTAGTGGTTTCGTAGCCCGGACACGTCGAGAAACGCCTCATCGAGACTCAGGCCCTCAACAAGTGGGGTGTATGAACGGAACACGTCAAAGACGTCGACCGACACATCGCTGTAACGACCATGGGCTGAGGGCACAACAATCAGATGAGGACACATTCGCAACGCGGTAGATGTCGGCTGGGCTGAGCTGACGCCGAACTCCCTCGCCTCGTACGAGGCACTCGCAATCACACCTCGTGGCCCAACGCCCCCGACAGCAACCGGTCTACCAACCAGCGACGGATCATCGAGCCGCTCCACCTCGACAAAGAAGGAGTCCATGTCAACGTGAAGAATTGGCTCGGACCACACAGTCATCCGAAGTTACCTCCGGTTTCGGGCGTCAGCGGCCAAACTGAGGATATGGCAGCCCTCGTCCATCTGGTGAGACATGCAGAAGTCGATAACCCAAACCACCTCGTCTACGGATCGATGTCAGGATTCGGACTCTCGCCACACGGTCTAGAGCAGGCGCGGCGAGTCGGCCGTTATCTCGGTCCCCGTCCGATCGTAGCGATCTGGTCTTCCCCACTCGAACGCTCGCTTCGCACCGCCGAAGAGATCGCCGCAAGATCGGGCGTGCCGGTGAAAGTCGATGATGGGCTTCGTGACTGGCATCTGTTTGATCGCTGGACAGGTCATCCGTGGGAGTCGATCGCCGACGCGTTTCCGGGAGAGTTGGAGGCATATCTAAACCACCCGGATCGTCTCGAGTTTGCTGAGGAAGAGTTGGCTGATCTCTCCCAACGAGTCGCTGATGTAGCACGTCGCCTGGATGAGGAACACCCCCACGGTGATGTCGTCCTCGTTTCGCATCAAGACACGATTCAGGCCGGGCGTTTACGTCTGATCGGGTCGCAACTGTCGGATTTTCACAATGGAATGCCAAGCCACGGTGCGGTACTCACCCTCCGCCCGGGTGTCACTTGGCTTGAAGAAACGGTTTGGGAACCTGGAGAATCTCCCCGGTTTGGCGAAAAATCAAACCTACGTGTTGTCACCGGCGACGAAACAAACCAACCAACTCCAGCTTGACCTCGACCACAAGTCCCTTGCAAGATTCGGACTAGTGAAGTCAGCAGCGCTCACAAGCACACCCCTAATCGCCTCTATCATCTGGATCGTCGCCCTCGTCATTGACCCGGCAAGGTTTGAACCCGTATCCGTGCTTCTCATCGGACTTGGTCTCCTTGCCATGTCCACGGTTGCCGTAGTGGGTATGGCCCTTTCCGGCGGGCGCTGGGCACGACGACTGGCTTTTGCGGTGATTGTTGCCAATGTCATCGTCGCCATTACCCGATCGATCGATCCGGCGTGGTTTGTCGCCACTTCATTCACCGCTCTGTCCCTGGCGGCGATGTTTCTTCCTTCGGTGACCGATCACCTTCGCAAGCTCCCCTCGGCGTCTGGCCCGGCTCCTCGGTCGGTCCTCACTCCGGTGGTATTGCTGGCAGTCCCGTTTCTTGTTGGATTGACTTCCGTCGATGGAAAGCCTTGGGCGATGATCGTCGTCGGGATCTCTGCGTTGGCTTCGTCCTTTCTCTACGCACGAGTTATCCCCGGCGGTCTTCTAGCTGTGCGGATCATTTGGCCTGCTCTGGCGATGGCCATGGCACCGTTTCTCGGCATGGTCGGTGGTGCGGTGTCGGCTCTGCTAGGTGTCGGTTTGGCCGTTCTGGCGTGGCACCCATCTGTCAAAGTTGCCTTTTACCCACCCACCGAATCCGGAAGCACCTATGCGATACCACCGGAGTTGGCCCCACAGGACATCTTGGACGCAGCACAAATCGATGACCACGGGAAGCCTCGGTGAGACGACGGCCAAACCCATGGATCTCGATTCCAGCAGTGGGCATGGGCTTACTCGCTGGGACCCTGGGATGGGTTGTCACCGATGTCAGTTGCCGTCAGGGTGGTGAAGCGTGTGGTGGCTGGTCACTACTCATTGCGATTGTCGCATTTACTGCTGTGACCGTCGGCTTGGCACTGGTGTTGGTTCTGGTCTATCGAAGCCTCGCCGAGTGGCAAGAGAAGGCCGAGCGCTGAGTCGACAGTCAGACTCGGCTGAGGATGAGCGAAACGTTATGCCCGCCGAAGCCAAACGAATTCGATATGACATGGTCTAAGACGGCGTCCCGGGCCTCGTTCGGCACATAATCGAGGTCACACTCGGGATCGGTTGTGAACTGGTTGATTGTCGGAGGCAGCACTTGATCTCGCAAGGCCATCAAGGCGACAGCTGCTTCGGCTGCGCCGGCCGCTCCCAGGAGATGACCTGTCATCGACTTAGTTGATGACACTGGCGTTTTCCCGGCAGCCTCGCCAAGAGCCAGATGTATCGCAGCTGTTTCCGTTGAATCGTTGGCCTGGGTGGAGGTACCGTGCGCGTTGACATAGCTGATGTCATCAGCATCCAACCCGGCATCGTCGATGGCAGCTTTCATCGCACGGGAAGCGCCTATTCCCCCTGGTCGGGGAAGAGTGATGTGAAACGCATCAGCTGACATCCCGTATCCCGTTACCTCACCGAGAATCTCGGCATCGCGGGATCTGGCATGCTCCATCGACTCCAAAATCAGTGTTGCCCCGCCCTCGCCCATCACAAATCCATCCCGATTCAGGTCGAACGGTCGTGATGCTCCCGTGGGGTCATCGTTCCTCGTCGACAGAGCACGTGCCTGATTGAAGGAGGCGATCCCGAAGGTGGTGATCGCCGCCTCCGCTCCCCCGGCGACCATGACATCGGCTGCCCCCCTGCGGATGATCTCGACAGCGTCCCCGATGGCGTTCGCAGATGCGCTGCACGCAGTAACAACGCACGACACCGGACCTGTCAGATTGGCCTCAATGGACACCAGACCGGCCGCCATATTGGGAATGATCTTGGGCACACCTGTCGGCGTAACTCGGCCGGGCCCTCGTTCGGAGAGAATGTTGATCTCGTCGATGAACGAGCCCATCCCCCCAAATCCGGCACCCACCATCACGCCGGCCCGCGAGGCACCCTCATCATCTTCGGTGTAGTCGAGTCCTGACTGAGCAAGGGCCTGACGGGAGGCGACGATGAAGAACTCCGAGAAACGGTCAAGACGTCGCGAGTCCTTGCGTTGGAAATATGCCTCCGTATCCCAATCGCCAACCTCTCCCGAGATGGTCGTCCTGTAGCCAGCGGTCTCAAACAAGGTCGTTGGCCCGATACCGGAAACGCCATCCTTGAGAGCCGCCCATGTCGTTTCGACATCAAGGCCGACGGGAGTGACCGCTCCCATCCCGGTGACGACGACCCGTCGCCGCTGGGAATTCACTGAATCGGCCTCAGAGCTTGCCTTGGACCATGTCAATTGCCTGGCCGACGGTGGCGATTGACTCGGCGTCTTCATCTGGGATCTTCACATCGAACTCGTCTTCGAGCGCCATCAGCAACTCGACCACACCAAGACTGTCCACGTCGAGATCCTCCTCGAATCGGGCTTCATCATTGATCTTGTCGGCATCGAGGCCGAGTTCGGAAACGAGTACGCCGGTGAGGCGGTCCGAAACTGTGTTCCTATCCATTTTGTCTCCTAGTTGCTTGATATGTTTTTGCGAACCTACAGGGCAATACCGCCGTCGACGGCGATCACCTGTCCCGTGATGTATGAAGCTTGGTCGGACGCAAGGAATCCCACCAAACCGGCGACCTCCTCCGGTGTTCCGAATCGGCCCAGCGAAATCGATTGGGTCGCCGAATCCTTGACATCGTCACCGAGGACATCAGTCAATTCCGTTGTAATGAATCCGGGAGCGACCACATTCACAGTGATACCTCTCGAACCAACCTCTTTGGCGACCGATTTGCTCAAAGCGATCATTCCCGCCTTTGAGGCTGCGTAGTTTGCCTGGCCGGGATTCCCGCTGATACCGGCAACCGACGAGATGGAGATCACACGCCCCCACCTCGCCTTGAGCATGCTGCGCAGGGCCTTCCTGGTGCACAAGTAGGCAGATCGAAGGTTGGTGGCGATCACTTCGTCAAATTCCTCTGGGCTCATCCGAAGCAGAAGATTGTCTCTGGTGATACCGGCGTTGTTGACCAATACCGTCACCGGGCCCAACCGATTCTGAACAGTTTCGAACATCGCAGCCACTTGATCGTCAACTGATACATCGGCGCCCACGGCAATCGCCCTTCCGCCGTCAGCCTCGATGAACGTCACTACCTCTTTGGCAGCAACATCGTTCCGGGCATAGTTGACACCGACCTGATACCCGTCGCCGGCGAGACGCAATGCCATGGCTCGCCCAAGACCCCGGGAAGCCCCGGTGACGAGCGCAACCCTGTCTTCGACCACCTCAGTCACGTTATTTTCTCCGGGAGCCCGAAGAAATCGAAATTCGGCTGCAAAAGATCCAAGGTCGTCAGATCGGTGGATGGCAGCTGTGCATCACTCTCGCCAAGTGGCTCGATTCGTGACCCCCAGCGATACACGGCGGATCCCCAGGTCAACCCGCCACCAAAAGCGGCAAAGACGATCGTGGATCCGGGGCCTATTCGTCGTTGTTGCAGAGCCTCGGTCAAGGCGACCGGAATTGTCGCGGCTGACGTGTTCCCATAAGAGTGAATGTTGACGAACACCTTCGCTTCATCGAGGCCAACCCTTCGTGCCGTGGCGTCGATTATCCGCACATTGGCCTGGTGTGGGACCATCAGATCGACATCCTCGAGAGCGACCCCCGCCTTCGAGATCGCTGCAAGAGTCGACTCGCTCATTTTCGTCACGGCCCTCTTGAAAACTTCCTGACCTTTGATGCTGAGACCGCACATTGCCGGGTCCGGATGGATCCGATCACCCTGAGTCCCATCAACTGGCACCGCAAGGATATGTCCAACCGAACCGTCCATCCCGAGATCCGATGCAAGGAGGCCGATTGGCTCAGTAGTCCGCTCCAACACAACGGCGCCTGCCCCATCACCGAATAGGACGCAAGTGTTGCGGTCAGTGAAGTCCATCAAATAGTGGAGCTTCTCGGTTCCAACAAGGAGAACCGTCTCGTAGTCACCACCCCGAATCATGTTGGTGGCAGTTACCAGGCCGTACACGAACCCCGAACAAGCGGCGTTGATGTCCATGGCCGCCGCGTTCCAAGTTTTCATCCGTTTCTGAACCACAGATGCAGTGGAGGGAATAATGGAATCTCCGCTACAGGTGGCCACTAGGAGAAGATCCACGTCGTCGACGGTCTTGCCGGCAGCAGCAAGGGCCCTCAGACCAGCGACCGCTCCGAGCTCGGACGCCTCAACATGGCTGATTCGTCTCTCCTTGATCCCTGTCCTGGTGGTGATCCACTCGTCTGAGGTGTCGACGAGTTGCTCGAGATCGTGATTGGACAGCACGTTGGGCGGCATACACATACCCCAGCCAGTGATCTCGGCGTTTGTCTTCGTGTCTCCGATCACGTCATAGTACCGACGGCGTCGGCCGCTTTGGCGGTGTCAGCTAGGGACGAAACCACCACAACTTCAATTCCGTCCAAGGTCCGTTTTGCCATACCGGCAGTCGCGTCACCGGGCCCAACGTGGACAAAAATGTCTATCCCGTTCGAGGCCATATTTTCGAGACTTTCGCTGAAGCGAACCGGGGACACCAGCTGGCGGGCCAAAGTCTCTCTCAACAAGTCAGTCGAGTGCGGACGCGCTGTCGTGTTGGACCAAACAGGAAAAGCAGGTTCGCTCACCTCAACATCAGATATCGCAGCTCTGACTTCGGTCTGCGCCGGTTCCATGAATTCGGAATGAAACGCTCCTGCCACTTTTAGGGGAATCGCACGACGCAGGCCCAATTCGCGTGCATTCTCCACCACCCACTCGATGTCATCCGTGCCGCCGGCCAACACCACCTGACTGGGGGTGTTGACGTTGGCAACTTGAAGACGCCCGCCCATATCACGGCGTTGACTTGCCAGCGATTGGGCCGTTTCCACATCGGCACCAAGCAGAGCGACCATCCCCGATGAATCAGTGTCGGCTGCTGCCGCCATTGCCTCACCCCGTTTCGCGACCAGTGTGAGTGCAGAATCGAAATCGAGAGATCCAGCAGCGGTCAGCGCGGTGTACTCCCCGAGGGAGTGACCGGCGACTCCCGCTGGGGCGCCTGGGACCGCGGCGTCGAACGCTTCCCAGAGTGCATAACTGATAGCAAATAGGGCGGGCTGGGCATGTTCGGTTCGAGTCAACTCGGACTCGGGCCCGTTCAAACAAAGATCACGCAATGACCACCCGAGGATCCTGTCAGCCCGTTTGCCAAGGAGGTCGGGGCGCGCCTCGAAGAGGTCTTCACCCATTCCGACAAATTGACTCCCCTGTCCGGGAAAAAGAACTCCAACGCTCACTAGCAACACACCACTAGATATCGGACTTCGCGTTCAATTGTCTGGTTACGACAACGAGGCGAGGAGACGATCGGCATCAGTGGCGTCGACATCTCGGTGGACGACGATCCGCCATTTCCCGGCGGCCGGCGGACTCGCTTTGACCATGGCAGACCGGAGACGGTCCGACACCTCGTCCCATGACATCCCGAGGGATCCAAAGTCGACTCGAATCATGTTGGTCTCAACGGCCTCAGGTTCGATCGACCCGGGGAAACGCTCAGCGAGACTGCCGGCGAGTTTCTGTGCCAACTCGTGATCCTCGACCAGGCGGTCGCGTCCGGCCAGGGCCACTCTTGCTGCGGCCGCAATGACGCCTGCCTGACGCATTCCCCCACCCAGTCTCTTGCGCAAGTACCGAATCTCAGAAATCGCGTCTGCTGATCCACAGGTGACTGAGCCAACCGGTGCACCCAAGCCTTTGGAGAAACAGAACTGGATGGTGTCAGCAGTGCTTGCCCACCGGTCAGCCTTGATGCCAGTGGCACTTACTGCATTGAAGATGCGAGCACCGTCGATGTGCACAGCCAGCCCATGTCGACGTGCCGCCTTCGACGTCTTCTCCATCATCTCAATGGGAACCACTCTCCCACCACTCAGGTTGTGGGTGTTCTCCCAGACCATCAGACCGATCCGGGGAAAGAACCCGGCAAGTTCCATGGCATCGTCAACGTCACCAGACGTGATCTGACCGCCGTCACGATCGACGGTCCTAAAGCCAACACCGCTGAGAGCCTGAGGAGCGCCGGCCTCGATTGAACGCAGATGGCTAGCTGCATTGGCAAGCACTTCCTCGCCGGGGTTGGTATGGAACATGATCGCCAGTTGATTGCCCATCGTCCCTGTCGGAACAAATACCGCGGCTTCTTTGCCCATGACCGCAGCCGCATCCTCTTCGAGGGCGTTGACTGTTGGATCGTCGTGATACACGTCGTCACCCAGTGGGGCGTTTGCCATCGCCTCCAACATTTCCGCCGTGGGGCGGGTCACTGTGTCCGACCTGAAATCAGCAACGCCATCGGGGAAAGACATGACGCGATATTACGCCACTCCTAGGGACAGCTTGACCCGTGGCAACCGGCACATATGACCCAGCCCGCGGGAGTAGGCGGAGGAGAGAATCGCCGATGCGTCGATGTCGCAGATACGTGGGTGGCACCGACCATCAGCAGGTTCTCAGCAGACCCGCTATTTGACCGGATCCCTAGCCGTACAGGCGGTCAATTGCCCCGCTGAATCTCTTGGGCAGGATCTGTCGAGACAGCCCGACGACCTCTCGAACCATGCCGAGGAGGTCGCCGGGACCATCCCAGTGCTCTTCGACGATGTCCTGGCCGGCTCTTTCGATCAATGAATCAACCGCGAACATCATCAGAATCACATCATCTGCCCAACCAATAACAGGGATGATGTCGGGGATCAGATCTATGGGGCTCACTACGTAAGCGGCTGCAAGTCCGAGCGTGATCTTTGCACGGCGGGGTACCCGCGGATCGAGCAACAGCCTCCCAACCAGCTTCACCAGGTTTGGCAACATCAAAGCTCCATCGGCAATGAGTCTTTGGCTCTGCAAACTCGAGCCCTCCGGTGGCAGCACGTCGTCGGGTCGAATCCTCTTCGAGTCTTGTTTCTGCTCTTGGGTCATTCGATTTCGATTTTCTGGCTGGACGACACACCACCATTTTGGTCCGGTTCGTCGCCAATACCGCCGATTTCCTCGATCACTGCCTCGACGGCCTTGAGACTTTCAACAACTGCCTGGAGAAGGTGATACGCAGCGCGGCGCCCGGCCCGGGCCATGGCCTGAACCGCAGGCGACTGTTCTTTCATCCCTTCACCTCTCGATCCTCAAATGTCACCTGGAGCGCTCCCTCGTGGAGTCGGGCTTTTGTTACTGAACGTCGGTGCAAGGCATCGGGGAGAAGAATGGACCGCCGGTATGGGCCAACCTGGATATAGAGCTCGTGACCGTTCCTGGAGACATTCAGATCGGACTTTTCGACAAACGGAATCTCCAATTCCATGGTCACTGCTCCATCTGACTCCATGATTTTGAACGGTGACTTCGCCTCATAACCGAAGATGGGGTCGGTGTCCCCGTATAGCTCGGAGGCCATCAGACGTAAACGGTCGACACCCACCATCTCGTCGTCGAACAAGCGCAACTTGAGTCGAGGAACTTCAGCGAAAGCATCCTCCAAGACTTCGAGATGACCCTTTTGGATGGCGCGCCACCGTTCGAAGTAGGGATCGGCGACCAAGTCAGGCAGGATTCGATTCACTACAACTCCGTCTACTCCGTAGCCAAACAAACCGAGGTAACTATAGGTGCGCCGAGCTTCGTCGATGACCATTTTTTCAGGGTTGACCACAAGTCTGGCAGACGTCACTTCGGGCTTCGACATCAACGCCTTCACCTCATCCACCGACTCGAAAACCGATTGTGCCGCGCTGAAGACTTCATCTTCGGGGATGGGGAGATCTGTCAACTTCGACAGAACGGGTCGTAACGCTCGCATCA
>CAXMPK010000175.1:0-35668 GCA_964195405.1 uncultured Acidimicrobiia bacterium
GTGTCCGGTACCGAAACCAGCCGATTGACAGGCGCGACGATGTACTCGGTGAAGACGCCGTCGCTGTCCCGTCCCAGGAGTCCGCCATTGATGCATAGGTTGGTGCGCCCGGCTCCGCAGAGATGACACCATCCGCATGACACGCCGGGATCCACGAGAACCCGTGTTCCCACCGGGTAGGGGGTATTCGGGGGTGCAGCGGCAACCTCGCCGATCATCTCGTGTCCCAGGATCTTCGGGTATGCGACAGGAATCTTGCCGCTGAGAATCTTGGTGTCGGTCCCACAGATCCCGACCTGGTGGATTCGAACCACAACCTGATTCGAGTCAGAAGGTGTGGGCACGTCGACCACGTCCAAGCGGCCCGGCTCAACGACTCTTACAGCTTTCAATGGTCTCCTCGAAGCGGGTCTCCCATGGTAGATCCGTGGATCATTCTGTTTCGCGACGGCCCGAATCTGTAGCATCAACGGCCATGGACCCGGTTCCCGAACTCCGAATCTCCATGCCGGATGAGGATTCCCCTGTAGTCAGGCAAACAGCTCACGAGTACGTCCGATCTGTTCTGAGGAGAGCGATTCTCAACGGCGAGCTGAGCAGCGGCAGCCGCCTGGTGCAGGCGGAATTGGCGGCAATGTTGGATGTGAGCACTACGCCTCTGCGCGAAGCTCTCCGAGACCTCGCGACTGAGGGATTGGTTCAGTTCGACCCGCACCGCGGCGCGATCGTCACCGAGCTCAGTGAGGACGATCTCCATGACATCTACGAGCTGCGACTGGTGCTCGAGCCACTTGCTATGAGGCAGGCCGTCGACAACGTGAGCAGCACTCTGATCGAGCGTCTCCGCCGACTCCACAGGCGCATGCTCGACGAGCCCCACTCCGCAGAGTGGGTCGATCGAAACCGTGTCTTTCATATGGCCGTGTACGAGAACGCAGCGTCGCCACGTCTGGCGGCCATCATTCGCAATCTTCAGGATGCCTCAGTGATGTACATCGGCGCGTCTCTTCAGCATCAGCCGTCCTTGCGCGAAGGTGCCAACGAGGACCATGCTGCGATTCTCGACGCGTTGGAGCGTCGCGACGTCGAGTCGGCGGTGAAGGCCGTCGAGGAGCATCTGAAAACGTCGATCGTCGCATTCGAAAGCGATGAATCGTCGGATGGCTAGGGGTCGAGGGTTTCATCGATTTCGGCGCCGTCGTTGAGAAGATTGAGAGCCACTCCGGCAAGGATCAACCCCATCCCGAGGATCAGGGCGGTGGTGATCTCTTCACCGAGGATGATCGCCGACGAAACCACCCCCACAACCGGAACGGCCATAAGTGTGAGATTGGTCGACACGGCAGCCAGGTTCCGCAATATCACGATCGTGGCCCAGAAGGCGACACCGGTGGCCAGTATCCCTTGGTAGGCGACAATCGCGGCCAGCTGTGGGGTCCAATCGATCACTGGCGGGCCTTCGACGATAAGAGCCGTCGACAAGAGAATCACCTCGGCACCGGCCAGCTGCCAGGGAATCGCCTGAAGCGGTGTGATGGTCCAGCGGTGAGCCCTGACATGCACCGAGGTTGCGGCGAGGGTGATCGCAGCGAGGATCAGCAGAACGTGGCCCGACGCGACCCCGGGCTGACTCCAGTCGCTCCTCCACGGCTCGGCGATAACAACAACGCCCACGATGCCGATGACAAGGCCCGTCCATCTCCGACCGCTCATTTTCTCGCCGAGCCAAACGGCTGCGATGGGCACCGTCCAAAGCGACGATGTCCACACAACCACCGATGCCTGACCTGCCGGAACCAACTGCAGGGCAGTGAATACCAGAACAAATACAAGGGACAGTCGGAAAACGGCCAGCGAGACGATTATGGGGAGATCACGCCGAGGCGGCAGCTTGATGTTGCGTGTGGTGGCAGTGATGAGGAGAATCACCAAGAAGGCTCCACCAACTCTGAACACACCCAGCCAAATCGGAGTGATCGATTTCAGTCCCGTGGCCATGATGGGCCAGTTGAGACCCAGCAAGAGAACCACTATTGCCAGAAGCAGGTAAATGGCGGGCCTGGCCAGATGACGCTCGTGGCGTGGCTCGTTGCCCGACGTCCAGATCATGTCTCTAACCGTGCCCGTCACGAGAATGGGCCCCCCTCATCGTCGGGCGCTATGGTGCCCGGACCCTCCACGAGACGAGTGCGCAGACCATGAAAACGATTGACATCCACTGTCATCTCGCCACCCCAGACAGCCGCGCTCCCATCGAGTCTCATCGTCGGGGTGAGTATGAGCATTACAACTATTTCATGGGTGAAGACTCCAAAGAGCAGAACAAGTTGATGTTCCCTTCGATTCGCGAAAGTCTGACCGACCCCGCTGCCCGAATCGAGCACATGGATCGCATGGGAGTCGACCTCCAGGGTCTCGCCACTTTCGTATCTGAATATTTCTACTGGGCTCCCGCGACGGCGGCGGCCGAGTCGGCGAGGATTCAGAACGACAATCTTGCGGCGGCCGCTGCAAACAATCCCGATCGGTTTGTTCCTTTGGGGGCGACGGTTCCGCTTCAGGACACCGATCTCGCCATCGCTGAGATGGACCGAGCCGTCGATGACCTCGGCTTCAAGGGCCTCCAGATCGGCGGGACGGTCGACGGCCACAATCTCGATGAGCCCCGGTTCCGTCCATTCTGGGCGGCAGTCGAGGCCAGGGGCATTCCCGTGATCCTCCATCCAAGTGGCTACCCGGAAAGCCAGCGGCTTTCTGACTACTTTTTGGTCAATTGCATCGGCAACCCCCTGGAGACGATGGTTGCAGCGACCCGGATGATCTTCAGCGGTTTGTTCGAGGAGCACCCCGGGATCAAGCTGGTCTTGCTCCACGGGGGTGGGTATCTCCCGTTCTACAGCTCCCGAGCCGACCACACCTGGGAGGTCCGACCCGAGACCAGGCTGAAGATCCCCGATCACTCCCCGAGCTATTACATGAAGAAACTCTTCTATGACACGATGGTATTTCAGCCCCTGTATCTCCGCCATCTCGTGGAGGTGGTCGGAGTTGACCATGTGATGCTCGGCACCGATTTCCCCTTCGACATGAGCGAGACTGATCCCCTGGCCTTGATTGAGGCCACCGAGGGAATCAGCAACGACGAGCGCGCCGCAATCTCGGGCGGAAACGCTGCCGCCCTCTACGGCCTCAACTGAACCAGGAGGGCTCAAGGGCTGGCCTGAGCCGCCAACTCGGGCTCGTCGGGGTCGTATTCATAGTTAAGGAAACTGGGTGCCCAACGGGCGATGCCCAAAGATGCGATCACGCAAGCGAGACCACCGGAGACGATTGAGAACCTGACCGAGGTGAGAGCAGCGACGACTCCTGCTTCGAGATCGCCGAGCCTCGGTCCGCCGGCCACAACGGCCATGTGCATCGAAGACAGCCTTCCCCGCAGCGAGTCGGGCACTGATAGCTGAACGATCGAGCCGCGGAAGATGGCAGAGACGACGTCTGCCGCTCCGGCCAGGGCCAGCATGGCAAATGCCAGAGGTAGCGAGGAGGTCAGGCCAAAAACAGCGATAGCAAGACCCCATCCGATAACGGCCAGCACGACTGCCCTTCCTTGCCGGCGAACGTGCGACACCCATCCTGACGTCAATGCGCCAACAAGGGCGCCTATCCCCGGTGCGCCATAGAGGAGGCCAACAGTGAATGCATCTCCGCCGAGCACCTCTGTTCCGAATGCGGGGAAAAGCGCGGTGGGCATCCCGAAGACCATGGCGCTCAGGTCGATGAGAAAGGCGGCTTGGATGACACGCCGTGGTTTCAAGAAACGGAATCCTTCCATGATCGAGGACATCGAGAATGGCCGGCCCCCGCCTTCAGTTTTCACATTCGGAATGCGGAGGATGAGCATTGCGCTTGCGAGGAAAGCCATCGTTTCCAGGCCGTAGGTGACGGAATAGCCGCTTGTCGCTATCAAGAAGCCGCCAATCGCGGGAATGGCCGCTTTGGCGACGTTGGTCTGGGTCTGATTCAGTGCCAGAGCTGATGGGAGCAGTGCCCTTCCGACGAGGCCAGGCACGAGGGCGGCTCGGGCCGGGGAGTCGATGGCCGAGATCCCGGCGTTGATCGCGCTCAACACGAAAAGCGGCCAGAGCGCAGGACTGTCGGCTAGGGAGTTCCAGAGCAGCCCAGCTCCGGTAAGGGCGAGAACCAGCTGAGAAATCCAGAGCAAACGCTTTCGGTCCATGGCGTCGGCGAGAGCGCCCCCGACCAGCGAAACCGCTAGCAGCGGGATTAGTTGCGCCAGACCCAGCAGACCAACGGCAATTGTCGATCCGGTCATCTCGTACACCTGGATCGGGACCGCCACAACGGTGAGCTGTCGACCTATCTGCATGACGAACATACCGGCAAACAGCCAGCGATAGCCCGATACCTGCCTCAGTGGCGTTATGTCCACTACGGCAAGACGTCCCAATCTGCGCAGACGACCCGTCAATGATCACCAAACCTTGTTGGTCTCGCCCGCGGACCCCAATCGGGAGATCACCATCTCGGCGGTCTGGCACGGCGGGAAGCTGACCCAGAGACCGTTGATTCTAGAGGACTGAGCAACGGTCGGGTACTGTCGCCGAACCAATGGAGATACGATGAGAAAGCTCACACTCGCCGAGGCCGATGTCATCATTGATGCGGCCCTGGCCAAAGGCCGCACCCTCGATCTGGGGAGGCTATCGGTGGTCGTGCTCGATGACGGTGGAAACCCGATTGCGATGAAGCGCGAAGACGGGTCGGAGTTCATGCGTCCCGAGATTGCCAAAGCCAAAGCGTGGGGAGCGCTCGGCATGGGTCTGCCAAGTCGATTGCTCCACGAGCGTGCCAAGAAGCTCCCCGTCTTCATGGGAGCGCTCGCCGAGATCTCTGGTGGCCGCCTGGTCGCGCTGCCCGGAGGGGTGATCATTCGAGATGACGAAGGTCTCATCATCGGTGCGGTGGGGGTGTCGGGCGATGTCTCCGAGCCGGACGAAGTTTGTGCTGTCGCGGGAGTCGAAGCTGCCGGGCTCCAGCCCGACTTCGGGCAGAACCCGGACTGGGCCCGACCCTGACCCGATGAACAGCGAGCTGGCGATCAAGGGCGGAACCGTGGTGTCTTCTCGGGGCCGTCACCGTGCCCACATCTACGTTTCTGACGGACGGATAGTTCACGTCGGTGACCAGGATGAGAAGGCCGATCAGGTGGTCGACGCCACCGGGTTGAGTGTTCTTCCGGGGATGGTGGACACCCATGTCCACCTCATGGATCCGGGGGCGACCGACAGGGAGGACTTTCCGACGGGGACGGCAGCAGCCGCTGCGGCAGGAGTTACCACAATCGTCGAGCACACCCATGCCAACCCGGTGCGCAGTGTTGGCGACCTGAGCGAGAAACTCGCCTACCTCGAAGGCCGATCCAACGTCGACTTCGGACTGGCCGCACACACCTGGCCCGACCGCATCGACGACCTTGGTGCCCTCTGGGAAGCTGGCGTGACGTTCTTCAAGATCTTCACCTGTACGACCCACGGAGTTCCGGGACTCGACGCTGCCCACCTCGAAGAAGCCCTCGCCGTTATGGCTTCATTCGGTGGGGTATGTCTCATTCATTGCGAAGACGAGACCATAACTGCCGATGCAGAAGCAAAGCTTCGTGAGCAGGGGAGAAAGGACAATGGAATTCTCAATGAATGGCGCACTCTGGAAGCTGAGGAGGTCGCGGTCGCGGTAGCGGTTGTTCTTGCTGAACGCACCGGAGCACGAGCAACAATCGCTCATGTCAGCAGTCCATCGGTGGCCGACATCATCACCGATGCTCGGGGGAGAGGCGCCGATCTGGTTGCCGAGGCATGTCCCCAGTACTTCGCTCTCCGGGAGGACGAAGTCCTCACCGAGGGCCCGTTCCGCAAGTACACCCCACCTGCCCGAAGCCGGTCCGATGCCGACGAGGAGAAGATGTGGGATCTGTTGCGCACCGGGGTTCTGAACCATGTATCCACCGACCACGCCCCCTCAACTCGTCAGCAGAAACAGCACGGGATTTGGGACGCACCCTTCGGGCTTCCCGGTCTGGATACCACCGCGCCGTTTCTGTTCGATGCAGTCCATCAGGGGCGGCTTACCCTGGAGGACGTGGTGAGGGTGTATTCGGAGGCCCCGGCAAAACGCTACGGCCTCTTTCCCCGCAAGGGGCATTTGGGTGTCGGCGCCGACGCCGATCTGGTGCTGGTCGACGAAGAGGGGTCATGGACGGTGTCGGACCATGATGTGATCTCAAAGGCAGGCTGGTCTCCGTACACGGGGCGGACGCTGATCGGCCGCGTCCACACCTCCTATCTCCGGGGCCGTTTGATCGCTTCGGATCGAAACCCAATCGATGGGCGAGGCGGCCGGTTTATCCCTGGAGCCGGGGGCCAATAGGACAGATTCTTGGTTGGGTGGGCCCATATATATTCAGAGCGCCCAGACGTAACATCGAAGGTGAGGCCACAACAATGAGCGACAAGGTGCGATTGGCTTCTGTTGGCCTGGGATGGTGGGGCGCCGTCCTGGCTGAAGCAGCGATAGCCGGAGGTGCGGAGTCTGCTGGCGGGTTTGCAAGGACTGTCGAATCCAGGGACGCCTTCACCGACCGACACGGCGGCCGGGCTTTTGAGAGTTTTGACCAAATCCTCGAGGCACCCGACGTCGATGGTGTCCTTCTGGCCACACCACACACGACCCACGCCGACCTCATCGTGGCGGCGGCCGAGGCTGGTAAGCACGTATTTGTGGAAAAGCCGCTTGCCCTGACGGTTTCTTCCGCCAGGCGGGCTGTCACAGCCGCCGAAAAATCCGGAATTGTTCTCCAGGTCGGCCACAACAAACGGCGTCAGCCGGCCAACCGGCGCTTGAAGGTGCTCATCGAGACCGGGGACCTGGGGACCGTGACGATGATCGATACCTATCAGTCGACTCCAAATGCACTCGGCTTCGAGTCCGACTACTGGCGGGCCAATAGCACCGAAAGCCCCCTTGGCGGAATGACGAGTCTCGGGGTCCACATGATCGACACGATGACCTACCTGTTGGGACCGATCAAGAGCGTGTTTGCATTCAGCAAAGGGATACTCGACACACCGCCCATCGACCATGCCACATCCATTGTCTTTGAGTTCGACTCAGGTCCATTGGGTTATCTGGGGACCTCGTTTGTGGTCCCTCGCTCCACCTCGGTGGCCGTTCGAGGAACCAAAGGCGCCGCGATCAATGACGACGACGGCACCCGGTTCTATTTCCAGACTCCACAAGAACAGGTCCGCAGCGAGCAACCCGTAGAGATCATCGACACAATCGCGGACGAAGTCAGTGAATTCGTGTTGGCGATTCGGGGCGAGACGAAACCCGAGACTGGGGGGGCAGAAGGCCTCGAGGTTGTTGCGGTTCTCGAAGCGGCTATGGCTTCAAGCGAATCTGGATGCGTCAAGGCCGTAGCGGAATTCCGATAGATAGCTAACGAGCGAAGCCGGCCTTTGCTTCCAACAACCGGGCGAGAGCCGCTGCATCGAAGTCGCCCAGCTCCTGCTCAACCGCCTCCTCGTACCAGGGAAGACTCGCATCAAGGAGCGGTGTTGGGACCCCGATATCGCGACCAAAATCACCGATGACGTTGATATCTTTGATGAACATCTTGAGTTTGGCGGCGGGTGGGTAGGCGTCTTCGACCATCATCGGTCCTCGGATCTCAAATATTCTCGAACTCCCAACCCCGGCGGAAACCACATCGAGAATCTGCTGGGGGTCCAGCCCAGCTTTCATCCCCAAAACGAACGCCTCGGCGGTGGCGAGGTTGTGGACCGAGACAAGCAAGTTGGCCACGAATTTCATCTTCGAACCGTTGCCGAAGCTCCCAAGGTCGAAGGTGACTTTGGCAACAGCATCGAGGACCGGTCGGACCCGCTCGAGGGCGGTGGTGTCGCCACTTGCGTAGATGACGATTTCTGCGGCCTCTGCTTGGAGACCCGTGCCGCTGACCGGGGCATCGAGCATGGTGACTCCAACAGATCGCAGCGCGGCGCGGGCGCGTTTCTTAGCTTGGAGGGGGAAGGTGCTCATCTCCACGACGACGAGGTCGCTGTGGCCGCCCTTGTCGAGCCCGTGTTCTCCTTCGACTGCTTCCTCCAGAGCAGACACAGAGGGCAGGGCAATCAGGACGACGTCTGAGTGGGCGGCGACTGCAGCGGCAGATTCGGTGGGCAGGCCTCCCGCATCTTCCATAGCCTTCCGACGAGCCGGCTCGATGTCGAAGCCGGTAACCCCGAACCCCGCTTTCAGCAGGTTGCGAGTGTAGGCCGTGCCCATGATCCCCAGCCCAACCAGTCCGATTCTGTCCATTTCTCCTCCTAGTCCGGGGCTGGCATGGGCCTTGATCCTACGGAACATTGGCTCCTTCTCAGTCGGGGAGGAAGTCACATGGTCCTAGTCCCGTGTGCTCAGGGGCGCTCAGATCGTATATAATGCACGAAGTACCCATTTCGCACTTAGGCTGAAACTTCGGCACCTGCCAAGATCTGACCAACTCGGTATTCTGTTGTCAGTTTCAACTTTCTTGAAGGAGTTCGATGTCTCAGATAATCCTTGACACTGTTGGGAAGATCTACCCCGATGGCACCCGTGCCGTGGGTGATCTTGATTTGACGATCCGGGATAGCGAGTTCCTTGTTCTGGTCGGACCTTCGGGCTGCGGTAAAACGACCGCGCTACGAATGATCGCCGGCTTGGAGGAGATCACCGAAGGGACGATTTCGATTGGCGACCGCGTTGTCAACGATCTCCAGCCAAAGGATCGTGACATTGCGATGGTGTTTCAGAACTATGCGCTGTATCCGCACATGTCGGTTCGGGACAACATGGGATTTGGCCTAAAAATGCAGAAGGTGAAAAAGAGTGAAATCACCCGTCAGGTGGCTGAAGCAGCAGAGATTCTGGAGATCACCGAACTTCTGGACCGAAAGCCGAAAGCCTTGTCTGGTGGTCAGAGGCAGCGGGTGGCGATGGGTCGGGCGATAGTCCGGGAGCCTGCCGCATTCTTGATGGACGAGCCGCTGTCGAACTTGGACGCCAAACTCAGGGTGCAGATGAGGGCCGAGCTCGAGCGTCTAAGCGCAAGGCTGAAGACCACGACTGTCTACGTCACTCACGATCAGGTGGAGGCGATGACCCTCGGTGATCGCGTCGCGGTCCTCAGACCAGTGTCCGCGGCCCGTCCTTACAACCTCCAACAGGTCGGTCCACCAACTGAGCTTTTTGATGCTCCAGTCAACCTCTTTGTCGCGGGTTTCATTGGCAGTCCCTCGATGAACCTCCTCTATGCCACATTGGAGAGCAGGGACGGAGGGGTCTGGGTGAAGGCTGGCGAATATGAGTTCAAAGTGGATAAGCGCGCCCTCGACTCACATCCCGGAATCGAAAGCCGAATGAACGAAGAGCTAGTGGTCGGGATCCGGCCCCACTCGATGGAAGCTGCGGCTGTGGCCGGTCCAGACGATGAACGGACGATACGGGCCCAGGTAGAAGCCACTGAGATCTTGGGTGCCGAGACATTTGTTCATTTCTCCGGCAAGCGACCCCCGGTGGTGACGCCCGACATTGAGGAGCTCTTGGCCGACACCGGTCAAACCGTCGCGTCGTTGGGCGAAACCTCCAAGTTCATCGCCAGAGTCAGCCCCGACGCTCAAGTGAAGAGGGGCGAATTTGTGGATCTGATCGTCAACACCGCCAAACTTCACTTCTTCGATTCACAGACGGGCGATCGAATCGGCGTCAAACAGCCAATATCTGCCTAGTTATTCCTGGTCGTTCGGGGAGATCGAATGGCGCCGATCACTACGATCCGAGCCGCCCAGACCTCAAAAAGAACCTGATGAACACCGCGCAGATGGACACCGATCTCACCACCCTGTCGGAGAACAAGGCGCGCTGGGCGACATTGGCTGTGTCGGAGAAGATCGACTATCTCCGTCGGCTGGTAGATCTCACCATCACCAACGCCGAAGACTGGGCCGACAGTGCTGTGTCAGCCAAGGGAATCGACGCTGACTCTCCGCTCGCCGGCGAGGAGTGGGTGTCGGGGCCTTATGCTCTGCTTGGTTGGATGCATGCGATTTCTGCGACACTCACCGCCATCGATCAAGACGGTGATGTTCTCGCCGGGATCAAGACGTGGAAGCGCTCAAACGGGCAAGCTGTGGCGCGTGTTTATCCAACCAACATCTATGAGACCTTGCTTCTCCATGGGTATCAGGTGGATGTGTGGATGGAACCGGGTGTTGGCCTCGACGAGCTTTCTCAGAATACAGGTCGTTTCTATCGAGAACCCGACCACGGCGGCCGTGTTGCCCTGGTACTGGGAGCAGGAAACATCTCGTCGATCGTGCCGCTCGACATCCTGTACAAACTATTTGCTGACGGTGAAGTGGTCATAGTGAAGATGAATCCGGTGAACGACTACCTCGGCCCGGTCTTCGAGCGAATTTTCGCACCTCTAGTGGACGCCGGATACGTGCGTTTTGCCTACGGGGCCGGTGACGTTGGTGGCTATCTCACTGGCCATGACAGCGTCGACACCATTCACATCACAGGCAGCTCCCGGACCCACGATGCGATTGTCTTTGGCCCAGGGGAAGAGGGTGTCGAGAGGAAATCCAACAATCAGCCTTTGATCAGCAAACCCATCACATCGGAATTGGGTGGAGTCAGCCCGACAATCATCGTTCCCGGCCCCTGGACCCAAGCCGACATCGCCTATCAGGCCGAGCATCTGGCAACACAAAAACTGCACAACTCCGGTTTCAACTGCATCGCCTCCCAGATCCTGGTGTTGCCGGAGGGTTGGGATGGAACTGCCAGGTTGGTCGATGAGGTGCGAAAAGCACTGGCTGAAGCCGAGTCGCGACCTGCCTACTACCCGGGTTCTGATGATCGTCAACAGGCTGTCAGGGACCAACACCCAGACGCCGAGAAACTCGAGACAGACGTCGAGCGAACCTTGATTGTTGGTGTCGACTCGGCTGACGCCGGTGCTTATTGCTTCAAGGAGGAGTTCTTCGCACCCGTATACGCCACCACGGAGATCTCTGCTCCATCAGCCGCCGAGTTTCTTCGCGAGGCGGTCAGATTCTCCAACGAGACACTTCAGGGGACTTTGGGGGCAAACATCATCATTCACCCACGGACCGCGACGGATTTAGGCGACGAGCTCGATCAGGCGATTGCCGAGCTCCGTTATGGGACGATCGCCGTCAATGCCTGGACCGGTGTCGGGTTTCTGCTGGGACGGGCGGCATGGGGTGCCTATCCCGGCCACACCCTGGATAACATCCAATCGGGGAAAGGGAATGTCCATAATGCGCTGCTCCTAGATCGGCCGCAGAAGACGGTGGTCAAGGCTCCATTCTGGCCTTTCCCGCGCGGGGTTGCCCACGGCAGTTTCTACCTTTCACCACGGCCCCTGTGGTTCGTCACCAATGGCACGGCCAAGACGACCGGCAAGCGGCTGACCTACTACGCCGGAGATGAGAAGGTCACACGTCTCCCCGGGATATTCGCCTCCGCGCTCAGGGGTTAGCCAACTCGCCAGACCCGACCGCCGGGAGTCGAAGTAGTCAGCCAAACCCGGTCCGCGCAGGTGACTCTGATTCGCTCTGTCGTATTCGCGTAAGCTTCATCTATGGGCAAGCTGGCCAGATCGACCGTTTTGATTCTTGTGGTCGCTGCCTGTGGTGGGTCAACCACCGAGTCCACATCCACGACGGCTTCATCGGTGACCACGGCGGAAGCGGCCGCCGCTACGACGACGGTTCGGCCAGCACCCACAACTTCAGTTGCGCCCGATGCCACTATTACCACCGCAGCACCTGTTGTGTCATCGGGAGCCAAATTCGCAATCACCATGGTCTCACTTGGAGTGCTTGGCCAGGTCGTTGTCCAGAACGTCGGCGATGAACCAGGGTCACTGGCCGGCCATTGGCTCTGTCAGCGACCTTCCTATTACGAGTTCCCAGATGTCGAGTTGCAGCCCGGAGAGTCGGCAGCCGTCAGTGTTGGTGGAGATATCTTTGTTGCACCACCAGATGCGATCTCCATAGAAGGGGTTGCCGCAATCGGCCCGTTCGATCCTGGGAGCGGCGAAGTCGGCCTCTATCTGGGGAACGCCTTTTCCAACTCCGATGCCATCCTCAGCTATGTCGAATGGGGTAGCAGCGGTCATGGTCGTAGCGAGGTCGCAGTCGGCGCCGGGATATGGCCCGAAGGTGGGTTCGTCCCTTCTACTGCCGACACCGGGGCCATTCTGGCGACCGTGATTCCTTCCACCGACCCTTCCCACTGGACCAGCGGCGGCTAAACGGCGCCCGGATACCCATTCTGATCGTGATGAGATCCCCCGCCATCTCCGCCGGACCTCGCGGATTTGTTGAATCCGAGGGCGAGCAGATCTACTTCGAGTCGTGGGGAACGGGCGAGACCGTCGTCCTCAGCCATGGCATGGGTGGCAATCACGCCATCTGGTACCAACAGGTTCCGACCCTGGCAGCCGAATATCGGGTTGTCACCTGGGATCAACGTGGTTTCGGCCAATCCACAGACCTGACCGGCAATCTCGGTCCCGACCCGTCGGTGCGTGACATTGCACACATCCTCGATCACCTGGAGGTCGATAGCGCACACCTGGTCGGTCAGTCGATGGGTGGTTGGGCATCGCTTGGTTTCGCCCTCACCTATCCGAGCCGGACATTCTCCCTGGTTCTGGCGGACACCATCGGCGGGATCTTCACACCGACGATTCGTCAGGCCTTCGTTGAGTACGGGCGTCTGATGGCGGTGAGCGCACCACCCGATCAGCTCCCGCTCGGGATGCACCCGGCGGTTGGGGCACAACTTGGTGCCGAGGACATCGCCCAATCGTTTTTGTACAGCCAGATTGGCGGATTGGCCGCGCCGCCTTCTCCGATGGAGATCACCGAGCTTCTGTTGGATAGTGATCACACCGAGCAACTCGAATCCCTTCAGGCGCCGTTGCTGTTCATCGTTGGTCAGAACGATCCAATCTTTCCTCCGGCTCTCATTGAGCAGGCAGCGGTCCTCGTTCCCGGCAGCGAGGTGAGTGTCGTTGCCAACACCGGCCATTCTCCCTATTTCGAGCGAGCGGACGAGTGGAGTGACTTGGTGCTGGCTTTCATGCGACGATCGAGTTGACGAGAGGAGTCGACATGAGTGTCAAAGAAGTGGTCTCCGGTCTGTATTTGATCAAGTTGGGGCCCGTCAACGCCTACTTGATCGACGATGGCGAACAGGGTCTGACCTTGATCGATAGCGGGTTTCTAAAGAATGTGGCCAAGATCGGTGCTGCGATCCGATCGATTGGTCGCGAGCCCGGTGATATATCCAACATATTGCTTACACACGCCCACCCGGACCACTTGGGAGGTGCTGCTCAACTCTCCGGCGGGGCGATTCCAGTCTCGATCCACGACGACGACGCCGGGATCGCACGCGCTGGGATTATTCACCAGACGATGTCCCCGGGCCCGGGTCTTCTCAATCAGATCCTCTTCCGGGTGCTGATCGGCAACAAACCTACTGAGTTCCCTTCCTTCGAGCCGGACCGGTCCCTTCGCGATGGCAAAACCCTTGACGTTGCCGGTGAGATCGAAGTCATTCATACCCCAGGACACACGCCTGGTCATGTGTCGCTGCTTTGGAAACGTGACCGTGGCGTTCTTTTTGCAGGTGATATCGCTTCAAACATGTTTGGCCTTGGCTACATGCTCGGTTATGACGACCTCGCCGTCGGTAAGACCAGCCTGGCGAAGGTCGCCCAGCGCGATTTCGAAGTGGCCGTGTTTGGCCACGGTGGGCCAATCACTTCCGGAGCCTCCGGTAAATTCGCGAAAAAGTTCGGATAGTGTCAGAAGCCAGTCCCAGCCCGGACCGGGAAATTCTCAGCTGGAGTGACTATGGAGTTGGGATACGAGAACTTGGCCAGCAGATCGCCGACGATGACTTCGACGCTGACATAATTCTGGGTATCGCACGTGGCGGGTTGATTCCGGCTGGGTCACTCGGGTACGCGTTGTCGATCAAGAATTGCTACCTGATCAATGTCGAGTACTACACCGGCATCGATCAGCGGCTGGACATCCCGGTGATCCTCCCTCCATACCTCGAGTTGGTCGACCTAGAGCACGCCAGCGTTCTAATCGTCGATGACGTCGCTGACACGGGTCACACATTGCAGATGGTCTACGACTTCGTTTCCGACAAGGTAAAGGAGACCAAGGCTGCTGTCCTCTACGAGAAGTCGCGCTCAGTTATCAAACCAGAGTTCGTTTGGAAACGCACCGACCTGTGGATCAATTTCCCATGGTCTTCGGAGAAACCCATCGTTTCACCTACGAGCGGGTCTGAGGTCCTTTGATAGAGCGAGGTTCGTCGAAGCCGAGCCGGCTGGGGAGTGCCCATTGTGGGATGTCCGATCGCAGCTTCTCTATTGGGTTGACATCGACGTCGGGGTGATGGTGGAAATGACGAGAGCGGGCAGGCGGGCCACCTGTATGCGGTCGATGTCGGTGTTGGTGGTCTACCGGAGCCGGTATTCGGTCGATATGGCTCCTATGTTTGTGACCATGGACTTAGCCCGGACCGACCTGGCCGACCGATGAAGGTCCTATGCATCGGTGGGGGTCCGGCCAATCTCTACTTCTCAATCTTGCTCAAAAAGGCACGCCCTGATTTCGAGGTCACGGTCTACGAGCGGAATCGACCGGAGGACGCCTACGGGTTTGGCGTCGTCTTCTCCGACGAGACACTCGACCACTTCGCCGCAGCAGACGGGCCTTCCTATGAGGCGCTCACTCGGAGCTTTCGACACTGGGGTGAAATTGAGGTTCGCCACTTCTCTGGGAAGCGTTTCGTTTCAGGAGGTCATGGGTTCGCCGCGGCGGGTCGTCGCGACTTGCTCGAGATTCTCACCAGACGAGCGACTGAAGTGGGTGTCGACATTCGGTTCTCCACCGAGATCACTGACCTCGGCGATTTGCCGGAAGCCGATCTGATCGTCGGTGCGGACGGGGCCAACTCAATGGTCCGTCGCTCACTCGAGCCACATTTCAGGCCATCGATCGATCTGCGGGTGAACAAGTACATCTGGTTCGGGACCCCGAGAGTCTTTGACAAGTTTCACTTCATCTTTGAGGACACTCCTGCTGGGATGGTGTGGGCCCACATCTATCCGTACTCCTCCGAAGGAAGCACCTTTATCGTCGAGGTACCACCGGACACATGGCGTGGTTTGGGTTTCGACGAGACGGAGGAGGAGTCTTTCCCACCGGGGGAAAGCGACGAGTTTGCGCTGAAGACGTGTCAGGAGATGTTTGCTGAGCACCTCGATGGTCACCCACTTGTGGGCAACAACTCAAAGTGGTTGCAGTTCCCCACCATCAGATGTGAAAAGTGGCATCACCAAAACGTGGTGCTGATGGGTGACGCCATACACACAGCCCATTTCTCGGTGGGGTCGGGCACCAAGCTGGCAATGGAAGACGCAATCGCCCTGTCCGGCTTTCTTCTCGAAGATATGCCTATCGGCGAAGCTCTCGACGCATACGAGGCGGCTCGACGTCCCGAGGTCGACAGTTTGCAACGAGCGGCCAAGGCAAGTCTCGAGTGGTTCGAAGGCGCTGACCGCTACCGACATCTCGAGCCGGAGCAGTTTGTCTTCAGTATGTTGACGCGGAGTCAGCGGATTACCTACGACAACCTTCGTCTCAGGGATCCCGGCTACATGGAATCGATCGATCGTTGGTATGCGGCCTCTAACCACGGCGCACCAGAGAAGGTCGACGAGACAACCCCACCGATGTTCCATCCCTACAAGGTTCGGGATCTCACGCTTCCCAACCGGGTGGTCGTTTCTCCAATGGACCAATACTCATCGGTGGACGGCTTGCCCAACGAGTGGCATCTTGTTCACCTCGGTAGCAGAGCTGTTGGTGGTGCCGGATTGGTGATGACTGAGATGACATGTGTCTCCCCCGAGGGACGCATTTCGCCGGCCGACGCCGGCATCTGGACCGACGAGCAGGCGGCTGCGTGGGGTCGTGTCGTCGAGTTTGTCCACGCCAATTCGAAGTCGAAGATCGGCATGCAGATCGGCCACTCGGGCCGGAAGGGGTCAACAAAACTGATGTGGGAGGGCGACAGTGCTCCCCTCGACGACGGCAATTGGGAGATCATCTCGCCGTCGCCCATCCGCTACCGGCCCGACAGTCAGGTTCCTCGGGAGATGAATCGGAACGACATGGATCAGATCCTCGATCAGCATCTGGAAGCAGCCAATCGTGCCGACCGAGTCGGCTTTGACTGGCTCGAGCTTCATTTCGCTCACGGGTACCTGTTGTCCAGCTTCCTCACACCACTCGCCAACCAGCGAACCGATGAGTTCGGAGGCACTCTGGAGAACCGGATGAGATACCCGCTCGAGGTGTTTGACGCGGTGCGGGGGAGATGGCCCGACACCAAACCGATGTCGGTTCGAATCTCCGCAACAGACTGGGTCGACGGCGGGTTTGACGGTGATGACGCGGTCGAATTCTCACGTCGACTGAAGGAGCACGGCTGTGACGTCGTCGACGTGTCCACCGGTCAGACGTCCATCGAGGCAAGGCCTGAATACGGCAGGCTTTATCAAACGCCGTTCAGCGACAGGATTCGCAACGAGGCGGGCATCGCAACCATGACAGTCGGTGCGGTGTCATCCATCGACGACATCCACAACATTCTCGTGTCGGGTCGGGCCGACCTGGTTGTGATGGCACGACCACACTTGGTGGACCCCTACTGGACGATGAATGCCGCCATCGACCTCGGGTACACGGGTCACTCTTTCCCAAACCAATATCTGTTCGGTTTGGGATCGAGACGACGCGAGCAGGACCCGATTGCACCGGACGTCTTCCGCAACTGAGCCGGGTGAGAAAGAGCCATTTGATGCTCTGACAGATAATGTCTCCTGATGGATCGGGCCGCCGTACAACGTCGCACCGTCCGCACCCTGATGATCGCCAACGTTTTTGGGTATGCCGGACGAAGCGCCGTTGCCGCGATAGCCGTCCTGTTGGCCCGTGAGATGTTGGACAGTGACACCCTGGCAGGAGTCCCGGCCGCGGCTGCTGTGTTGGGCACCGCAATCGCCGCCACGCCTCTGGCCTTGCGTTCGAAACGTCGAGGACGCAGGTCGGGTGTCCTCATCGGGTACGTCATTGCAATCTTCGGAGCCGGACTTGGACTTGTCGCTGGGCAGGCCGGCATGTTCTGGCTGTTTGTTGTTGCGAGCGGGTTGTTTGGTGTCGGCAACGCCTCGAATCTTCAGAATCGGTTCACTGCGGCAGATCTGGCAGACGAAGATCGCCGCGCCCGTGAGATCTCAATGGTTGTCTGGGTGGGAACCGTCGGGGCAGTTGTCGGACCGGCGCTTGCCCTGTGGGTGAACCAGGTGGGCAAAGGTTTGGGAATGTCGGAGTGGGTGAGTCCTTTGGCACTGGGGGCCGTGGGTTTTGCCTTTGCCGGACTGATCATCGCAACATTCCTCCGGCCCGACCCACTTGAGTTTGCCGGTGGAGTCGATCTCGACGCACCTCGGGAGAACCCTCTCAGAGGTATTAGCCAGTCATGGAAAACGATCTGGCCCAACTCGATGGCCCGTCTTGCCATTGGTGCAATGGCTGTGAGCCAGATGGCCATGGTTGCTGTGATGGCAATGACACCCCTCCACATGCGTGACCACGGTCAGGCCGAATTGTCGACACTGGTTATCGCAGCACACGTCTTTGGCATGTTCGGGCTAGCTCCACTCATTGGACGATGGGCGGACCGGTACGGGCGGATCAGCTCGTTGAAGGTCGGCGCGGTGATACTTGGCACCGGCGCAACGGCAGCTGTGATTGCCGGCTACGTCCCGAGTCTTGTGTTCATCGGGCTCTTCCTGGTGGGCGTCGGCTGGAACTTCGCTTTCATCGCGGGGTCGGCATTGCTGACCGAAAGTCTTCCCAGTTCGGAGCGAGTTGGCGCCCAGGGTCTCTCTGATGTGCTGATGAGCCTTCTTGGTGCAACGGCCGCCCTTCTATCTGGATTCGTCAAGTCGACGGTCGGTTTCCATTGGCTGGCCAATTTCGCAACGATCGCGGCGGTGCTGATTGTGGTTGCGGTGGTCTACGTGGAGAAATCCCGACGCCAACCAGTTGAGGCCGCCGCCTAGCGAGGCGCCACTATGCAGAGTCGCGAGATATCACATACGACTCGTTGTTGAACCAAACGGCATCGTGTTTTCTCATGACAGCGGTCGTGGGCTCCAGGTAAGAGCCCGACGCCATGGCTTCTGACAGCCGGGGCTCATCGATCTGGGCCACATAAGCAGCAGCGTTCCATGTCGCCAGGATCGAAGGGGTGCCGATGTGCTCGGTTTTCTCGGTTGGCATCGAGTGAAGATGGAACTGGAAAATCGACTCGTCGTCGGTGCCAGGGTCGAATTTCAAGGAAGAGTCGCCGATAGTCCTCGAGGCGACCTCGATCAGCTCATGACGACCGGTGGGGTATGGCTGCTCTCCAGGCCAAACCCCTTGGATAATCTCCAGGCCCGGGTCTTTTCCATGTGCGTGAACCCCAATGAGACGGCCGCCCGGGGCCAGTGCCGCCGAGAGCGGTGCCAGGACAGTCTTGACCTTTCGATCTGCGCTCGTCCGGGCGCGGTAGGTCTGTGATGCGATAACGAGGTCGTAGAGACCTTCGACGTTTTCTGGCTGGGGAATGGTGGGGCGAAGGAGGAACTCCCTATCGCGGCGGTAGATCACAAGAGCCGCCGGCCGCAGGTAGAGCGGATTGCCGGATTTGGGGCTGGTGCGAACTTCCCAGTCTTTGGCGACTGTTGGGTAGAGATCGTGAATCTGGTTGGCGAATTCGTGAGCGGTCGATCCTTCGAGTGCAACATTTCTCCAAACGAGGTCGTCCGGCCGGTCAGGCTTGAGAGCCGGTGCCTCCCGATAATGCATGTTGGTCACGACGAAGACCGTTTCGGGATGCTCCGAAAGACGATCCGGCATCCTTTCCAGCGCCTGCCGCACATCTTCCACGCTGATTTCCTTGCCCACGATCAGCCACGGGATGTGGGTGAAGGCTTGGTGCATTTCTCTCATCAACTGGCTGAGTACCGATGCATCACCCATCCCAGCATCGAAAATGCGCAAGGCACGTTCGCCGGGCTTCACCTTGGCGAGTTCTCTGCCAACTCTGGCGGCTACCGCGGCCTTCTCGTTGGTAGAGCGGACAAACATCATGTAGGCCGCCCGGCTGTCAAAGAATCGTGCGGCGGTTGAAGATTCGCTCATCGGCTGGTCGACGCTAGTGGACGGACCACTAGCGGGCTGAGGGACCTCACAATCATTTGTAGGACGGACCACTAGCGGGCCGACCTGTGGGTACTCTCGCCGGAGTGAATTCGCCGATTGTCAAGAACAGCTTGAAGTGGACCTACTACGACCCCGATGTCCTCCCGGCGTGGGTGGCCGAGATGGACTTCGGTCTCGCGCCCGTCGTCAGCCAGGCGTTGCACGAAGCGATTGACCGTGGGGACACCGGGTACCCGTCTTTCGACGCTATGGATGCCACTGCCGCGGCCGCTGTCGATTTTTGGGCATCCCGTCTCGACTGGAGAGTCGATCCGTCGCGGGTGTTCGCAGTTCCCGACGTCGTGGAAGGAACCCGGCGAGCCATCGCCCATCTCACCAAGCCGGGTTCGCCGGTGATCCTGCCCACTCCGGCCTACTACCCGTTTTTCTCGATGGTGGAGCGCGCCGACAGGGAGTACGTGCAGGTCCCCGGTCTTGTCGATGCCGATGGCCGCTACACGCTCGACATCGATGCGATCAACCGTGAGATGGCTCGTGGCGCCGGCTCGGTCGTGTTGTGCAATCCGTGGAATCCGACCGGTCGCAGCTTCTCTGTCGACGAATTGTCGGTTTTGGTCGAGGTGGTTGCAAGTCATGACGGTCGCGTTCTGTCCGACGAGATCCACGCCCCGCTGGTCTATCCGGGCTCGACCCACGTTGTTGCCGCAGCCTGGGCCCCAGACGTTCTCGTGACGGTTTCGTCAGCCTCAAAGGCGTTCAACCTTCCAGGTCTCAAATGCGCCCAGGTCGTGCTTACCAATGACCGTGATGCTGAAATTTGGTCGGAGTTCTTCACGCTTCCCAAGATTGGCGTCGGCACTCTTGGTCTCATCGCCAATACGGCTGGATACGCTGAAGGTGGCGACTGGTTGGACAAAGTGATGGTTCGACTCGAGTCGAATCGTCGAGTCCTGGGCGAGTTGGTAGACGCCCAGCTGCCTGGTGTGGGATATCGGCCACCCGAGGCGACCTACCTTGCCTGGTTGGATTTTGGCCCCCGCGGTCACGTCGAGCCGGCCGATCACTTTCTCGAACACGCGCGAGTCGCTCTCAACGAGGGTTCTCTTTTTGGATCTGGTGGGGATGGCTACGCCCGTCTCAATTTCGCCACCTCCGAGGATCTCCTCATCCAGATGGTCGAGCGGGTTGCCTCCGCGCTGTCATGACAGGTTCGATGGAAGTCAGGTGTCGCGGTTCGCAGCGACCACATCGTCCCGCTCGCCAGGGCGAAACAGGACCTGGGGCTCGACACCGTCGGGGAAGTATTGCTGGCTGACCACACCGCCAGGGTGGTCGTGCGGATAGACATAACCTTCGCCGTGACCCAGTTGTGCAGCTCCTGAGTACCCAGTCGAGCGCAGATGCGGGGGAACGTTTGGGGTGGGGCCATTTTGCACCAGCTCGCTGGCTGCTGCCATCGCTTTGCCAAGCGAGTTCGACTTCGGCGCCATTGCCAGATACAGCGTGGCGTGGGTGAGGTGATAGTTCGCCTCGGGGAGACCGACATACGCAAGCGCGTCGGCGGCAGCAACCGCCACTTGAAGTCCCGTGGAGTCTGCCAGCCCCACGTCCTCGGACGCGAGAACGATCAACCGGCGAGCGATGAATTCGGGGTCCTCTCCGCCTTCGAGCATCAGAAACAGCCAGTAGAGGGCGGCATCGGGATCGGATCCTCGAACAGATTTGATGAACGCGGAGATCACGTCATAGTGGTTGTCACCGGTCTTGTCATACCTGACGATTCTCCGTTGCAGCGCTTCGCTGACATCCGCATCGGTGATCTCACTCCGTCCATCGGTTTCGGCAAGCAGAGCGGCAACCTCTAGCGCGTTGAGAGCCTGACGGGCATCACCACCTGTGCGAGTTGCGAGTTCCTCACCCGCGAGACCAGGGAGGGCGAGACCCATCAATCCGAGGCCCCGATCGCGATCGGAGAGGGCGGTATCAAGAAGCTGTCGTATCTCGCCAGGAGCAAGAGCCTGGAGTCGGAACAGAGTCATCCGACTCATCAGCGGGCTGTTGACTTCGAAAAACGGGTTTTCGGTGGTGGCCCCGATCAGAGTGAGGGTCCCGTCTTCCACTCCGGGGAGAAGTGCGTCCTGCTGATTCTTGGCGAACCGGTGAATCTCGTCCAAGAACAGCACGGTTCGTCTCTCATCGGTTGCGAGACGTTGCTTGGCGCTGGCAAGGACCTCCCTGATGTCCTTGACGCCGGCAGAAACCGCGGAGAGTGTGATGAACTCGGCGTCGGCATGATTGGCCACGACACGTGCCAGCGTGGTTTTCCCCGTGCCAGGAGGACCCCAAAGAAGCATCGAGATGGGATGGCCCGATTCGACAACACGCCTGAATGCAGCGCCATGGTCGAGCAGTTGGGGTTGACCGACAATCTCCTCGATCGTACGAGGACGCATCCGTGTCGCCAGGGGCGCAGCTGCCATTGCCAGCCCGTCGGCCCGGGAGGAGAAGAGATCGGTCACGTCTCCGACGGTACCTCCCATCGGAGACAGTTGCCGCATAGTGTCTCCAGATGAACTTCGAGGCAATTGAGAAAGCAGCCCAGTTGATTGCCGAGCGGACCGGTCGGGACCATGAGGTCGCGCTGGTTCTCGGATCTGGGCTTGGACCCTATGCGGAACGGGTTCCGAATCAGATCTCGATTCCCTACTCCGACATCCCAGGATTTCCTGTTCCCCGAGTAGAAGGTCATGGCGGGAAAATCGTCTCAACCAAGTTCGGTGAAGGCAGCGCTCTGATTTTCGCCGGACGTGTTCACTTCTATGAGGGATGGTCGCTCGAAGAACTCGTTTTCGGTGTCAGAACTGCCGTCAGTTCAGGCTGTCAAACCGTGATCCTCACCAACGCGGCCGGCGGATGTGGCGATGGTCTGGAGCCGGGAGATCTTGTCTTGGTCAGTGATCACCTCAATCTGACTGGCCAATCTGCCCTTGTTGGCCCCAACGACGAAAGATTGGGCCCACGATTTCCTGATATGTCAACTGTCTATGCGGAGCCTCTTCGACAGCTGACCCGCAAGGTTGGTGATTCGGTCGGGGTCTCGCTCAAAGAGGGGGTATACGCCTGGTTCACCGGGCCCGCCTACGAGACTCCAGCTGAGGTGGAGATGGCTCGTCGACTTGGCGCCGACCTCGTTGGAATGTCCACAGTCCCTGAAGCGGTAGCTGCTCGGCACATGGGAGCGAGTGTGATTGGAATCAGCCTGGTCACCAATCTTGCCGCGGGGATAGCAGACTCACCGCTGAGTCACGAAGAAGTCACCCAGGCGGCCAATTCTGCTCGCGAACGCTTTACCGCGGTTGTTGACGGGCTGCTTCATCGTCTTCTCGACTAGCGACTGGCAACTTGACCACTAGCGACACAAAGCCAGCTATTTGGGTTTGGTCAAGTCGCCCACATGCGCCTCAACCGCCTCGACCAACTCGGCGCCGTCGACAGTGATCGAGAGGCCGTGGGCGCCTCCCCCGATCGAGACGTCTCCGTCGAGCAGCCGCTCGTCGGCGTAGACAGGCCAGCTTCTCGAAGCGCCGAGAGGTGTGATCGTGCCCCGTTTGTACCCGGTCGCCTCGAACGCCTCATCGGCGTCGGGCATCGACAGTCGCCGCTCACCGAGCGTTGAGCGAAGTTTGGGCCAGTCGATCACCCTGTCACCGGGCACCAGCACAAATATGTAATCGTCTTCGCTACGACGGATCACCATTGTCTTGATGACAGCCGAAGGAGCGACGCCGCGCAGTCGGGCTGCCTCTTGCAGTGAGCTCACCGGGCCGGTGTCGATCACCCGATGCTCAAGTCCTCGAAGACGTAGGTCGGCGGTGGCCGGCGTGCCAATCATATTGTGAGGGGGTCGGCGTCCGTGGTCTGCTCGAAGACACGTTTTGCCTTGCCGAGCTCGCTTCTGGGGACGCTGCCCGCAGGCCCAACGACAACGTTGAATCTCAGCCGGATCGTCTCGGAGAGTTTGGATCGAATCCGTTCGGCGATGGCTTCCTCACTCCCCAGTAGATCGTCACTTGCCAGCTCGACACGTGCTTCCACCTCCGGGAGCGTTGGACGCCGGTCGATGATGATGGCGTAGTTGGCGCCGATACCTGGATCGCCCATGAGGACGGCCTCAATCGTGCGTGGGTAGACGTTGATTCCCCTGATGATCAGCATGTCGTCGACCCGGCCTTCGAGCCGGGCGATTCGTCGGGAGGTTCGACCACATGGGCAATCGCCCGGGAGGAACCGTGTGATGTCTCGTGTCCGATAGCGGATAACGGGTTGAGCCTGCTTCGTCAGAGTTGTGAGAACCAGCTCGCCGGCGTCGCCCTCAGCAACCGGCTCCCCGGTCCCGGGGTCGACTATCTCCGGGTAGAAATGGTCTTCGAAGACATGCATGCCGCCTTTGTTGAGCCGACACTCAGCCGCCACTCCGGGTCCGATTATCTCCGACAGCCCGTAGATGTCGCAGGCGTCGTAGGCACCATCCCATGAGGCTTCCAGTTTCTCTCTCAGACCGTCAGACCAGGGCTCCGCTCCATGGATCCCCCAGCGAAGTCGAAGCTTTTCGAGCAGACCCTCTTCTCGGGCGCGTTCTGCGAGGATCAAAGCGAAGGAAGGTGTTGACGCCAGCCCGGTGGCTCCGGTGTCGGCCATCAGACCGATCTGAAAGCCCGGATTGCCACCCGATGCCGGCACCGCCATCGCACCCAATCGTTCCACTCCATAGTGGAGGCCAAGACCACCGGTGAACAGACCGTATCCATAGGCGATATGAATGATGTCGTCAGTCTCGGCGCCGGCAGCTGATAAAGCTCGCGCGTTGACTTCGGCAAAAACCTCAACATCGTTCTCTGTATAAGCGACGATTGTTGGCTTCCCCGACGTACCCGACGAAGCGTGGATCCTCACCACATCGGACTGTGACACCGCCAGCATCCCGTAGGGGTAATACTCTCGGAACTCGTGTTTCTCGGTGAAGGGGAGTTCGGGGATCGCATCGATTGAGCTCACCGGGCCGACACTTGCCAGTTTCTGTCTCCAGAACACTGCGTCCGAGGCTTCGAGTCTGCTGAGGGTTTCGAGCAGTCGGCTGGTCTGAATCTCGGCTAGCGACTTTCGATCCAGCCTTTCAAGTTCGTCCATGAACACAACGACGGCGATGGTAGGCCGTATAGGTTTGGCACCATGCCCACGATTCAACGACTCACGGACTCATGTCTTCTGGTGACCACAGATTCAGACAGCACGCTGTTTGATCCGGGTTTTCACACCTTTGAAAGCGGTGAGATGGACTTGGGGGACATCGGTGATGTCTCTCGGGTGTTAATCACCCACGCCCATCCCGACCACGCCAGCCCGCCTTTTGTTCGGTGGTTGATTGAGCGCCGGCGAGACATCACGGTCTACTCGAACAGCGACGTGGCCGATCTGCTCGGTCCGCACGACGTCCGTGTCGAAACCGATGTGCCGGCTGATGTGGCGTATGAGGACGTTCTCCATGGCGCCATCCCCAATGGTGCAACCCCGCCAAACCGGTCGTTCACTATCGATGGGTTGTTCACCCATCCCGGGGACAGTCGCGAGCCGACAACAACTGCTCCTGTTCTCGCATTGCCGTTGATGGTGCCTTGGGATTCGGCGAGGGGAGCGGTTGAGTTCGCTTTGCGTCTTCGACCGGCTCAGGTGGTCCCGATCCATGACTTCTATTTGACCCACGGCGGTCGGGAATGGGTACGTGGCCTCGTGGGCAGCGCCCTACGTGACCACGGTGTCGAGTTGGTCGATGTCGACTGGGGTCAGAGCTTCACCGTCTGATCAGTTGTCCGGGTGAAACTCGCCCGGCGAGGCCTCGGTGTGGATGGTGCGGTCCCTGTGAAGGTGCCGCGACGCTGTCGGCGCATGGGCAGCGTCGTCGAGGAAGACCTGACCATCCTCTACGTGTAGCAGTGACGGGCCATATGCAGTCATGAGATTCTCCGCAGTCAGGACCTCTTCGGGGGGCCCCGAGGCGACAACTCTTCCCGATAGGAGGAGGGCATGGTCGGCGATCCGCGCTTCAGTGAGATCGTGGGTAGTCATGATCACCGAGCAACCTTGGCTGATCTCGTCGTGGATGACTCGGTCGATGGCCTGAGCCGCGGCGATGTCGATCCCAGTGAGTGGCTCGTCCAGCAAGAGAAGGTCGTGGTCTTGGGCCAGGCCTTGGGCTACGAATGCCCGCTGACGCTGACCTCCTGACAGGTGGTTGAGGTGTCGCCTGGCGAGGTCGCTCACCCCGGTGCGATCCATGGCTATCGAAATTGCGTCTGCGTCCTCCTTCTTGAAACGCTCGAAGGGGCCTTTCTCGGCGTACCGTCCCATCGCCACCACCTCTTCGACCGAGATCGGCAAGGCGTCGTTCACCTTGGTGGTTTGAAGGACGAACGAGATTGTCGGTTCTCGCTCGCGGTTGGGAAGCAGTTCAATCGATCCGCTGGAGAGTTTGACGAGACCAGCGATGGTGCTCAGCAATGTTGATTTACCGGAACCGTTGGCCCCGATGACTGCGGTGATTGCTCCTGAGGGAATCTCGAACGATGACTGGTCGAGGGCGATCAAATTTCCATATCTGACAACTAAATCCTCCGCTCTGACCGCTACCTCTCTCATGCGCACAGCGAACATCTGCCTTCGATTTCGAGTGTGTGGTCGATCGGTGCAAAGGCAACGTGGGCGCCAATGTCGTCGACCAGAGCCTGGACTCTTTCCTCGTATTCGCGTGGAAGCGAGACATCCTCGACTGACCCACAGTCGACGCAGATCAGGTGGTGGTGGTGTCCTTGAAGCCAGTCGGCAAGCTCATAGCGAGTCACCCCTTTCATCCCGAAGTGGGGTACAAGCACGCCGGCAGCCTCGAGAACTGAAAGAGAACGGTACAGAGAAGAGAGTGGAACCCTCGAGCCGATCTCGTCGTGAAGTTCAGCGGGAGATCTGGGCCCCTCCGATCCAGCAAGTGCGGCTATCACCCAGCGACGCCCCGACGTGAAGCGGACGTCTCTCTCTTTGAGTCGTGTCTCGATTTGTCGTTCCATCTGTTGCTTGCCAGTGGTAGCGGTTACTCTTCTCTAATGACTGAGAACGATTCTCATTCTAGACTGAAACTGAGACGACACCAAATGGCCCATCGCAGACAACTCGCCTGGCTGGTGGCAGCGATGCTGATGGCTGCCGCCTGCGGTGGTGGCGATTCAACGTCCGCGAACGGCATCGAAATTGTGGTGACGACGACGGTCCTTGGCGACATCGTGGCGCAGATTGTGGGTTCCGACGCGTCGGTCGAGGTACTGATGCCCACAGGTGCCGATCCGCATGAGTTTCAGGCCTCCGCGCAACAGGCGGCGAGCATCCACAAAGCGGACCTGGTCGTAGCGATCGGTCTCAGCCTCGAAGAGGGACTGAACCAAGTCTTGAGCTCGGCAGTCGATGACGGCGTCCGGATTCTCAACATCGGACCTTCCGTCGATCCCTTGCCTTTGGGAACCGATCCGGACTCACTAGACCCACACGTTTGGCTTGATCCGCTTCGAATGATGACCGCCGTTGATGTGATTGTGACCGAGCTCGAACTCCTTGAACCGTCTATCGACTGGTCCACCTCCGGTGACAGTTACAAAAAAGAGTTGGCACTCCTCGACTGGGAGCTCCAGGCGCTGTTGGGCACCATTTCGATCGGGTCGAGAATGCTGGTGACCAATCACGATTCGCTTGGGTACTTCGCCAACAGGTACGGATTTCAGATGGTTGGCGTGGTCGTACCGGGTGGGTCCACTCTTGTTGATCCCAGTTCTGGCGAGCTGGCTGCTTTGGTCGACGTGATCGAAGAAAAGGAAATCACTGTGATATTTGCTGAAACCACCGAACCGACGGTTCTGGCCCGCGCAGTCGGAAACGAAGTTGGCTGGAGTGTTGAGACAGTTGAGCTGTACACCAGCTCGCTCGGTCCGCCGGACTCGGGCGCCGAGACATATTTGGGAATGCTGCGTATCAACGCCGACCTCATGGTGAGCGCCCTTGGTTAGGTTGACGGAATGGACTGGCTGATCGAGCCTTTTGAACTGGCGTTCCAACAGCGAGCGCTGATCGGCGGTTCTCTAGCGGCGATCGCCCTGGCGCTGGTTGGTACTTGGGTCGTGATTCGGGGTATGAGTTTTCTCGGTGACGCCCTTGTCCATGGGGTAATTCCGGGAATTGCCCTGGCGATCCTCCTTGACTTCAACGTGATGATCGGGGCCGCGGCCGCAGCGGGTGTGATGCTCATTGGCATCAACCTGGTTCACCGTCAGACAACCTTCTCTGAAGACACCGGGATTGGGCTGCTCTTTGTGGGCATGCTGGCGTTGGGAGTCATCCTCATCTCCCGGACCGCGTCGTACACAGGGAGCCTGACCACGATCCTCTTCGGCGATGCCCTCGGAGTCACCACAAGAGACATTGTGACGCTTGGGGTGGTGGCCGGAGTGACTCTCATCGTGAGTGTGATGCTCTACCGGGCATTCCTGGTGCTTTCGTTCAACGAGCAGAAGGCAAAGTTGTTGGGACTTCGTCCCCGAATGGCTCATTTCGTCATGCTGACGCTGATCACCGTTGCCATCGTCGGGTCGTTCCAAACCGTTGGCACCCTGCTGGTATTCGGCCTGTTGATAGGTCCACCAGCCACCGCGGCCCTGTTGGTGCGTCGGGTGCCGGCGATTATGGCCCTGGCGGCACTGATCGGAGCCCTTTCTGTGTCAACAGGTCTGGTCATCAGCTATCACGCCAACACCGCCGGTTCCGCCACGATGGCGCTGGTACCGATCGTGTTGTTCTTCGTGGTGTTGACAACGAAGAACCTATCGAGTCGGGCAAAACGGCCTGCGTCGGTATCTGGCTAGGCGAAGATGAGCCATTACGGACCGGATATGGGCCGTAGTAGCTGAGGTTTGAGGTGTTAGGGGGTTTGCGAGGGCTCGCACCCGTCGGCGAGCATGGTGGAAAAGGCGTATTCGGCGAAGGCCGATGCCTCGGCTCGACGGGCCTCACCTGCTGCCTCGCCGATCTCGTTGGCCCAGTTGTTCAGTTCGGTGTTTAGTTCCTCACATGACCCCGCTTGATCGATGTCGTACACCGGTATAGGGACCTCGGGATTGACAGCCATGTTCCAAGTGAATCCGACACCGCCAACGGTCCGTGCGAGCATGAAGTCGTTCTGCCATGTCTCAGTCGGGAGACCAGTGGGGACGTCTCCCTTGAGGGTGATCAAGCCGAGTGTTGGGGTGTACTCGGTCAGTTCGATCGACCACTCCACCTGCTCAGCTGTCGGAGGCGGTGGCTCTGAGCTCCGTCCCAGGTTGGCGAAGAAGATGACGATGACCATCAGGCCTACGACGGCGACGAGGCCCCAGAGAAGCCAGCGACCGAAATGAAGGTCGAGTGATTCGCGATCGGTCATGGTTACTGGGCTCTAGACCCCTAGCCCTTGCTGCGCAGCTTGGGATCGAGGGCGTCGCGGATGCCGTCGCCAATGAAGTTCACGCTCATCACTGTCAGCGAGATCATAACGCCAGGCCAGATGACACGCATCGGGTTGAGCTGCAAGTAGTCCTTGGCGTCGAAGAGAAGACGACCCCAGGTGGGGAAGTCTGCCGGGAAACCGAGCCCGAGGAATGAAAGGGCTGATTCGGTGAGGATGGCTACCGCCACTCCGAGGGCGGCCGCCACCATGACCGGGCTGAGCACATTGGGTGCGATGTGTCTAGTCATCACCCTACGTTTGCGAGTACCGATGCTATGTGCAGCGAGCACGAATTCTTGTTCCTTGATAGCGAGGACATCGCCACGCACCACCCGGGCAGTCTGCATCCAACTTGTCACGCCGATGACGAACACTACTAGAAGGAATATGCCCAATTCGGGGCCAAAGGCGTCTTTCAGCGGTTCTCGAAACAACATGATGACCACGAGGAGGAGGGGGAGGATGGGAAGCGCTAGGAAAAGGTCGGTGATTCGCATCAGTGGGCCATCAAGCCTTCTGAAGAAGCCTGACACAATACCGATGCCCATGCCGATGATGACACCGAAGATCATCGCAGCGAACCCAACCGAGAGTGATATACGGCCCCCTATCAGGATACGCGCCAACACATCCCTGCCCAGGTTGTCGGTGCCCATTGGGTGGTCGACCGAAGGCGTTTGGTTGGCGCTCGCGACATCGATTTCGAATGGGTCGGCCGGGTAGAGCAAGGGTCCGAACACCGTGGCGATAACGATAATGGTGAGGAGTATTAAGCCGGCGAGAGCACCCTTGTGCCGGCGAAACTGTCGCCAGACGTCCGCCTTCAGTGATCGATGTTTCTCACCAAGCCCCAGCTGCCCGGTATCAACGCCTTCTTCGACTTGTTGCTGTGTGGTGGCCATGGATACCTCAGTCGTACCTTATTCGAGGATCAAGAATGCCGTACATGATGTCGGCGACGAGATTGAAGATCACGATGAGCACAGCGAAGATGAATGTCAGTGTTTGCACCATTGGCACGTCTGACTGGCCGATGGAGATGATGAGCAACTGGCCCAGACCGTTGATTCGGAAGATTTGCTCGGTGATGATCGCTCCGGCGAAAATCCCCGGGACTGACAAGGCGATCAAAGTCACGACAGGAATCATGCTGTTGCGCATGACGTGTGTCGTCACGACCTTGTTCTCTGTGAGGCCCTTAGATCGCGCGGTGCGAACGTAGTCCTCGTTGAGGTTGTCCAACACCGAGGACCGGGTGAACCTGCTTAGCGCGGCCGCGTTGAACAGAGTGAGAACTGCGACCGGCATGATCATTTGCTTGACCTGAGCCACAAATGTCTCCCAGCTATTGACAACCAGGGTGGTGTCGTAGAAGGACGGGAACCAGCCGAGCCAAACACTGAATACCACGATCGCCAGCAGCCCGGTGAAGAAGGTAGGTACCGAATATCCAACCATGGTCACGAATGTGCCGACGTTGTCAAAAGCCGAATACTGCTTGTAAGCCGAGATGACGCCTATGGGGATCGCCAACATTGTGCCGAAAATGAAGGAGAGACCCAGGACCCAGAGGGTCTGCGGAAGTCGTTGGTAGATGACATCGACCGCCGGGGCCCGTGAGGACCAGGAGATGATCCGAGCGCGGTTCTCACAGTCGCCAATACAGGTGCCGAAGATCGAGTCGATGGCATTGAGGGGCTCATTGATGAACATGAGCTGCATCCACTTGACCCACTTAACGAGAAATGGGTCATTGAGCCCGAGCGAATCTTGAATCGCCTGTCTCACCTCAGGCGGAAGAGTTAGGGGAAGCTGGCCAGTCGGATCTCCGGGTGCCAGGTCAAGAATGGCAAAGATGATCAGACTGATCACCACCAGGGTGGGGAAGGCAAAGAGGATGCGACGGATCACATAAGAGGCCATGGTTTACAGGTGTCCGCTTCGCACCAGGAAACAATAGCAAGAGAGCCTCTCAGAATGCTCTGAGAGGCTCTCTTTCAGCTATTTGCTGTAGTTATTCACGGGGATCAGCCGCTACGTGCCCACTCTTCGATGTTCCAGAACTCGGTGTCCCAGCCGTTGATGTCGCCGACACCGGTGAGGGTGTTGGAGACTCCCGACACGCTTCCACGGTTGATCAACGGAATAACCGCATATTCAACGTGGAAGTCATTGAGCTTCTTGATCAGCTCGTCGCGGTTGGGGTCGGTGAGAGGCGTTGCGGCCATCTCTTCCCAGGTGGCGTCGTTCTCAGCATTGGCAAGGCGAACAATGTTGTTGCCTCCCCAAGCATTCGAGGACTCCGCAATCGCTTCGATCAAGTTGCCCTGGAAGTAGGTCTGGGCGTCCGAGCCCGTCGCCGAGTTGGTGTACATCTGGATGTCCGTGAAGAACTTCCAGATCGAGTCGTCAGAGGCATTGGTGCCGTCAAAGAAGAGGCTCGCATCTGCGTTCACCATCTCGGTCTCGACGCCAATCTGCTCCCAGTAACTCTTGACGAGGTCTTGGGTTGCTTGACGAACCGCATTGGTGGACGTCACGTACTCGAACGAGAGCGGAAGACCGTCTGGGGTCTCACGTACTCCGTCACCGTCCGTGTCGAGGTACCCATTCTCATCGAGAAGGGCGTTGGCCCCATCGACGTCCTGTGTCAGACACCAATCGTTGGTGGTTGACAAAGCTGGCCCGGGAACCGGCCACATGTTGCAGGTCGGAGCGCCGGCGGCGCCGTAGGCAACTAGGGCGATCTCGTCCCTATTGATGGCCATCGACAACGCGTCATGCAGCACAACGTTCTCGAAGAAGTATGGATTGGGGTTGGCCCCTTCCAAGTAATCCGAGGGAGCGTCGGGATTGTCCGGGTCCGTCTGGTTCAAGTTGATGTGCTCAACCGACGTGTTGAACCCGACGAGCACCGTGCCGAATCCGGCAGCTTCCATCGAATCCAAGATTTCGGGTGCAACCTGGAGGTTCCAGGCATAGTCGGCCTCACCGATCTCCAGCACGGAACGTGCTGTTGCTTCGGCGTCGCCACCACCCTTGAGGGTAACGGTTCCGAAGAACGGCTTGCCGTCAGGAACACCGCGATAGTTGACGTTGTACTCGTATTGAACCGTATCTTCCGCCCGCATCTCGGTCACCACGAAGGGACCTGTGCCTATCGGAAAGAAGTTCTGGTCGGTGCACGACTGGGCCGCTTCGCCCATGCAGGGTGTGAACTGTGCGCGCTGTAGAACGGGCTCAGTTGCGCCGACGAAAGTTGTGTAGGGCCACGGGGTCGGTCCGTCGAAGGTGATCAAGACTGTGACGTCGTCGACAGCCTCAACACTGACCACGTTACCGAAGGCGGATGAAATACAACCGCTCCCCTCTGACGTGCAGTACTCCCAGCTGAACACGACGTCATCCGCCGTGAGCGGGGTTCCGTCCGACCACAGCACACCAGACTGGAGAGTCCACGTGATGGTTGTCAGGTCCTCGGAGATTCCGCCGTTCTCAACTGTTGGGAGCTCTGTAGCCAGAGCAGCAACGACGTTGCCGGTCGTGTCGTACTCGGCCAATGGCTCCAAGACCAATGATCCGGACTGGATGTCTTTGGTCCCAGTAGACAAGTACGAGTTGTTTTGTGATGGTGCCTGCCACTGCAGGAGTATCAGCTCGCCACCTTGACCAGCCGTGGTGCCCGAATCGGGCGCCTCGGTGGTGTCGGTAGTGCCAGCATCCTCAGTGGTTGCCGTTCCACCGTCACCACCTTCGGTGGTGTCGGTGGCACCATCATCGCTGGGGCTGCAGGCTGCCAGCACAAGTGCGAGCACGCCAAACAACGCCAGCCATTTGGTTCTTTTCATAGAGTTTTCTCCTCTTTATGCCGGTCCGAACGACCGGCATAAAGAAACTTAACACCGACTCGTGGCTTCAGCACATGAAACGGCAGCCATCTATGGGTCCCGAGGTCCTTGTTACGCGGCGAAGTGACAGGCGACCCAGTGCGATGGTGCCAGCTCACGGAACTCGGGAATCTCCTGTGAGCAGCGGTCTTGGACGATCGGGCACCGTGTGTTGAAAGGACATCCGGGTGGCGGGTTAGCCGGACTTGGGATGTCGCCCTCGAGGATGATGTGTCGTCGACTCGCTTCAACTTCAGGGTCGGGGACCGGCACCGCCGAGAGCAGTGCTTGGGTGTAAGGGTGCTTTGGATCGTTGTAGAGATCGTCGACTTGGGAAAGCTCCATGATCCGGCCGAGGTACATGACCGCCACACGATCGGCGATGTGCCGAATCATTGAGAGGTCATGGGAGATGAACAGATAGGTCAGCCCGAGGGCATCTTGGAGGTCCTCGAGCAGGTTGACCACCTGTGCCTGTATCGACACGTCGAGCGCGGCGATGGGCTCGTCGCAGACTATGAAGTCCGGGTTGAGTGCGATGGCGCGAGCTATCCCGATACGTTGACGTTGACCACCGGAGAACTCGTGTGGGTAGCGATTGGCGTGTTTCGGCTCCAGTCCCACCAGGCTCAAGAGCTCCTCGACTCGTTGTTGTCGCTCATCTCCTTTGGCTTTTTTGTGCTCCTGGATTGGCTCACCGATGATTGTCCCGATTGTCATCCTCGGGTTCAGAGAGGCGTGAGGGTTTTGGAAGATCATCTGCATGCGGGGACGGAGGGCACGCATCTGCCCGGTGTTGAGCTCGGTTAGGTCTTGACCCTCGAACGTCACTGTTCCTTCGGTCGCCTCATCGAGTCGGAGGATCACCCGGCCGGCGGTCGATTTTCCAGATCCGCTCTCGCCTACGAGTCCGAGAGTCTCGCCCCGGATGATGTCGAAGCTGACGCCATCTACTGCCCTGACTGAGCCAACCTGACGTTTGAAGACGCCTTTCATGATCGGGAAGTGCTTCTTCATGTTGGTAACGCTGACCAAGACCTCGCCTCCACCGTTGTCGGCGGCAGTCGAATCCACTGTGATGTCATCCATAGCGAGGCCTGTCGTTCTCGACGTCCCACCAGCAGGCAACAGCATGCGTGTCGCTTATCTTCACCAGCTTCGGGTTCTCCGTGCGGCAGAGGTCGTATGCGTACTCACATCGTGGGGCAAATGAGCAACTTGTCGGTTTGGAGTAGAGGCTGGGCGGCTGTCCCTTGATGCTGATCAACTCCTGGCCCTTCTGGTCGAGTCGAGGAAGCGATCCGAGCAAGCCGATGGTGTAGGGGTGCTGGGGCTTGGCATACAGCTCGGCGACTTCGGCTTTCTCGACAATCTCACCGCCGTACATCACCAGGACGCGGTCAACGAGTCCGGCGACGACTCCGAGGTCGTGGGTGATCCAAATCAGGGCAGTTCCCAGCTTGTCCCGCAGGTTGCGCACGATGGCGATGATCTGGGCCTGAATGGTCACATCGAGAGCTGTGGTCGGCTCGTCGGCGATGAGTAGCTGAGGGTCGCAAGCAAGGGCGACTGCAATCATGACTCGCTGTCGCATGCCGCCCGACATCTCGTGGGGATAGTTTTCCAGCCGCTGTTTGGCGTCAGGGATTCCGACCAGCTCGAGGAGAGCCGCGGCCCGATCCTCGACCTCTTTGGCCGGGGTATCGGTGTGCAGCCGGAGAGACTCTTGTATCTGGTACCCAACCGTCAGAACCGGGTTGAGAGATGTCATCGGGTCCTGGAAGATGAAACCGATCTTGCCGCCGCGGATTTTGCGCAAGTCATTGAGTTCCATGGTGAGGAGGTCGTCATCCTGGAACAGGGCCTCACCGTTGATGATCTCGCCCGGCGGCATCGGTATAAGACGCAACAGGGACATCATGGTGACACTTTTGCCCGATCCGCTTTCTCCAACTACACCCAAGAACTCCCCCGCACTGAGGCTGAAGCTGACACCGTTGACCGCATGCACGACCCCGTCCTGGGTATCGAATCGGGTGACCAGATCGTTGACTTCTAGTACTTTTTGGGATTTGCTCACGTGTCTCGTGTTCTCTTGGAGGTCGATGGCAGGTTAAACCGCTGCGACCGGGTCGTGGGCCAACAACGCGAACCTCAGCTACTACGACCCTTATACGGGTCGTATCGGCTCATCTAGAGGTCGAATAGATCACAAACGGTCCCAGACATCCTGCTCAGCCATATCGATGATCGTGTATGCCATGCCTAATGCCCCGTCGCGGAGACATTGCTCGCCTGATGGAGTGATAGTGGCGTCGGCGAACTCCTTCTGATGGTTCACGGCGTCACCGGATTCGATTCCGATCATCGGGTGGATGGCGGGCACAACCTGACTGACGTTGCCCATGTCGGAAGACCCACCCGCAGCACCCTGCTCGGCCTCGCTGGGCATCTCCCTTCCCATTGCAATCGAGTTCCCTGCAAATAACCCGGTCATCACCGGATTGTTGACCATGTTCAGATAGGGGTAGTCGTTTGGTGTGATCTCGAGCCGACAGCCGGTAGCAATCGCTGCGGCTTCGAAACAAGCCATCACCTTGGGAACCAGCTCCTGGAGACGTTCGTTGGTTGCCGACCGAACACCCCACGACGACTCGGTGTGGGAGGCGATGATGTTGGAGGCATCTCCACCATGGCTGATCATGCAATGGATCCGGTCATCGGGGAGAATGTGCTGTCGCAAC
>CAXMPK010000176.1:0-2470 GCA_964195405.1 uncultured Acidimicrobiia bacterium
CGAGCTGTCTGATGACATCAAGAACATCCAGGAGATCCGTCGCGAGACCGGGATGGTCTTCCAGTCGTTCAATCTCTTCCCACATCTCACAGTCATTGACAACATCACATTGGCGCCTCGCCAGGTCCGTCATGAGTCGAAGGACTCGGCCGAGGAGACTGCGATGCAACTCCTCGAACGAGTCGGCATCCCTGAGCAGGCTCGCAAGTTTCCGGGGCAACTCTCTGGCGGTCAGCAGCAGAGGGTGGCGATCGCCAGATCACTCGCGATGAAACCCAAGGTGATGCTCTTCGACGAGCCGACTTCGGCTCTCGACCCTGAGATGATCAAAGAGGTCCTCGACGTCATGATCGAATTGGCCGAGGGTGGCATGACAATGATCGTCGTTACCCATGAGATGGGATTCGCTCGTGCCGTGGCCGATCGTGTCGTTTTCATGGCCGACGGCTATATCGTCGAAGTGGGTACTCCCGAGCATTTCTTCACAAACCCTCAGGAAGAGCGGACCAAGCTCTTCTTGAGTCAGATTCTCTAGAACCCCGATTAACCTCGGCCCGGATTTAGCCTTTCCTGGCTGTGACCACTCCCGTATTCAAGTTTCTCGTAGTGCTCGCGGGAGGTGTGTTGTTGGGGATCCTCTCATTTGGCTGGTGGGCGTGGGCTGCCACCCCTCCAACCACCACCCTTCTGTTGGCAGCGGAGACCACCACTACGTTTGCGCCGACGACGACCACCGTTCCTTCCACTACCACGACTGTCCCACCGGTAACGACCACCACCGTGGAGCCCCGGGGAACACTGGTGATCCACGGAACCGGCGACGTGGCGGTCGACCCCTCCTACATACCTGCTCTGCTCTCGGAGGGTTGGGATCATGCTTGGTCGGGGTTGAACGGCCTGTTCCTCGACGATGATCTCACGGTGATCAACCTGGAATGTGTCCCCTCTGACATCGGGGAGGCCCTCGACAAGGCATTCACGTTTCGTTGCCCGACAGAGGCCCTTCCCTCGGTCCGGAAGTACGGGATCGATGTGGCCAACATGGGCAACAACCATTCCGGCGACTACGGCAAAGAGGCGCTTATTGACGGGAGGGCTCAGCTGACGGCCCAAGGCATCGCTCCTGTAGGTGCGGGGAAAGACCGCGACGAGGCGGGTTCGCCCGCAGTCTTCGACATCAACGGCTGGACGGTGGCAGTTGTCGGCTTTGGTGGTGTTGCGCCGAGCAACAGTTGGTATGCGACCGATGATCGGGCGGGCATGCGCAGTGGTGGCGATGTCGACGGAATGGTCGAAGTGGTTGAGGCGGCTGATGCCAAAGCTGACATCGTCATTGTCACCATCCACTGGGGCCGGGAGTTGGAGACGGTTCCCCGTCGGGAAGTCATAGAGCGCGCCGAGGCGATGATCGAGGCGGGTGCCGACGTGATTTTTGGCCATCACCAGCATCGGCTGAATCCGCTGGAGATGGTGGATGGGGCAGCCGTCTTCTGGGGGATGGGAAACTTCGTCTGGCCAAACAACTCGACTCCGAGCGCGACGACAGCGGTGGCTCGGGTGGTCATCAGCCCTGATGGGACGATCGAAGCCTGTCTGATTCCTGCGTTCATCGAGACTCATGGCCACCCGGTGCTGACCGGGGAGCCGGAATGTGGCCCTGGACTGTGACAGAGCGTTTCTGGCCGGTCATTGCTGTGGTGGGTGTCGGCGTCACTCTTGGTGTAGGTGCGTTTCTGATTTTCGATATCGGCGAAGACACTGCCAGTGCTCCACCGGTCGCTGATGCGAGTGCCCCCGAGACCACGATCGGCGCCAAGGGCGATGGGAAGGTATTAGCACCGGGCCCCAAACCAGCCACCACGACAACAACCACTCCGCCGGCGACCATGACAACGTTGCCGCTACGGGATCCCGACACAGTTCCCGGATGGACCGTTGGTGAAGCCTGGGGGAGCGTCGACGGGCTGACCATGTTCCGCGGAAGCCCAACCCGCACCTTTTACGGCACCGGGCCGCTGTCTCCGTTGCCAGTTGAGGTGTGGCGCTATCCGGACTCTCAGATGTGCAGCAAGTCGTCGGCAGGGGGCGAGTCGAAAGTCTGGTGTGGCATGGGCTGGACAGGTCAACCGGCGGTCTACCGGCGTGATGACGGGAAGACAGAGCTGATCTTCGGGGCTTATGACCGCGCTGTTCACTTTGTCGATGGCGAGACGGGTCAGGATCTGCGTACCAAGTTCGCGACCGGTGACATCATCAAAGGGAGTGTCAGCTTGGACCCCGACGGGTACCCACTGATCTACTTCGGGTCGAGAGACAACCAGCTTCGGATTGTCGCGCTGGACCGTGATCATCCCGAGCAGTTGTGGAGTCTCGACGCCAACGCAGTCAACGGGATCTGGAACAACGACTGGGACGCCAACCCAATCATCATTGACGACATCATGTATGAGGGCGGAGAAAACGGGTGGTT
>CAXMPK010000177.1:0-7013 GCA_964195405.1 uncultured Acidimicrobiia bacterium
TAGCCATCGATGCCTACCTCGATCGCGACCTGTTTCAAGGATTAATCGAGGTAGACAAACACCTAATTCCGGTTGCTCACCAGAATCGCCTTGGGTTCTACGGCCTCTACCCCTACTCCTAAGGCCATCACACGTTTAGGTCCCAGCAAGCCGTTTAACCCCGACTCGCGGCCCGAAACTGACCCACGGATACAGCAGAAGAGCGACATAAGTGCCGTTATGTGCGGCTAGGTGGGATGAAGGCAGGAAGAGATTTGCCCGCTGATGGCGAATAGTTGATTAGCTCCTACGCGTCCAGCAGACGCGTGTCAGCCAACGGCAAGGTACACATGGATACTCTGTTGTTGTTACGGCGCCACAGTTGTCGCTGGAGCCGGAGCCTGGGTGGTCGCTGTTGACGAGTCGTCACCGGACTGGTTGACAAGCACGACGACCAGCATGATGACGGCCAAGATGGCCACGATCCCCCCAATGACGGCGCCGAATCCGGATCCGCTCTTCTGTGTGACTTGAACTGTTGGTGCGACTGGTGGGCTTGGTGCTTCCGAACCGGGAGCCGGTGGGGTGGTGGCTGCTGTCGGATCCATGGCCTCCGGGGCGTTGAGGGTGGTCCCGCTGCTGCTTACCTGATTCGTCCACTGTGTTCCGTTCCAGTAGCGGTACATGTACTCGCTGGTGGGATCTGTATACCAACCGGCTTGTTGCTCCGTCATTAGTCATCTCCTTGTTGTGATTGTCGGTCAGTTGCATTCTGTTCCCGCCAGAATCGCATTGCATTGCATCTTCGAAACCGAGTTTCGCCAAGATAGTCAACAGACGTGTCAATAGTCGGCCCCTAACGATGCGACGAAAGCCGAGGTGACTCATTCCGGTGTCGAAGGTGTCTTGGGTAAAGGTTCGGTGTATTCCGAAACAGGGAGAATCGCTGGGATGAAGTCCACGAACGAGGGGTCCCGCGCCGGGGTCGCTCGATTTGGCTACGGTCGCCCCACCAGGCTGACCCATGACCTATTCCAACCACCAGATCAAGTCTCACTCCGGTCCGACAGGTAGTGGCGAGGGGCGCACCTGACATGTGGTGGGGTTGGGCGGTCGTTGCGGCCGTTGCCATCGGCTACTCGGCATTCTCCAAACGGCTCGATCGAGGGTTCGTGACAGCTCCGATGGTCTTCGTCGCCTTGGGAGCACTCGTGGCTCCGGCCGGACTTGGCCTTGTTGAGGTGGACTTGGACGGAGACCTGACCAAGGCTCTATTCAAGGTCACGTTGGCCATTCTCCTCTTTTCGGAGGCATCGACAATCGATCTGGCGGGTTTGCGGCGTGACAGTGGTCTGGTGGCGAGACTCCTCGGCATTGCGATGCTGCTCCTGATCATCGTGGGAGCAGCCACCGCGCTGGTTCTATTCGGTGTGTTGACGTTCTGGGAAGCAGCGGTCGTATCGGTGATCCTCGCTCCGACCGACGCGGCGCTTGGTGCTGCTGTGGTATCCAATCCACGGGTCCCAGCCCGGATTCGGCGTAGCCTGATCGTTGAAAGCGGTCTGAATGATGGGCTGGCTCTTCCTCTTGCGCTCATGTTCACCGCCGCGGCACTGGCTCAGTTGGGTCTGGAAACCAAAGGAGATGCTCTGACCTTCATGTTGGAGCAGATTGGGTACGGAGTGATTGCAGGGGTGGTTCTCGGTGCCGCTGCGGGCTGGCTGATCAGGTATGCCATCCAGAAACAATGGACCGACGCCGAATGGACCAAATTCTCTACCCTCGCGATAGCACTGCTGAGTTACGCTGGCGCCGAGGCAGTCCATGGCAACGGTTTCATAGCGGCCTGGGTCGCCGGCTTCGTCTTTGGGCATGTCGTTCGTGCCGAGGCGCCTCATGTGGAAGAATTCGGCGAGCGTCTTGGCAAGGTGCTGACCGTCGTCAGCTTCTTTGTCTTTGGGGCCACAATGCTTGCACCCGCATTCTCGATCGTCACCTGGCAGATGGTCCTGTACGGACTGCTGAGCCTCGCTCTTCTTCGACCACTGTCGGTTGCGATTGGAATGGTCGGCACCAAGCTTCCCTGGCAGTCCGTCGCCTTCCTCGGCTGGTTTGGCCCCCGAGGCATCGCTTCGATAATCATCGTTGCCATCGTCATCAAAGAAGCCGGATTGCCCGGTGATGACATCATCGTCACCATCACCACAGTCACAGTCGCACTAAGCGTGTATCTGCACGGTCTGACAGCCGTCCCTGGTGCCGAAAGATTCGCCAGCTGGCATGAGAACCAATCAAAGGCCGTCTCCGAGTCGTGAGGAGAAGGAGGACTCTCTTCGCACTGTGCCTCACAATCACGGCATGCGTCCAATCGGCAGATACCGAACCTTCGCCATCAACGCAGCCGCCCCCAACAACTGTTTCGTCTACCACGACGATTCCTGACGAAACGCGGCACGTGGGAGATCCGGTTCCCGGCAAGCCGCTCTGGGCGTTGGTCGAGGGGAACGACATCGATGCCGACCGGATCAACCTGGTGTTTGCACCATGGGGCTGGGAAACCCAGGCAGAGTTCCTCGACTTCTCAGCTGGCGTACTCTCCTGGTCGGGCGAACCGTATCTGATCGACGAGTCGGGACGGTTGACCGATCATCGAAGTGACGCTGCCGATGCGTCGTTGGGACTGTTCGGAATCGAACCTTGGCGATCGTCTCGGGACCTTTTCAACGTCTGGTACACCGATGTCGAACCCGAAACCCCGGTCGCTTGGCTCAATGACGGCGAGGACCCTTTTGGACTTCAGGACGCGGCCGTAGTCATCGCCGCACTCGACGCCGATCGCTTCAATCCAGATCTGACATCGGTCGCGGGACTGGATGTGATCTTCATTGGGCCTGAAACTGCCAGCCGTCCAATCGACGGCGAACCATTCTCCAACGTGGTGATCGTCGTAAACAGCGAATCCCCTGCCGATAGCGCGATTCACATTCCCCACGAGCTGGGCCATGCTCTGTTTGGCCTAGCAGACGAGTACGTAGGGGATGTGATGGGTTTCGACGGCAGGTCAGATCTGTCTAGTTGGCCATCTTGTGCAGAAGATTCGTTGGAGGCGGCTGCTTGGTGGGGTGACCTCATCGGGAGTGTCGACGACATGGTGGCGATATGGGCGGCGGAGATGGAACAAGCCGGCTTTCCCCTCCAAGACCCTGAAGGAAATGCTGCAGCAGTGGCAGTTCAAGATGTGGATGGTGGCTGCTACGGCGTATCGGGAAGTGTTCGCGCAACCCAAGATTCGCTGATGAACACCAACATCCCGGTACTCGGGTCGGTCAACCGAAGCTGGGCCGAGCAGATCCTCGATCTTTGGGAAGGACAGCCTCGTTCCTAGACGGGTCACCCCTGCCCGTGGTCAGTAGTCTCCGGCGCCAAATAGTCCTTGTCGGTTATGCCTTTCTTGCGCATTGCCATTCCGGTGAGAATCTCTCGAACGCACCGGTTGGCCACCAACGGTGTCACATATGTCGGATCGACCAATGGGTTCAACTCGACCAATTCGACTCCAACCACATTGTTCTCAGCCCCGAGGCGTCTGAGAAGAGGAAACAGCTCGCGCGGAGTCAACCCGTTGGGCTCGGGTGTACCGGTCCCCGGGGCGTAGGCCGGGTCGAGTACGTCGATGTCCAGAGAGACGTAGAGGTATTCGGTGCCTTCTGCAGCTTCTGCCAGTGCCCGTTCCATGACGTGTGCCCAGCCGTGTTTCTCAACCTCGGCCATGAAGTGATACCGAAGCCCATGATCACGCATCCACTCGAGGTCATCTCCGCCAGGGGCGTAACCACGGAGGCCTACTTGGATGAAGTTCTCTCCACGGATGTGACCTTGTTCGATCAGTCTCCTTACTGGTGTCCCATGGCTGAGGTTGTGGCCCAGAGCCATGGATCCAGCGTCGTAGTGGGCATCGAAATGAACCACACCGATCTTGCCTTTCCCGTAGACGTCTGCGAGAGCAGCGACGTCGGGATACATGAGGCTGTGGTCGCCCCCGATGATGAACGGGACTGTTGCCGTGTCTGCAACCTCGCGTACTAAGCCGCGAACAGGTTCGATCGAGCGGTAGGCGCTCTCGAAGTCGACGGGTGCATCCCCGTAGTCAGCGATAACCAACTCCTCGAGAGCATCGACCATGACGTGGGAGTGTGGAAGGCCTTTCGCCATCGTCGGTAGGTACATGTCGTGGGAGCGGAGAGCTCTTGGCCCGAATGCGGCCCCTCTCATCCCCCCGGAGAAATCAAGACCCGCTCCAAGCATGGCTACATCCACTTCAGCAGCTTTGAGATCCGCCGGGGTTAGGGCAACCGGGCGCTGGAGAAACGTGGCTATCCCATGGCCTTGCATCCCAATTGGATAGCGATTCAGATCGATGAGACCAGGCGGTCGATCTCCCTGAAGGTCCTCCTTCGGCGTCCTCCAAATATCGATTGAGGGGTCATCAGGGTTCAATTCTGGGAAATCCGTCGGTATTTCGCTCATCAAGGTCCCTGTCTAGACGTGGTGTAAACATACCCAGGTCGATAGATGTGGGGTTGGTTGCGGGCCTAGTCTTGGTTCATGGAAGTCGCAACATCTCGCGCCCACCCCTGGCACGGGCTCGAGGCCGGCCCTGAGCCGCCCTCAATGGTCACCGCCTACATCGAAATCACTCCGCGAGATGTGGTCAAATACGAGTTGGACAAGAAGAGCGGCCTCCTCAAGGTCGATCGGGTCCTGCAGAGCAGCAGCTCGCCGCCAACCCTCTACGGGATGATCCCGAGAACGTACTGTGGCACCCGGGTGGCGGCGCTCAGTCCATCCGCTGATCGAGCAGACGGGGACCCGCTGGACATATGCGTTCTCTCCGAAAGACCCGTCGACAAGGCCGACATTGTCATGACCGCCAAAGTGGTAGGGGGGCTGAGGATGCTCGACAGTGGAGAGGCCGACGACAAGATCATCGCCGTCCTAGCCAACGACCCCTTCTGGGCGGCTACAGAAACACTCGACGACATTCCCATCAATGTTGTAGAACGACTCGATCATTATTTCCGTACCTACAAGTTGACGGACCCGGCCAAGCCTTCTGTCGAGATCGAAACTCGTTACGGCAGAGAAGAGGCCCACGCAGTGGTTGCCGCCTCGATCGAGGACTACGAACATACGGTCAACAAGTCACCAGACGGATGACAAACGCCGGTCGTGCCGAAGGTGTACTGAGATTTGTGAGGATCGAAAAAACGATGGAAACTCACCAACTTTGGTTGCGACTGCGATGAGCAACGAACCACCGATAACCGAGACTCCCAAGAAGAACGGGTTCAAGAAGTGGCTCCCGCTCCTATTCACGTTGGGGTTGATGCTGTTCATCTTCGGAGTGGTTCTGCCCCAGTTCATCGACTATGACGCTGTGTTCCGAACAATCGGCAACATCGGTGCAACAGACTGGGTATTGCTGGCCATCCTCGGAGTCCTGCAATTCATACCAGACGGTTGGGTGCTGCAGGCTTCTCTACCAGGTCTGAGACTCAGACAGGGAATAACCGTGGCGACTGTTACCAGTGCGGTCGCCAATATCCCGCCGGGGGGTCTCGACATTGTTGTTCGCTATCACATGACGCGCGGTTGGGGCTTTTCCTCGCAGGCAGCAACCGCGAGCACGATGATCACATGGCTACTCGCAACGGCATCCAAACTGTTCATGCCGGTTCTCGCGGTGTTGTTTCTCAGTCTCAACCGTATCCAGGATGACGATCTCGACTTCCTCGCCGTCCTGGGGTTGGGAATCGTCGCCGTTGGTGCAATTCTTGTTGCAGTCGGGCTTCGCTCGACGAGGTTCGTATCTGGCATGGGGCGGCTGCTCACCCGAATTGTGCACCGTCTGGGCAACTTTTTCCGCCGCGATTGGGTTGTAGATCTCGAAACCGGACTTTTGGATTTCAGGGATCAAACCGCCGACGTGATCAGATCACGATGGCACATTGGCATGCTCGCCGCGATCGCCGGTCAATTCATGTTCTTCCTGATCATGCTCACCGCAGTCCGGAGTGTTGGCCTGGGCGCTGAAACGATCTCAACTGCGGTCGTTTTTGCCGCCGTCGCAGCGGTTGCAGCGATCACAACTATTCCCATCTTCAATGCTCCGGGACTGAACGAGGCGCTTTACATGTCGATCCTCGCGTTCGCTGCCGGATCGGGTTCGGCAGACCAGATAGCGGCAGCGGTGTTCGTATTTCGACTTATCACATGGCTCCTCCCCATTCCGGTAGGTGGCATTTCTTACACCCGATGGAAGGGCCGAACCGAGCAGGGAATGCCGACCACCATGGAGGCCTGACAGAACTCGCGTCCCGATTATGATTGACTAATCGGAAGAGTGGTTTCGGCGTCGCGCTACCTGTTTGTGTTGGCCGTTTTTGCATTACTCGCCCTGGCCCTATTGCTGATCGTCTATGGCACCGCAGAAGTTGTTTTGGCGATCAATGACGTGCTTCTTAATCCCGAGTTTGGTGCTGGGGGAACAAAGGAGGTCACTCTCGAGGCGATCGAAGTTGTCGACGTCTTCCTTCTTGGATTGGCCGTTTTTGTGCTCGGCACCGGTATGTACACGCTGTTTGTGTCGGACCTAGATCTACCGAAGTCCCTGCAGGTTTCGTCGCTGGCCGGGATGAAGAGTCAAGGCAGAAATCGAAAGCCGACTCGCTAGCGCCAATGGTTATGAGCGGGTGCGGAATTTCGCGATTCTCCCAGACGATTTCACCCTCGAGAACGGGATGCTGACCCCCACCCTCAAACTGAAACGCAGGATCGTCATTGACAGGTACGCCGACCGTATCAACGACCTCTACGAAGAGGGTTGAGGCTAGAAGCCGGGTTCTCCCCCATCAGGGGCGCCGGGGCTGGCTCCGTAAATAGATACGGGGTTTTCGATGGCGATTTGGCCGAAGATGAAGTCTTGGTCGACATTGGCTGTTCGTATGCACCCATGGCTCGCCGGATAGGCAGGT
>CAXMPK010000178.1:0-1681 GCA_964195405.1 uncultured Acidimicrobiia bacterium
CCCTGATCCCAGGTCAACGACTTCCACAGATGTTCGGGGAGCCCTTGAACGGTTGCGGTGAGAGCGTCACGGACAGCTTCGGCGGTGTTCCCCTCAGGCAGGGCGAACAGCATCACATACCGGGACCAGCGTTCCACCAGAGTCCCGATAGCGGTTTGGCGTCTCCCCATGATCAGGTCGCCTTCCCAATGACCAGGCACCGCACGATCCTCGACCTCGGCGGGCCGTTCCGAAATCATCACCGGATCAACAATCCGACCTTTCCCCAACAGAGGACCCTTGACAGCGGGTCTGCGGGTCGCTCTCCGAGTGCGCAGATACTGGGTGAGTTGGTGTTTCAGCCCACCACGAGCCTAGATAAACAACGTCAGATAGATCGTCTCGTGCGACACCCACATCTCCTGGTCATCAGGGTAGGTGTGACGTAACCACCCAGAGATCTGCTGTGGTGACCAGCGGATAGCCAACTTCTCTTCCACCGCTCCACGCAGCCGAGGATTCGACGCCAGCTTGCAGGATTGAGGTCTCCGCGCCCGCTGCCACGCTATCCGGTCAGCCCGATGCGCCCGATACCCAACCCGGCCGCCGCTACGGGCCAACTCCCTCGAAATAGTCGACCGAGCTCGTCCCAGACGACTGCCAATGACAGCCGAAGATTCACCCGCTGCCACACCACGAGAAATCTCCTCACGCTCATGAAGAGACAAGTGCCGAGACGACCGTCGCCGGACGGGAGGTCGCACCCCACCCGACGACTCCACAAACGCACGGATCGACCCCGCCGACCTTCCCAACCGGCGACCAATCGACCGGTTCCCCTCCCCGGCCTGACGCCGAACCCACACCTCAACCCGCTCCGCCTCCGTGAACAAACGCATACCAACCACCTCCGATAAGAGACAACACTCTCACCGGACGATGCGTTCACGCCTTGAGGCGGCACCGGTTATGGGCGGGCATACCGACATGTACACGGATCCGCATAGAGTGCGGTTCGAGTCACGACAGTGAGGTCTCCGCACCGTACGAGGGAGAGAGCGAATGCGCAGAGGTTGGATTCTGGCGGCATCATTAATGGTTGCCGCGTGCGCTGGCGGGACTGACAACGGCGCAGTTCAGACAACATTGGGCGAGGCGGCTCCCGCCACATCTATCGAGACAACCGCGACTACTTCTGAGTCTCGAGCCGCAACCACGACCGAAGCACCTCTGGTTGGTGAGTCTTCACTCGATTCGCCGATCCAATTAGGTGCCGTAGTGCAAGTCGGAAACTGGCGGCTTCGAGTATCAGCCGTCAGGCCTGACGGGACGGATGGGGTGATGGAGGAGAATGAGTTCAACGATCCGCCACCAGAAGGTAACCAGTTCTTCATCGCATCTCTCGAGGCCACCTACACCGGAACCGAGTCCTCAACCTTCTGGGTTGATATGACGTTGAAATCTGTTGGTGAATCCAACGTCGCCTACGAAGGTTTCGACGCCTACTGCGGTGTGATCCCCGACGACATCAACGACTCTGGAGAGACCTTCCCTGGAGGCACCATCACGGGCAATATCTGCTGGAATATCCAATCCACGGACGCCGCTTCGCTGGTCATGATCGTCGAGGAGTTATTCAACTTCGACGACACTCGCGCGTTCTTCGCCCTGACCAACTGAAAGTCGAAAGGAGCACATAACG
>CAXMPK010000179.1:0-6319 GCA_964195405.1 uncultured Acidimicrobiia bacterium
GGGAAGGCTGCAAATACCCCGTCGCCCGTTGTGTTGACCTCCACGCCAGCAGCTCGGCTGACTTCGGCGCGCACGATCGAAAAATGGTCAGCGACAAGTCCCGGATAGTCCACACCGAACTTCTGGGCGAGTTGAGTCGACCCTTCGATGTCAGTGAAGAGGAAGGTGACAGTTCCTATGGGGAGCGTCTGGCTCATTTCAATCGAGATTGTGTCACAACAGGCACGTTGCGACCCAGGTGGCAGGAATCGAGCCGCCCGGGGTCAGGGCTTGTCGACGTGCCGACGCCCCCCCCTGATCTCGCAGCCGTCATGTGCCGCTGCCTAGGGTGAACGCCGATGAGCATCGAGATTCTGAGCGATGTGGATTTCTCCGCTTGGGAGGAGCCGGACCCGAATGCGGAGCCGAGGGCGTTTTTGGAATCCTGGCTCGACTTTCAGCGTCATGAGTTCGTTCGGAAGTTGCGTGACCTTTCTCAAGAACAGCTCGTTGCATGGTCGATCCCGCCCGTCGAGCTATCCGTGATTGGCTTGGTCCGCCACATGACCCAGATGGAACATCACTATGTGACGTGGGGACTCGGCGGAGGCGACTACCTGATGGTCTACGGAGAAGACGATTATGCGGGTGGTTCGGTTTCGACCATTGAGGAGGACCTTCACCTGTACTTTTCGGAAGTCGATAAGGCGAACCGCTCAATATCTGCAATGCCGTCCCTCGACTCCAACGGAGATGGCACCGGGCGAACCCTTCGGGCAACACTGGTGAAAATGATCGATGAGTATGCACTTCACGCCGGTCAGGCGCACATGCTCAGATTCGCAGCCCTTGGCGAGATGATTCGATAGCAGTCGCACATCACAGCACTTATGGACGGTTTGACATGAACCTCTGAGGGCTACTTGAGCAGACCCCCGTAGAAATGTTTGGGGGGTCTGCCTGCAGTGCGATTGTCTACATTTCGAGGGCTTCGACGACCTCGATTGAGCCGCCCGACTCGAGGACCGGGTTTCCTTTGGCCAGCGTGACTGCCTCGTCCAATGATCCTGCCTCGATCAGGCTGTACCCGGTCACCGGGTTTGAACCGCCACCATCACTTACCGAGCCGTCGGAGCCGATGGTCTTGGAGGCACCCGCCGGGTTGCCAGGATCCTTCAAGGCAGAGCCAAGACCCTCCATCCACGCGCCCCACGCTGCCATCACTGTGGCCTGCTCTTCTTCGGTCTCCGCCATTGCACCACCGTGGTAGGTGAGCACGAACTTCGACATTTGACACTCCTCTGATAACCGACAACCCCTTCTGGGCCGTCCTTCAATCTGATGTCGAGTGGAAGCGCCGTACTTCGACATCATCCACGGATTTATCTCCCTGAGGAACGTTCGCGACACCTCGACTCGATATCGGGAGCCACACATATGCCGGTTATGGGTGGCTCGATTTCAGGAATCGAAGCGCCCAGCCTCAGAGAAGGCTTCGAACATCCTGTCTCTGCGAGAGCAGATTCTGACCCGTTGGAGGGGTCACCGAGCCGATCTGTAGGGTGAGAAAGGATGGATTTCACTACTGGGTACGCCCAACTTGGGGACGATCGGATCGCCTACCAGGTCATTGGCGCGGGGCCTATTGATGTTGTCCTCACTGTTGGGTGGTGGGGCTCGTTTGACATCGAGTGGGAGGACACTGCGATCCGGGCTTTCTATCAACAGATGGCCAGCTATGCACGGGTTATTCGCTTTGACCGGAGGGGTGCTGGAGCGTCGGACTCGATCCCACTTGATGCTTTGCCGCCGTGGGAATCGTTTGCAGACGAGATCGAATGTGTCATGGATGCTGTCGGCTCCGACCAAGCGGCCATCGTTGCTGCCGGTGGGGCTGGCCCCGCCGGCATGTTTTTTGCTGCCACCCGTCCCGATCGGGTAAGGGTCCTTGTCTTGTATCAGACGACTGCTCGATACCTGGAGGATCATGACTACCCGATTGGATTTTCTGAGCAGGCGATGGAGGATTTTGAGAACCGGTTTCGGGAAGGATGGGGCAGGGGCGATGTGCTTGACCTCCTTTTTCCAAGCCGCGCGGGGGACGATCGATTCCGGAGTTGGTACAGCAAGGTCCAAAGATCGATAAGTAGCCCAAGCGCCATTCAGAAGTACATAGAGGCCGAATGGGCAATGGATGCCCGTGATCTGTTGCCAGCAGTCAGGGTCCCGACATTGGTGATCCATCGAACCGAAAACGAGTTTTTCCCGCCAGAGTGGGGAAGATATCTAGCCTCCAATATCGACGGTGCCGTCCTCGTCGAGCATCCCGGTGGTGACGTTTCCCCTTATTGGGATCAACCAGACCTATTCCTGGACACTTTCGAGGAGTTCTTGACCGGAAATCGAAGAAAGGCACCCAAGAATCGGCAGCTCGCCACAATTCTGTTCACCGACATCGTTGAATCGACCCGCACCGCCGAGGGCCTTGGAGATCGCCGTTGGCGTGCCCTGATTGATCTCCACGACGACACCGCCAAAGTCATAGTCGCGGACCACACAGGCCACTTTGTGAAAACGACTGGCGACGGCATCGTGGCCACCTTCGACGGCCCGGGCCAAGCGATCCGCGCAGCGACCGAACTCCAATATGAGATTTCGAAAGAAGATCTCCGTATTCGGGTGGGAATCCATACCGGAGAAATAGAAGTTCGCGGAACTGAGATCGGCGGAATCGCCGTACACCTTGCCGCACGGATCATGGCCGAAGCAGAAGCCGGCGAGATCCTGGTTTCACGAACGGTACGCGACCTGGTCGTAGGCTCGGACATCGCCTTCCAAGACCGTGGAAACCACACGCTCAAAGGCATACAAGGCGATTGGCAGCTCTTCTCGCTAGTGCCACAGGGATGAGCCATAAAGCCACATGAAAGAGACAGGGTGCAACCCGTATCAACCCTCCCCAACCCACCCATTGATACAGCAGAAGAGCGACTTATGTGCGGGTGCTAGGGGCATGGGATAGCGTGGGGCCGGGATGACTGAAGACATCTTTGCCTTCGCCTGGAACGGTCTCACACTGGTGGGGACTCTCCATCTGCCTGATGCAGATCGGTTTCATCCTGTCGTTGTGATGATGCAAGGGTCTGGCCCGTCTGATCGCACTAGCAACGGATATTTCCCGGCGATCCAAGACGCCTTCTTGATGAGTGGAATCGGAACGTTCGCCTTCGATAAACCAGGTTGTGGCGAATCCACCGGCGATTGGCGGGACTACGCCCTTGAAGCAAGAGCCGATCAAGTGATTGCGGCTGTGAATGAAGTTCGCCGTTTCTCCAAGGTCGCAGCCGAACAGGTGGGAGTTTGGGGTCAGAGCCAAGGCGGGTGGCTCGTTCAGATGCTGGCGAGCCGCCTTGACGATTTGCCGTTCGGTATCGCCAATTCTGGTCCTTCGATCAACCTCCCGGCTCAGGATTTGTACGGGTGTGAACACTCGATGCGAGCGGAGGATTACTCAGAGGCCGACATCAGGTTGGCGATGGCGTTTGTCACCGGCGTCCACGATGCAGCCAGGGAAGGGCTTTCGTATGAGGCAGTTGAGGCTCGGTTGTTGGAACCTGCGAGAAGCCAGTCCTGGTACGGCTACATGACTATCGACGACGAGGACGAATGGCGACTTGCATCCAGATTCGTGATCGAGGAGTACGAACCTATCGAGGCGTTAGAAAAGATTCGATGCCCGTTTCTGGCGGTCTACGGGGGTCGTGACGTGCTGCTACCGCCGTGGCAGAGCGCACAAGAATCAGGTGAGGCCCTTCAGCGAGCCGGAAACCCGGATGCGGCGGTCGTGGTCTTCCCAGATGGGGACCACCGGATACAACACGGACCGGGCAAAATGGTCAGTGGCTACTTCGACCTTGTCGTTGGCTGGACTGCCAGACACGTCGCCTGAACCCCGCACATAACCGGTCCGGTTATGGGCGGGTGATTCGTGGGCGATCCTGTAGCAGCCTCAGTAGTCGCCATGGAGTCGCAATCACCCAGAAATTCGGAAAAGGCAATCGAGATCGGGCCACGTCATGATGAGAACGTGAAGAAGAGTCAGCCTTCCGGAGACCCGCTCGCCCGAGCTGAACGTGCGAATTGATCAGCTCGAAGATGAAGTCGCGACTCTGCTCGATGAACGGAAACAATCGGGACGAAGACTGGTACTTCCTCCGGCCTTCGTATAGGCGCAGAGTGATCCTGCGGAGGCACCCAACCAAGGCAGGACCAATCACGATAGCCTTTGTGATGGTTGCCGTCGCTGCGGGTTTGGTCTGGAATTCCATGCGTAACCGCCGTCCGCTAGGGAACCCTTCCGACCCGATCCAATGAAACGGGTCGGCTCGCCCGCGGAAGAGGTTTAGTTGGTGGCTTGGTGCTCGATGATCGTGATTGGGACCAACTTGATCGTGACGTTCACGGGCTTTCCTAGCGCTGTCTTTAATTCTGAGGCGAGTTCCGCAGCCGAGGGAGCCGGATCGGAACCGGCGATCGTCACCGTGACCAAATCCCCGCTGATCTCCACATCGACCCGTTCGAGGTCTGTTCCGTCGATCCAGAAGTCCACCGCCTCGGTGGCTCTCGCTGTGCCGGTTATTTCGGCAGCAAAGGTGGTCGAGCTGAAGCCAAGGACACCGATAACAACGAGTGCCAACGCTCCAACCATGCCCACACCCAGCTTTACCCATCTCTTGTTCTGTGAGAGTTGAACAACGGGGACAACGCCTTCGAGGATGAAAACCAGAGCGCCGACGAGGAGGATTGCCACCATGTTGGTGACAAACAACAGCAATGCACCGGCGGCTTCGTCCCAATTGTTCTCGGAGATCATTAGGCCGATCACCGCAAGAGGCGGAACTAGTGCGATTGCGACTGCGACGCCGGGCAATGAGTCTGATACGTCGGGTCGCGATAACGCGAAGGCACCGGCCCCTCCGGCGAAGACTGCAATAGCCAGGTCAACAAGAGTCGGTCCGACCCGCGAGGAGACCTGACTGTTCAATTCGGCCGATATCTCCAGTGAGTACACCCATCCGAAAATCACGGCCAACCCGACTGCAAGCAGAACCCCTCCGAGGGCCACCGTGAACGAGATTCCGGCTCGTTTCGGCCAGCCCATAATCATCGCCAGCGATGTGCCCATCAGCGGAGTCATCAGCGGGGCTACAAGCATTGCTCCAATAACGACAGCGGTCGAGTCCGCGATGATCCCCCAAGTCGCGATCGCCGTTGCGAACCCCATCAGCACGAAGAACCGCGAGAGTCGCCGTGGAGCTTCATTCCCTTCGTAGAAGATCTTCTGATAAAGCTGGAGTCGGTCATCTGCCGTACTTGGCCGAGTCTGTATCCAGGTGAGGAACTCTCGCCAAGTATTAGAAGGCTCCACTTGTCGCTCGTCATCCCTGCGTATGTTCGTAACAACCGTGAGCACACCTGCGATGAACCAATATGTGCTCACGGAGAGGATGGCCAAGCCGAGGATTGCCTGCGGAGAGAGGATCAACGCGATACCAATCGCGATGTAGAGAATCGCTCCAATCAAAGGCTCGAGCCTCTGGCCCTGTTCGACGCGTGAGACCACTCTGACGCCGTTAAACACACCTCCAACGATTAGTGCTATTCCCGCAGCGCGCCCGAGTTGTTCAACCGAAAAGGTGGGCCAAACGAGCAATCCACCGGCGAGGATCAGTAGGACGGTCACGCGAGCGATGTTCAGCGCCGTTCTGTGACTCTCATCGCGAAGCTGAACTATTCCACCAGCGGACCAGGCAATCAGAATGATCGCAACGAGGACACCCAGAGTCTTGGGCGATCTGTCTGGTCCCTGGAGAACCAACAGGCTGACCACGATCGCCGCGACACCCCTCAGCGAAGCGGGGCTGATTAGCTGACTGAAATCGAAGTCGGAACTCGAAACAGCAAGGTCTCCGTCGTAATCCTGGAACTCGGCAGCCGACGTATCAACACTCGGGTGGATTCGTTCCGATTGTTGTTCCAAGAGACCTCCTTCGGCATGACACGCACTGGGTTTGGAACCAGCTCGTCTCAGAGACAGAACGCTAGATGACGCGGCAAACTCGGACGACTCTGAATCGATATGGTCGCTAACTATGATCCGCAACCGCCAAATGTGCGGCCGTCTGGGGTGTTACTCGACGCGTAGTGTCGAGGAGAGGAGGTGCATTCATGCCCATCGTCAATGACATGAAACAGGAGACGTTGTTCTCTTTTAAGGACACGGTTGAGGCGGATTCGACCAAGGCGGACCGTTGGCCGACGGTGGTAGCCCACTGGGACG
>CAXMPK010000180.1:0-19157 GCA_964195405.1 uncultured Acidimicrobiia bacterium
GGAAGGCGCGCCATGGGAAGCATTCAGAAGCTCAAAGATCGACCCAATCGTCCGTATAGGGCCAGGTACTGGAACAACGGGAAGCAGGAGTCGAAGTCGTTCTCCAAGAGGGGCGAGGCCGAAATCTGGCTGAGGAACCAAGAGACTGACCACGACCGAGGCGAATGGAGGGATCCAAAAGCAGGGTCCACAACTCTTTCTCAATGGTCGGAGTCATGGCTGCGCGGCCTCACGGGGCTGAAACCAAAAACGATCGCCGGTTACGAGTCTCTCCTGAGGTCTCGCGTACTTCCCCAGTTTGGAACTCACCAACTCAACCAAATCACTCCCGCTGAGGTGCGCTCCTGGATCGCCGACATGGGAGCGGAAGGCAAGTCGCCGGCGACCATAACCCAGAACCGTCAGGTTCTTCACGCCATGCTCGAACAGGCGGTGGGCGATGATCTGATCCCTCGAAATCCGACTGCCCATGTCAAGACGCCGAGTGTCAAGCCACGTCGTCAGTTGTTCCTCACCGCTCAACAGGTTTCGCTCTTGGCCACGGCAGCCGAGGCAAGGCAATCTGGTGCCGGACTCTTCGTTCGCTTTCTCGCATACTCCGGACTTCGATGGGGTGAAGCCGTGGCTCTCCGCCGGAAGTCCTTCGGCGACCGCGGCAGGGTGCACATTTCAGAGTCCGCCACCGAGGTAGGCGGAAAGCTCATTTGGGGTACTCCAAAAACCCATGAAACGCGATTGGTGATCCTCCCGCGGTTCCTCAGTGAACGGCTTGCCAACCACGTCGAGGGCTTGGCAGGAGACGACTTGGTCTTTACTGCGTTGAGAGGGGGACCGCTACGAGTATCGAATTTCCGGCGCTCCGTGTGGACGCCTGCATGCGAGGCATCCGGCGTGCCTGAAGGTCTTTTGATACACGACCTTCGAGATACCGCCGCATCACTCGCTATCTCATCTGACGCTTCGGTGCTGGCTGTAACACGAATGCTGGGCCACAAGAGCGCAAAGATGACGCTGGACACGTATGCGAGCCTCTTCGACAGCGACTTGGAGGAGCTTGCCGAAAAAATGGACAAGAAATTCGCGGCAGCAGACGCCGAAGATGGAGATTCGGACGGCAAGGTTGCCAATCTGCCGAGACAGGCGGACCTCAGCGTGTGACCCCTGGTAGACACAACTATTGCTGCTTTACACATAACACCTGGTAGAAGGCAAAAGACCTGCCGATTTGTAATCAGGTGGTCACGGGTTCAAATCCTGTCCGCGGCTCGACTCTGGACAAGTCGAACTGGGTGATAAATTCAAAGTCAGCATGAGCCAAGCGCAGGAACCCAAGTTGGTGATCCCTCCGTCGCGAAGACGGATCGGGCCCTGGGGCACCGTGGCGCGAATCGGTCTCGGATCTCTCTTTCTGGTCATTGCTATTGGAAGGGGAATCGATCTGGCTGATTGGGCCGTGGCCTTGGTGCTACTCCCGCTGAGCGTTGTTGTCGTGCTGGCGCTACGTGGGCGGAACGCTCCCGGGCTGCGTCTATTGGGCACCACCGGCTATGCAATCAACTATGGAGTCGGTGCAGTCCTGTTGCTGACCATCACCACGCCCGCCCTCATCTTCTACGGCGTCTCGATGCTCCTCGCCGCCGCCCGCGGCTATCCGGGTTGCGAGATCCTTGCAATCTCCAATTGGGTCACAAGACGAGATGACCGCATGGCCTGCCCGATCTTCTCTCCCATCGACGGAGTCGAAGCACGTCAGCGACGGACCAGCGGCTCACCCCGCGGCTAAACCAAGGGCCGCCACTGGCCGGGGCAGCCCGCACATTCGACCCACACCATCTCAGGAGGTTCACCGCTCAAAACACGATGGGCGTCCTCTCTCAGAACCACTCCAAGCAAGCCGCCTTGCGGCGTAGCTACAACGATCAGAGAAGTGGGTCGGCGATCCATCCTCGTCACGAGCTTGCCCAGAGCCTCATTGGGTCTGACCGTTGCCGGTCCCAGCTGCATCACGTCACCGACCATCACTGAAGCGTCCTCGCTCCATGACCTTGCCCGTAGACGGCCAACGACCTGATCGCCACAGCCGACCACTATGCAATCTTCCCAACCGGCTTCCTGAACACGGGCTCGCACCGCACCAATGGTCTCCTGTGGTTCGCAGGTTGGAATGTCAGGTCGCATCGCGTCGGCTGCCACCTGGAAGGTGATGCCTTCACCGTCCGTCGGCAGGCCTGCACCTTTCCAGTCAGCGATACCCAGTTCGTAGTCGTAGATCTTCTCGAATCCGATAGCTTCGAGCCGGCACGCGGCCCGTGGGGACATGTCTCACAGCCCGTCGTGTCAGTAGACCGCTATCGGCTTGTCCCTACCGAGGGCCCTTGTGGTCTCTTCGGCAAGGGTTCTCAAGGGAATGTTGACAGCTCCGGGTATGTGACTTTGTCGATATTCGGCCTCAGGCAGAACATCCACTAGTTGAACGGAATCTTCTGCCATCAGTTGCCGCAGCTGATCACGACTGATGTGCTCAACCATTGCGTGGTCCGCTCATTGCCATATTTGCATTCACGATGGAGGCCCAGATAGCGCCGGCTGCCTCGGAGATCTCGGAGATCGATACCACGTCTCCGTCCATCCTCTCCGCGGCAGACCACATCTCGGCTTCTTTGGATGTATTGAAGAAATTGACTTTGGGGCACCAAGTCTCAAAGACGTCGGTCCCGTCGTAACCGCCCGCGATAAAGAGCGCCGTCGCAGACTCCGTCAATCCGTTCTTGAAACGAATCCGCAATTCGTCCGAGTCGCCAGGTGGTTGGGTGCGAACTTCTCCTGTGGCTTCAAGCGCGGTGAATATGCCCACAGCATCGAGGGCACACCATGTCCAGAACTTTCGACCATCGACCTCAATTGCGTGCCGGGTCGGTTCGAGGCCCAGACCGGCGATGCCGACGAGGTCACCATCAGAATCCCGCCGCGCTCTCCCGGCACTTTCGATTTCAGCGAGACGGCTCCCCGCCTCCTCCACCGAGAGATTGGCTTTCGCGGCAAGAGTCGACAGGGGAACCGGTGCGCCGGTCTCATGGATGAGGCGAAATCCGACGCCCCTGACCAGCTCGAGTTCGGCGTCTATTTCGACTCGATAGGAGTCGATGGCCGCCGATTTCTCGCCGGATGAGTCACAGCAGCCGCAACACTCAGACACCCATCGCCTCCTCGAGTTGCTCGACTGAAGGCGAAGGAGCCAGTCCAGCGTCGGTCAGATAGCTTCGACATGCCAAACCCACAGGCAGAGAACCCGTTGCGAAGGGGTCCTGCCCGTCAATCAAAAGTGTCGGAGACCCAGCGAACTGATACCGCTCAGCATCCTCTGATGTCTCAATTCGCTGGTAATCCAAACTCGCCTGGAGGGACCGCATTTCGATGATGTCTTTCACGCGGCCCTCAACGACCTTCCAACCTGGACACGAGTCAAAGTATTGAAGGGTGATGTTCATGTTCAACCTCTCTTTCCCGCTGGATCAACGACATCACAGACACACGCCGTGGGCCAGGTGTCTGGCAAGTCTCTGGCCTCCGCTTCAAGGATCTCTAACTCTTGTCTCAGTCGTTGCAGATCGGCGATCCGAGACTCGATGGCCGCCGCTTCATTGGAGATGGTTTCCCTTACCTTCTCGCACGGCGCCTTGCCATCACGACGCAACGCCACAATCTCGCGTACGTCCGACAACGGAAACTCAAGAGCTCGAAGTCGAGCGACGAAGCGAATCAAGTCGACATCGCCTTCTTCGTATCCCCGGTATCCAGAATCGGTTCTGCCTGGCTCAGGAAGGACCCCCGAGTCTTCGTAATACCTGATAGCCGAGGGTGCCAGACCGGCCTTTTTGGCGGCCTCGCCAATTTTCAGAACTTGGTGCATATGAGGAGGTTAAACCTTCGAGTCGCTTGAAGGTCAAGGCAAGAAGATTCTTCCAACCGGCTAACCCGAACTGCTGGCACGCACCCTCATTATCTCGAACGCAGCAAGAGCGCCGGACACCGATACGTTGAGACTCTCCGTCTTACCGGTCATGGGAATTGAGGCCAGCACGTCACAACGTTTTGCCGTCAAGTGAGAGAGGCCGCCCCCTTCAGCTCCGAGCACCACAGCAACGGGCTCGGTGAGCAGCTGCAACTCGAACAGGGATTTGTCGGCATCGGCGTCGAGACCAACCGACCAAACGTCGAGATCCTTCAATCGGCTCAAAGCCTCAGGAATCGATCCAACAATTGCCACCGACATTTTCTCGAGAGCCCCAACAGCGGCCTTGAAGGCCACCGATGACAAGGGCGCCGCGCGGCGCGATGACATGACTAGCCCGGTGATCCCTGCCGCCAAGGCACTGCGAGCCAACGCTCCGACGTTGTGCGGGTCCTCGATGTGGTCAAGCACCAACAATGCTGCCATAGGACTGCTCAAGGATTCCAGGGTCACCGGGCTGATTGGGACGCATTCAGCTGCCACACCTTGAGGAGCATCGGTGTGGGCATCCCTTCGCAGATCGTCGACAAGGCTCAGCTTGCTCTTCCCAACCAGGTCGATGATCGCCAACACATCAGCACGTGTTCCTCGGCTCCGATCAACGTAGAGCCGCTTCACCCTGCCGGCCTCGGCAGCGGCGGCCACTGCGTGGAGGCCTTCTACCCTATGTCCGTAGCCAGCGGGTGCCATGAGGACCGTCTTCAAGGGCCACGCCCGTTTCGACCAGGGTGTCGCGGATCGCATCGGCATCTCCGAAGCGCCTCTCCTTACGGGCTTTTTCACGCTCACTAACGAGCCGTTCGATGTCTTCGTCCGAAAGAACGTGGTCAGCCGCGGTCGGCTGGGTCGCATCGTCGATCCCGAGGACGCCAACAATCACTTCAACGGCGTCAGCCACCCCGGACACATCGCCATCCTCATCGAGGATGCGATTGCCGTCCCGAACAAGATCAAACAGAAGTGACACGGCCCCCGGAGTGTTGAAGTCGTCGTCCATCACCGCGCTGAATTGCTCTAATGCGACGGCGTCGGCTGTTCCTGGTGATGGCGAGGAGAAGGACTCGGTAGCCCGCTCGCGGAAACGATCAAGACGTTCCAATGCCTCCGCCGCCTCACTAAGTAAATCGGATGAGTACTCGATCGGTGACCGGTAGTGGGCCCTCACGAACAGCATTCGAAGGGCCCGACCCCCCGCGGATTCGATGATTGACGCAAGATCAACGATCAGGCCGGTCGACTTGGCCATCTTCTCGCCCCCGAGATTGACCATTCCGTTGTGGAGCCAATACCTGACAAAAGTCTCGCCGGTAGCACCTTCACTCTGGGCAATCTCGTTCTCGTGGTGGGGAAATATCAAATCGCTTCCGCCACCATGGATGTCAACATCATTGCCGAGAAACGAGCCAGCCATCGCCGAGCATTCGATATGCCAACCGGGGCGACCCGGCCCCCAAGGAGAATCCCACGACGGCTCACCGGGTTTCATCGCCTTCCATAGAGCGAAGTCGAGTGGATCGTCTTTGCTCTCATCGACTTCGATTCGATGGCCCGATCGCAGGTCATCGAGCTTGCGCCCGGACAATTTTCCATACCCCTCATAGCCCCTCACCGAGAAGTAGACGTCACCGTTTCTGGCATAAGCGAGTCCACGGTCGATCAGGGTTTCGATAATCTCGATGATCTGCGGGACACTCTCCGTCGCCTTGGGCTCGACGTCCGGTTCAAGCACACCGAGACCGGCAAACCCATCGGCGAATCTCTTGGCCATCGTGACCGCCAACTCTTCAGCAGGGATACCCGACTCCTGGGCGGCGGCGATGATCTTGTCTTCGACGTCGGTGATGTTCCTCACGAATGTGACTTCGTAGCCACGCCATGTCAGGTATCGCCGGATGACATCAAAGGCCACCGCCGACCGCCCATGTCCGACGTGGGGTTCGGACTGGACCGTAGGCCCACACACATACATGGCCACCTTTCCCTCATCCCTGGTATCCAAAGGGACGAGAGAGCGCGCCAGCGTGCTGTGGACCTGAATCATTGGCGGATGTTACGACAGGGCCTCGACGGTCACGATGGCTATTGCGGCCACGCCCTCCCCCTTGCCGATGAACCCGAGCCCGTCGGTTGTGGTCGCTTTGACTGAGACGTTTCCGATCTGAATGCTCATGACGTCGGCGAGGCCACTTCGAATTGCATCTCGATGGGGGGCGACTCTCACGTCCTCGGCCACCACGGTCACGTCGACGTGGACAGGTTCCCACTGCGCTGCCGACGCCATTGTCACCGCCTTAACGAGCAGGCTCATCGAATCGGCACCGAGGAGCGACGGGTCCTCTGAGGGAAAGTATTGACCGATATCGCCGAGAACACATGCGCCCAGAAGAGCATCCGTGACCGCGTGGGCCAATACGTCGCCGTCGGATGTTGCTGAAACTCCCACCGCGTCTGAGACGACGACCCCACCAAGCCGTAGAGGCGGATCACCGTCGAGGGGATGTGCGTCAAACCCCCAGCCGACCCTCATTCCTCTATTGGTTCGATCTTCGGCAAAGCGCGATCAAGCTTCTTGATCGCTTCGTCGGTGTCCACCTGAAGACTGAAGGCCAACTCTGAGCTGAGGGTGAGACGAGCCTTCGACAGCATCCGCTTCAGGGCCGGGCTGATCCCCTTGGTCTGTTGGGCGTAAGAAAGGTCCCTGACCACTTCGGCGACCTGGAAAATGTCACCGGAAGTCATCTTTTCGTTGAGGACCTTGTACCAACGACTCCAGTTGCTGCCGGCCTCCTCGGGCTCGCTTTTGAGCGACTTGAGTACTTCACGAGACCTGGTTTTGGAAATGACCGGCCTGATCAAGTCTTCAGACTTCGAGACAGGGACCATCACCGTCAGTTGTTCGGTGGCGATCTCCAACATGAAGTAATCATGTCTCTTGCCGTCGAAATTCTGCTTGACCTTCTTCTTGATGGTCGCGGCCCCATGCTGGGGATGGACGACCTTGTCACCCACGGAATACTTGGTAGCTGTTGCCATACGCGGAGGCGCAGTGTACAAGCGGGTCAGGATCAACCGAACCCTCGACTCAGTCGAATCCCTCCCACTCCTGCGCCGAGAGGCTGAGACGGTCAAAGAAGGCCCGAAGCTGAGCAGCTCGGGTTCCGCCAACACCCTCGACATCGATCAACTGATCCTCACTGGCCCGAAGCAGCTTTGAGACTGACCCAAAGTATCGAACGATGTCCTCGCGCACAGAGTCCGGCAATCGACCAGCATGCGAGAGCACTCTGTGACCGCGCGCCTCGGCGGGGTCATCGAGGTCGGGAAAACCGAGGTCTCGACCCATGGCAGTCGCATCATCGAGTTCCGAAGGAGGCATCTGCGTGATTGCAGCAAGACCCCTGTCGACCGCACCGGTCCGGAGGGGCCGTACGTAGTCCTGGAGGACGAGACGCATCGTCCTCTCCACTCCGGAAAGCAGATCGTTGAGCTGGAGATGAACAATGCGGGCCTCTTCGCCCATGGTCACCGCCCGAGCAGTCACCTGTGCTCCCAAACGCTCGACGAGTTCGGCGCGCTGGAGCACAGTCAGCGCCGACCGGTAGGTGGCAAGACCACTCACCTCGAGACGATTGAGCCGGGTTTCTGCCTCATCGAGCCGTCCTCGAAGTCGATCGAGACTCTGCAACTCCTGGTTCACGTGAGCAGCGACCTCGGTTGGTTGCGCCAATTCGAGTTTCTGGTCCTCATAGAAGAGGGTGGCGACACGTCGACCTTCACTTACGGCAACTACAGGCTTTCCGGTCTCCACGGCGAGACGCTCTGCGGTGCGGTGACGGGCGCCGGTCTCATCTGTGTGGATTGTTCCGTCGGGTATGAAGTGGACGTTGGCTTCCAGAATGTTCGCCCACGCATCGTCAAGGACGATGCCGCCATCCATCTTGGACAGCTCAGCGACCCGGGCCTGGGTAAACGACGCGCCTAATAGTTTGAAGCCACCTGAGCTAGCCGCGGTTACGGCGGCGCTGCTGCCAAGCACCACCAGGCCACCCTTCCCCTGTTGGATGACCCTCTCGAGGGCGCGTCGCATCGGAGTGCCTGGAGCAAGTCGCTCCAGCGTCTCTGATATCGAAGGACCGCCCACGTAGGGCAGGCTATCACTTGGAATCGCTGTTGAGCCCCGCCTGGCCCAAGGCGTCTACGAGACGCATTGGCTCACCGCCACCAGGGGCGATCCGATAGGTGAGACCCATGCGGTTCAGTTCCTCCACGCGCCTTGCTTCAAAGGGGATTCCCCTGACTTCGCCGGCCAATCCCACTTCTCCCCAAGCCGCTAGACGACCCAGTGGCACATTCATCGCCGAGGAGGCAATTGCCAGCGCAACCGGGAGATCGCTCCCGGGCTCATCGAGTCTCCAACCTCCGACAACGTTCACATATATCTCCTGATCCTGAGTCTGCAGCCCACCATGTCGCTGGAGCACCGCGATGATCTGATTTACCCGAGCGGGGTCTACGCCCCTTATCGACCGTCGCGGCATTGTCTGACTGGTAGGAGCGACCAGAGCCTGGATCTCGACCAATACCGATCTCCGCCCCTCCACCGCCGGATAGACCACGGTGCCCGGGACATCTGACTCCCAACCCTGGAGAAACAGCTTCGAAGGATCATCCACCTCAACGAGCCCGTCAGAGCGCATGTCGAACATGCCAGACATGTGTGTGGCTCCGAATCGATTCTTGTTGCTACGCAGAACTCTAAGCCCGCGATCGGGATCCCCCTCAAGATAGAGAACAACATCGACCATGTGCTCGAGGATTTTTGGTCCGGCGAGACCACCCTCTTTGGTCACATGTCCGACCACGATCACAGCGGTACCAGAGGTCTTTGCCAGTCGGATCAGTCGAGATGCGCTTTCTCTCACCTGGGCGACTCCACCTGGGGCCGATGCGATCTCGGGAACCCCAACGGTCTGAATCGAGTCGACCACGACGACATCGGGCCTTGATTGCTCGGCGAGGGCAACAACCGCATCAACGTTGTCATCGGCCACCAACTCAACCTTCTCGTCTTCGAGCCCGAGACGTCTGGCTCTCATGGCGACCTGTTGGATCGATTCTTCGGCGGTAGCGATCAGAACACGGGCATCGCGCCGCACCATGCCACCAGCCATCTGCAGCAGCAACGTCGACTTTCCGACACCAGGCTCGCCTCCGAGGAGCACTACTGAACCCTTGACAAGTCCCCCACCCAGGACTCGGTCTATCTCCGCCCAACCGGTCGAAACCCGATCAGCAACCTCAGTTGTTGCGTCAGCTACCGATACGGCTATGGCAGGTTTGCTCTTGATGATGTTTTGAGTGGCGATTTCGACCAACGGTTCAGACGCCCCACATTGGGGACAGAACCCCATCCACTTGGCCGAATGATGACCACAGGAATCACAACGGAAGTTGGTCGTTGATGCCACGTTGGGTTAGCGATTGGCCCGCTGGAGTGCGAAAATCAAGACCGCCGCGAAGAAGATGAGGAGGACGAGCCCCGCAATGAGGGAGAGGGCCGTCCAAGGCTCATAATTTCTGACGGCCAAGACTGCCATACGCATGGCACAATACCTCCGACGGAGGGATGTGGTCTCCTCAAAGGAGTGATTTGGTCTCCCAAACTTGTAATAATTGCGGTGCGGATGTCGCCGCCGACGAGCAGTTTTGCACCAACTGCGGCTCTTTCATTGATCCGATGGCGCCGCGGCGCCCCGCTGTTTCCGGAGAGATCATTTCGGTCCGATCTGACGGCAACTACGAGGAGTTCTCCTTGGATGCCGAACCACCTGTTCAGCCCGATGAGTCCCAAGAAGAGCACGAACATGTGGCTCCGCCTGCGCACACCGGGAGTGAGATCAACTGCCCATCATGTGGTGCCGGCAATCCACCGGGCAACCGTCATTGTCAAGAGTGTGGCGCTCGGCTCAATCAGGACCCGTTGCCCACGGCACCCCGTCCCGCTGTGCAGGCAACCGCCGGTGTCCGGGCAGCACTGGCAATCAGCGGATTGCTGTTTGTTGTCATTGTCATCGCCCTGCTCTTCAACGTGTTCGGTGGCGGAACAAGCGCGTCCGACACCACACTGGGAGGGACCACGACAACCGAAGCGGTGATCACAACACCCGAAGTCATCGACATCCTCGATCAGCAGTGCGATCCCGACGGCCTTGGCTCGTTCACATGCATCAACCTCACCTCTGGCAGCGACGCCGAGTACCAGGTCAACTGGGAAGACGTCCAAGCCGAAGAGGGGAATATCGTCATCAAGCTGTTCTTCCGTCAGCCGATGATCGTTACCCGAATCGATTGGGGGAACATCGAAGACCCCACCCGATATCGGCGCAATTACCGAGCGCGGGGTCTGACCATCGACGCACAGGGATCGCTAACCGAGGTACCCCACGAATTGGACGACACCCCGGGCACCCAGACCATCAACTACGCCGCCGTCAACGCCAACTGGATCGAGATCACGATACAGAGCGCCTATCAAGCCGAAGTCGTCGACGACAACATCTTCCGTGAGCTGGCGATTTCCGAGATCACCGTCTGGGGCCGACCCTCCAACCCCGCCTCCGACAGCACCAGCGACAACACCACCGCCACCACCGACGGCTAAAACCGCGAACCTCAGGTAGTACGACCCATATCCGGGCCGCATCAGCTCATCTACGCGGGTTTTAGCGTGACCTCAAGGCGACCAACCCCTCTAAACACGAGACTGTCGATCCTCTCTGAGACCGTGACCAAGTCGACGCCGGCCACACGATCCACAAACCTCGCCAGCGCCGCTTCGAGTTCGACCTTGGCCAAGGGAGCCCCGACGCAGTAATGCAGACCGGCGCCAAACGAAACATGGGGATTAGGCGCTCGATTGAGATCCAGATGCTCGCTGTCCGAAAAGACTGTTTCATCGTGGTTGGCCGAACCAAAAAGCAGCCCGACTTTGCTCCCCTTCTCCAGCTGGTGTCCTGCGACCTCTGTGTCCTCCAGGACCCAACGCTCGAACATCTGTAGGGGTGAGTCGTAGCGAAGCAACTCGTCAACAACTGATCCGATGTGGGCCGTACGGGCATCCTGATAGGCCGCTGCGTTGCGAGCAAGCGAAAGCAGTGAGTTGCCTATCGCGTGGACCGTCGCCTCATGACCAGCGTTAAGGGCGAGAATCACCGTCCCGACAATTTCGTCGTCAGTTAGCACGTCACCGTCATCGTCCACCTCGAGCATCGCTGATATCAAATCATCCCCAGGCCGAGCTCTCCGATGTACGAGCACGTCCTCGACGTACGCAACGAAATCCTGGGTGGCTCGCTCTGCTAACGCACCCTCTTCTTCGGTTACCTGCTCGTCGAACACGGTCACGATCGCCCGGCTCCAGTCGATGAGACTCTGATGATCCTCCGATGGAATCCCCATCAACTCGGCGATCATGGCCACCGGTATGGGTGTGGCGAATTCGGCGATCACGTCCATCGATCCCTGCTCCAGAACACGGTTGAGAATCGCATCCGCTGCCGATTCGAGCTGAGACCGAAACGCTTCTGATGACCGGCGTGTGAATGCCTTCGAGACGAGACTTCTCAACCTGGTGTGGCGGGGTGGCTCCAAATCGATGAACGACTCCCTGATGTATTCGGTCCAAGTCGGCCACTGCAGCGGGTAGATGCGTCGATAGAGATCGGGGTGGACCTCGTCTATGTCGAGCCGATGCCTGAAATCACGACCGAACCGATCTCGGTCCTTGAGGATCGCCGAAACATCGTGGTATCGGGTGAAAAATGTGAGGCCCCAGACCTCGTCATAGAAAACTGGGGACTCATGACGAAGAGCAGCGTACGTTGAGTATGGGTCGGCTTGAAACGCAGGGTCGTACGCGTCGAACGTCAGTGGGCTTCGCCCTTGACATATCTAGCGCCGTCGGCCGCGGGCATTCGAAGACGCTGAGAAGCGGCAGCCAAAACCAGCAGTGTGATCAAGTAGGGCGTGGCGGTGAGCAGTTGCCCTGGTACGTCATCAACCAGCATGTAGAAAACCAGGACTCCAGCTCCGATGCTGCCGCTGATGATCGCCCTACGTGTGCTCTGGCGGGTAACCGAATAGATGGCGACGATGATCAACGCAATGGCGATCGCCAGGATGAATGCCCTGACGACATCAGGGCCACTGAATCGCAGCGAGTCACCGAAGCCGAACACGAACGCCCCGCCGAGTACACCAGCCGGCAGCCAGTTGCCAAAGATCAGGGTGCCCAGGCCGATAAAGCCTCTTCCTGCGGTCATCCCCTCGCGGTAGATCCCGGCCTGAACCAGAACCAAAAAGGCGCCTCCGAGGCCAGCCAGAGCACCGGAAATGACAACCGCGAAGTACTTCATTCGCAGCACTGATACTCCTAGCGACTCCGCAGCCCACGGATCCTCACCACACGAGCGCAACCGCAGACCCCAAGCCGTGCGCCAGAGCAGCCACGCGGTAAAGGGAACTAATGCAAGGCCCAAAAGGATCAGCCAATTCACGTCGCCGAGGAACCCGCCCAAGATCCCGGCGAGGTCGGATATGAAGAACCAGTTTTGTTCGTCTAGCCAACCCAGAATGTCCGATGTTTGTCGGCCAAAGAATTCACCTCCGGCGAGGAAAGGAACACTGAACTCGCCAATGCCCTCAACAGGCGGGCTCTGCACAACACTGCCACCGGTTTCCGAGTTGTAGGTGATGGACGACAGGAAGCGCATCGCACCAAGACCCAAAATGTTGATAGCCACGCCGGAGACGATGTGATCGACATTGAAGGTGACAGTGGCGAGGGCATGGAGCAGGCCAAACGCGGCGCCGCCCGCGGCTCCCAGCAACACTCCGTACCAGGGACCGAACTGCCAGCTACCCCAGGCAGCGAACCAGGTGCCGGCGATCATCATCCCCTCGAGGCCGATGTTGACCACACCAGCTCGCTCTGAATAGAGCCCTCCCAGACCGGCTAGAAGTATTGGCACAGCCAGCACCAGCGCAGCGCCTGCCGTAGCAGGCGAAGTGAGGAAATCGGTGCCAACCACTAAGGCCGCCACCGTCAGGGTCAGAACACCGCCCAGGGCGAGCAGGATGTACAAGTTGCGTCTGGGAAACTCGCTCAGCCGCTGGGCCATCGTCATCATGACGCCACTGCCTCCGTCTCCTCGACAGTTGCCTTGGCGGCTGCCGCCACGGTTTGACGCTGGACGAGACGTGAAATGACCTCATAGACAATCACTACTGCCAACACGACCACACCCTGGAATATGGTGACAATCTCTCTGGGGACGTCCTTGAGATCCAATATCAAGGAGGACCGATCCAAGAATCCAAAAAGTAGGGCGCCGAAGGCCATGCCAACCGGGTTATTGCGTCCCAGGAGTGCCACAGCAATACCAGTGAAACCCAGACCCGTCGGAAAGTCCTGGACGTAGCGATGGGAGAACCCGAGCAGCGTCGACATGCCAACCAGACCGGCGATACCACCTGAGATCAGCATCGTCGTCATGATCATCCGCTTCGGATTGACACCGCTGGCTCGTGCTGCCGGTGCATTGATCCCAGAGGCCCGCAGGTCGTAGCCAAAACGGCTTCGATTGACCAGATAGTGATACAAGACACCGAGAACGATCGCTATCAGCAAGAATCCGTGAAGTTCCGACCCGACACGTGGTTCGATGCCGAACCAGCCCAGAACCGGGTTGAATGATGGAAGCCATCCGGTTTCAGGGATCAAAGCGGTAGCCACAATCAAACCACCTGTGTCTTCCTGGAAATAGTTTAGGAATAGGTAGGCGCTGAGGCTGAAAGCTATGAAGTTCAACATGATTGTGGAGATCACCTCATGAACCCCGCGTTTGACCTTTAGCCATCCGGCAATCCCGTTCCACGCAGCTCCGACCACCATCGCGATCAGCAGGATCGAAAGAACGTGAAGCACGGCCGGAATGGAGTAGAGGGCACCGATGTACGCGGCGACGAGCGCCGCGAGCAGATAGGCGCCTTCGACACCGATATTGAAGAGACCCATCTTGAAACCGATGCCCACCGCCAAAGCAGAAACGAACAGAGGGACCGCCCGATTGACCATTGAGATCAGAGACTCAGTCGTGGTACCAAAGGTCCACATCTCCTGATAGGCGGTTAGCGGGTCGATATCGACCAAACGGAGCACCACTGATGCGATCAAGAATGAAATGGCGAGGGCGATGACAGGCGCGACGACCGAGGTGAGGAACTTGCCTCCTCTCACGATTCCGCTTCGGTCTTGGCGCCGGTCATGTGCGACCCCAAGATCTCAGGGGTGACCTCTGCCGGATCGAGCTCGGCCACCAGTTCGCCTTCGAATAGAACGTGAATCGTGTCGGAAAGACCAATCAATTCATCGAGGTCGGCAGAGATCAATAGGACACCCATCCCCGCTTGACGTGCCGCCTTCAACTCCTCCCAAACTGCTGCTTGGGCACCGATATCTATCCCGCGGGTGGGCTGTGCTGCGATCAGCACTTTCGGGTTGGCCATCACTTCACGCCCAACAACGAGCTTCTGTTGGTTGCCACCGGAAAGTGCAGTGGCGGGGACGTCCGGACCAGGAGCCTTTACGGCAAAGCGTCTGATGATTTCCTCGGTCTGAGCCCGCGCTCCCTTTTTGTCGATCCACGGCCCTTTCGCGTACGGAGGACCGTTCTGATGCCCCAGTGCGGCGTTCTCCCACAACGGCGAAGGCAGAAGGAGCCCTTGTCGTTGCCTATCTTCGGGTATGAGACCGATACCGGCAGCGCGACGATCCTTGGCCTCGTCGTTGGTGACGTCCTCCCCTGCCAAGTGAACTTCCCCGGTGGCCGTCGCTTCAAGACCGACCAGAGAGTCCACCAAAGGGGCTTGTCCATTTCCTTCGACACCCGCGATCCCCACGATCTCCCCCTTATGAATAGTGAAGGAGATATCTGACAGCAGATCACGATCATCTTCGGATTGAAGTGACAGCTCAACAACCTCTAACACGACCTCGTCTTGGACTGTAGAAGTCCTCGTTTCCGGTGTCGGAAGCTCAGAGCCGATCATCATCTCGGCGAGTTGGCCGGCATCTATCTGGTCTGGAGTGGTGGTGCCTACTGTTTCGCCAGCACGCATCACTGTGATCGAGTCGGCAATTGTCAAGACCTCATCGAGCTTATGTGAAATGAATATGACCGTTTCACCCTCAGCCTTGAGCTCGCGGATGGAGTCGAAAAGATCATCGACCTCCTGAGGAACCAGAACTGCGGTCGGCTCATCGAGAATGAGGATCTGGGCGCCGCGATACAGGACCTTGATGATCTCGACTCTTTGCCGCTCTCCGACCGAGAGAGTCTCAACCCGAGTACCCGGGTCGAGGCGAAGACCGTACTTCTCGCCAAGCTCTTTGATGCGATCTGAAGCGGTTTGGAAGTCAATCTGAACCCCGTTCATCGGCTCAGATCCCAGAATGATGTTCTCCAATACTGTGAAGTTGTCGGCCAACATGAAATGTTGGTGGACCATGCCGATACCAGCATCGATCGCGTCTTTTGGCGATCGAAAATGGACCTCCTTGCCACGGATCCTGATGATGCCCTCGTCGGGACGAACCATCCCGTAAATGATTTTCATCAGCGTGGACTTGCCGGCACCGTTCTCCCCAACCACGGCGTGGACCTCACCCACGCCGACATCGAACTCGACGTCTTTGTTGGCCACTACGCCGGGATAGCGCTTAGTGACTCCGCTCAGATGTATCGCAGATTCCTGGGCCATCTCAGTCCAATAGAAAACGCCGGGCCCAGGAAATCCTGAGCCCGGCGCAAACTAGCAGGGTCGACCGAGGTCAGCCCTCGAGGGTTTCGGGTACAACGATCGTGCCATCGATGATCTGGGCAGCCAGCGCATCGAGTTCGGCAGAGATGTCATCGACGAAGCCACCGGTGGTGGAGTAGCCGACACCTTCGACTGACAGGTCAAAGACCTGTGGGCCAGGGGTGAAGTTACCTTCGAGGAAATCCTCAATAGTCTTGCCTACGGCAACGTCCACGCGCTTGAGCATGGAAGTGAGGATGTGCGCCGCGAGAGCGCTGTCACCGACAGTGTTGAACTGATCGGCATCGACACCGATCGCCCACAGAAACAGGTCTTCGGTCGAGTTCTCTTCGGCAGACTCAAACAAGCCGAAGCCGGAACCGCCGGCTGCGTGGTACACCACATCCGCGCCCTGCGCATACAGTGCGTCGGCCGCAAGTTTTCCCGCACCTGGGTCACCAAAACCGCTGAAGTCAGGTGGGTCGCTCAGATAGACGGAGTCGAGAATGACGATGTCCGGGTTGACATGCAACGCACCGGCCCGGAAGCCAGCATCGAACTTCACGATCAACGGGATAGTCACACCACCAATGAAACCAACGGTTCCGGTGGTGGACTTCATGGCTGCAGCAGCGCCGACGAGGAACGAGCCCTCGTGCTCGGCGAAGAGCATGCAACGTACGTTGTCCATCTCCGCCGTGCTGAAGTCGTCCGCAGCCGGGCAGGAGTCGGTGATCGTGAAGGCAACGTCCGGGAATTCGGTTCCAACGTGAAACACGTTGTTGGCGAACGCGAAACCGTTGGCAACGATCAATTCGTGCCCGGTCTCAGCCAATAGACGCAAGTTCTCTTCACGGTTCTCGCCACCCTCGTCAGGCACGAGCTCCTCACCGTCATAGCCATACATTTCCTTGCCAGTGTCCCAAGCCAAAGCGGCCAGGTCATTGAAGGAAAGGTCTCCACGACCACCGATGTCGTATGCCATACCCACTAGGCGACCTTCGCCGATCAGCGGTGGTGCGGTCGTGGTTGTAGCTCCGGCTTCTGTTGTTGTAGTAGCCGCGTCGCCCTCAGTAGTGGTGGTGTCAGCAGCCACCGGGACGGTTGTAGTGGTGTCACCATCGTCGTCTCCGTCGCTAAAGACGAAGAAGAGGATGATGGCAAGGACGACAGCACCGCCGCCGACCCACCACCAAGTTCTGTTCTCCAAAGTAAATTCCTCCATGTAAGGGGGTTGGGGTAGGCAAGAAAGAGCCTTGCCCGCCGACGAATGAGGTTAGTGGCTGGTGCGTTGGAACGCCGAGTCGAGTGGCTGAGGCTTGACCAGGTATATCCAGGGAATCGAAATCACAGTGACCGCTCCTTTGATGATCACATTCAGCCAGAAGATGCTGACCGCGACTTCCGGTGGAAAGACACCGAACAGTGTGGCAAGCCCAACGAACAGGAGTGAGTCGATCGGTATCGCCACGGCATTGGATGACAAGACCCTGCCCCACTGGTGACGTTCACCAAATCTGCGAACCCAGATTGTGTAGACCTCGGTGTCAACCAGCTCAGCCACCACTTCAGCCACGATCGAAGCAATCACGATTCCCCAAACGGGTGCGAGCACCTGACCGAACTCGAGTTGAGGTCCAACCTCTGGATCGGCAGGCCATCGCGCCACCAGCCAGAAGAAACCGGCCATGAAGACGTTGATGGCGGCGGCAAGCCAGATCATGGTGCGAGCCATCTTCTTCCCCCCGATCTTGTGAATCATGTCTCGAAGGGTGAACGTGAAGGGATAGATCAGGGTGCCGGCGTCAACCGCGTAGCCACCGATGCTGATGATCTTGAGGCTGGCGATGTCGGCCAACATTTGGGCAGCGACATAGGCCCCGGCGACCACCAGCAATACACGTACTGCTCTCTCCATCGGTAGAGCAGGGTAGAGGTTTGGAAACGGGGAACCTCAGCTACTGCGACCCATATCCGGGCCGTATCCGCTCACCTTCACAAAGGGGTAGCGATCTGTCGCACAACTAGGCAGGTTGGTGTCATGGGATTCTTCATACAGGTCATCATCGATCACGCCCGGAACCATGGCGGTGTGGTCACACGTTCCGAGGCTCTAGCTCTTGGGGTTCCCAAAAGCACTCTCAATCGCATGGTCGCCCAGGGGATCGTCCGTCGTGCCGGACCAGGCGTCTATGCCCTACCCGGCATGGACGATGATCACCTGGTGGCGCTCCACGCCGCATGTCGCAAACTCGGCGCAGTCAGTTCGCATCAGTCGGCAGCGCTGATCCACGGGCTCGACCGACCCAAATATGTCAAACCCACGGTCAGTGTGCCCAGGCGACGGACAAAAGAGTATCTGGGCGTCACTGTTCATCAGCTGACCGATCTGACTGACAACCACATCGTCACCATCAAAGGTTTACCGACCACGACTCAAGAGAGGACGGTGATGGATCTCGCGGCTGTTCTTGGCGACGGGCACCTGGAGAGAATCGTGGACAATGGCCTGGCTGCTGGATCGATTCAGCTCACCAAGCTGAACTCTGTCTTCGAGCAAATCGGACGCCAGGGCAAACCAGGGACGGTTCGGATGCGCGCGGTCCTTACCACCCGAGAGTCCGGATACACCGCACCTGAAAGCGAGCTTGAACGCCGCCTGCTGCAGGTTTTGGATTCACAAGGTCTCCCAACCCCGATCCGCCAATACCGGCCTCGATGGCTGTCACCTACCAAAGGTCGCGTGGACGTTGCCTACCCGGATGCTCGATTGATTATCGAAGGCGACAGTCGGAGGTGGCACACAATGCTCAACTCATTCGAGATAGACCGGCTCCGCGACAACGCCGCGCAACTGGCTGGATGGCGGATTCTGAGATTTACCTGGGAGGAGATCACGGAGCATCCGGAGCGAGTGGTCAACGATGTGACAACCGGTCTGAAGGTGAGCGGATACGGCCCGGATATGGGTCGCAGTAGCTGAGGTTCGCAGATTTACTTGGGTTGGCCCTACTCGGCGGTGGCGATGAGGGATGGGTCGAGGCGGTTGAAGGCAACGAGGGTGGGGTCGGTCACACCCGCAAACTCCCAGTGCCAAGCTTCTTCGAGCTTCTCGCGACAGTGAGCCCACGGTGGGTGGACCCAGCCGAAACGGTGGGCGTTGCGCTGGAGCCAGAGGAACTCTTGGTCGTAGCAAGTGAGCACGCCACGACTGTCGCGGAAATCTATGGCGCGCCCCCAACCATGATTCGACTCACCAGCCCGGGCGGTCGGAGGGCCGGTACAG
>CAXMPK010000181.1:0-12416 GCA_964195405.1 uncultured Acidimicrobiia bacterium
ATCAACTTGACGTTCCGGCCCGACGGACACCGAACGGGGATCTTCTCATACGACTACCTGCGGAGTCTCAAGGACGGGACGGCCAAACCATGAGGACTAGACGCGCATAACGGCACATATGTACGCCTGTCCCAGCGCATCACGAGGGATAAATAATGCCGGTTATGGGCGGGCTAGTTCACGGGTTCGGGGTGTGGGATTGTCCAGGTTCCGTCGAGGATTGACTGGCGGGGTCGGTAGAAGCGGAGGGTGTAGTTCCAGTCTTCCATGACGTAGAGGTGGTTATTCAGTCCACTGTCTGCTGGTGCAAGGTTGAGTGTCGTGGTCCCGTCCGAGTCGAGGACTGCTGTCACGTTGTTGAGGCTGTACGAGTCGTAGAGGTTTGCTTCGAGGAATCCGTCTCGGTTGTAGATGCTCACCGACCAGAATCCATCAACCGGGACGTTTCTGAGAATGAAGGTGAAGTGGCCTGCGGGGGTCTTAGTTCAGTGTCCACGATGTAGTAGGCCTCCTCCTTTGGGAGCCCTCCCCATGCAACAGCGGTGCCGATGAGATGGTGGACCGGGTCGACATCCTGCTTCGCTCCAAACATTCGACTCGCATCCGGGGTACCACCAGCTAGTGAGATGAGGGCGTCGAATGTCGCCTTGCGGGTTTCCTCATCGTAATCGGGATGTCCATAGGGCTTATCGGACCCGGCTTCCACCTGCACGCCGTCCTGAAAGGCGTGAACCGCAGCGACATCCTCGGGTTCATCAGGGTTGAGGAATGTTCTCATCACCAGGGCGACGAAGGGTGACTCGAACATGTCCATCGTCAACTCGTAAGAACCACCCTCGTGGAAGACATCGTTGACGTAGTGGTCCTCGGACACCCATCAGCGACACGTAGCGACCGGCCGAATCAGGGATCGTCAGGGTTGCACCTTCCGTGATGTTCACCATGGCCGAGCTGTACAACGTGTCACGGTTCATCCGAATGACGGTCTGAGCATCGAGGGGAACAGGGAGCCGCTCATGATGGAAACGGTTTATCCCACCCGTCTTCAACATCCCACCATCGAACATCCTTGCCGTTTCCGCCCTCACGAAGTTGTCCACATTCACCGCAACAGCCACATCATCTCCTAACTAATCTAAGTCCGTAATCAGATACAACCACACCACATCTGGACCAGGGCTATCGGTCACAACCAGCCGCACATAACGGCTCAGTGGCATGCTTTGGGTTCGCCCGGCGGGTTGGTTCTGCATAACGGTGCCCGCGGTTTGTGTGGCTTGTTGAGTGTTTTGCCGTCATTCGGGCGCGCCGGACCGGCCGGCGTGGCTTGATAGGAGATTGACCTCCCGGCCTGCACTGAGGCGTGCCCACCGACCTGTCTTTTACGACCCCTCAAACCCCGCTCCTGGCCAAACACCGCGACCAGGGCGTGGCGAAGCCTCGGTTCGCTCTCTTTCACGAACAAACGGAAAGACTCAGAAGGGCCGGTAACGGCGTCCATGTCCACTGCTCATACCTAGTAAACGCTTCCCAACCCCAAACGCGCTACAAGAAACTCTCGCCCCAATCGCAAACCCATTGTTCCGAAGGGGTTTGTCGGTCGGTCATTTCTTTGCCTTCTCTTGCCTGTACACACGATTGACCTGGTGCGAGTGTGGATTGACGCGGTACCAAGTGGCTTGCGTCATGCAGATCCGCCTGCGAGAGGGGTATCACGAATCTTCTATGTTCTTCGTCGCCTGTTCCCACCGTTGAATTCCTTCAGCTATGAAACGCCGGGTCAACTTCGAAGAACATGCAGCCAGTAGCCGGACTGCCTCGTTTACCAACTAAACATTAAGAAAACCCCAGGGTTAGCTGGGGTTTTCTACCGCTCCGCGGGTAGGACTTGAACCTACAACCTCCGGATTAACAGTCCGCTGCTCTGCCAATTGAGCTACCGCGGAAGGGGCGCCGGAACGGCAGCCATAGATTACCAATCGGGGCGTCGTACTCCGAGTCCGATTAGCCGCTCTCCAAATATCCTTCGAGTTTCCCTGACTTGTCTGGATGGCGAAGCTTGGCCAACGCCTTGGTTTCGAGTTGACGTATCCGCTCCCTTGTCACGTTGAAGTGGGAACCCACTTCCTCAAGTGTCCTGGTACGTCCGTCGGCTAACCCGAAACGCATGATCAGGACTTCCCGCTCCCGATCATTCAGACCCTCCAGGGCAGCAGCAAGCTGATCCTGTAGGGATGAGAAGGTCGCAACATCAGCAGGCCGTTCCGAGTCAACATCTTCAACAAGGTCACCGAGTGTCCCATCGGCGTCCTCACCGACTGGCGACTCCAAGGAGACAGTGTCCAAAGCAATTCGCTGAAGCTCAACTACCCGGGTGACTTCGAGATCCAGATCCTCGGCCAATTCCTCGAACGTCGGAGCCCGTCCCAACACCTGGGTCAACTCTCTCTGGGTCCTGGTCAGCTTGTTCACCGCATCCAACACATGTATCGGCATCCGAATAGTTCGACCCTGGTCAGCAATGGCACGGCTGATCGCCTGGCGAATCCACCAGGTTGCGTAGGTGGAGAACTTGAATCCTCTTCGATAGTCAAAACGCTCGACGGCCCGCATGAGACCGACGTTCCCCTCCTGGATCAGGTCGAGAAGGGCCATTCCCCTACCTACGTATCGACGGGCCAGGGCAACCACAAGCCTGAGGTTTGATTGCACCAGCTTGCCGTGAGCAACCCCTCCCATCTCGATCTCGTGTTCGAGAAACGATCGGTCTTCCTCCGCGAGGGACTCATCAATATCGAGACGCTCCTGAGCTCGTCGTCCGGCTTCCATTTGCATGGCCAACTCGACCTCTTGTTGCGCTGTCAGCAACGGATAGCGCCCGATCTCATTGAGATAGAGCCGAACCGGATCGGAGACCGAGATCTGACTGACCTCGATGACTTCCTCGAGAACGTCCGGACCTTCCTCTTGAAGTTTGATTCCCTTGAGTCGGAGCTCGTCAGCGACCTTCTCGAACGCCTCGCCTGGAGCCTCAATGTCTTCCAGCTCCTGTTGGACCTCGGCCATAGTGAGAAAACCGCGGTGATTTCCACGCTTGGTCAACGCTGACGTGACCGCTGTCAGATCTTCACTCATTCGTTCCTCGGGTGCGTTTCCTCAGCTGTAAAGCTATCAAGTTGCGGAGGGCAACGGAATGGGTTTCTGTTCCGGACTCGAGCGTTGCCAGCTCTGCCTCGATCAAATCAATTTCTCCATCGAGGCGACGAGAGAGAAGACGTTCTCGCACTTCCGACCAATCGAGAAGGGGACGGTCGTCCATAATCAGCCCTCGCAGGATGCCCTGAAGCGCCGGGTCGGATACTGGTGTCACATCCACTGGTGTTCCCGGAGGTGCCCCGGCCAACGGTTCTGAAGCGGCTTCAAAAGCCGCCCGAAGCTGATCATCGTGAAAATCTGACGGTAGGACTTCACCCAGATCGGCAGGGTTAGCGAGAACGACACGCAGCAACTCAGACTCAGCACGGTCGAGAGGACGCTTCGTATCCGCTCCTGGCGAACTTGGCCGGGCACTCCGCCCCCGCACGGCCTCCTCCACGGTTTCGAGATCAACACCGATCAGCCGCGCGACATAGCGAGCGTACTCACGGCGGGCGATCGAATCATTGACGCGCAGAACCTGTCGGGATGCGGCGTGTAACGCACGAGCTCTCCCCTCAGGGCCGGTCAAATCGTACTTATTGACCTCGTGATCTATTCGTTGCTCGAGGAGAGGCCGGGCATCGGCAACCGCCTTCGACAACTCATCACCCCGACCCTCTTGAACCAGATCGGCGGGATCGAGACCGTCCGGCATAACCGCGACACGGAGATCAAGATCCAGACGGAAGGGTGACTCCAGTTCGTCGCTGCGAAGGGCCGCCTTCTCTCCGGCCTCGTCTGAATCGAAGGCGAGCACCACTCTCTCCGTGAATCGACGAAGTAGATCAAAGTGACCGTCTCCGATGGCGGTGCCACATGTTGCGACTGCGGTGTCCACCCCGGCTTCGTGCATGGCGATCACGTCGGTGTAGCCCTCGACGATCACGGCTTGGCCCTGGCTAGCCATCGCCTGACGGGCTCGGTCCATTCCGAACAGGACCCGGGACTTGTGATAGACGATCGAATCTGCCGAGTTCACATATTTGGCGTCGGGATTATTCGTCTGCTCACGATCAACCCCTCGAACAAGACGCCCACCGAAACCCACGGGATCACCCCGGACATCATGGATTGGAAACATCAGCCTGCCTCTGAAAACGTCATAGAGACCGTGTCGGCCTCTTCGCGCCAGACCAGCGTCCGTCATCGCTCGGTCGTCGGTCCCACCGGTCTTCAGGCTTTTGGTGAGCGTGTCCCAGTCCGTGCCGGCAAATCCAATTCTCCACTCGTCAATAATCTCGACCTCATAGCCACGGTTCCTCAAATAGGCACGAGCTGGACCTGCCTCCGGAGACTTCTTGAGACGGGAGTGATAGACGTCGATGGAGCGTCGGATGGCCTCCACCGCCGCTTGCAGGCGGCCCCGCTTCTGGGCCGCATCGGGGTCGACGACAAGTTGGATGCCTGCCTTGCGGGCGAGGATGTCGAGCGCATCGGGAAAGTTGACACCTTGAGTCTCCTGAACAAACTGGAAGATGTCACCGCCTTTGCCACAGCCGAAGCAGTGATAGAGCCCCTGACCACGGTCGACCGACATTGAAGCGGTCTTCTCCTCGTGAAATGGGCAGACCGCCATGTAGGAGCGTCCAGCCTTCTTGACCTTGGTCACTTCGGAGATCAGTTCAACGAGGTCTGTCGCCTCCCGGACCCGATCAATGTCTCCTCTGTCTGCCATCCGTGTCGATCATAAATAGGACAGCGGGCTGAACGACAGAGGGTTCAGATCAACCCGAAATGGCGACGAACTCGAGTGTGAGGATGACTTCATCACTCACGTTGGCAACACCCGGGACATTGGGGATGGCGATATCAAAGTCAGACCTCAGAACCACAACCCTGGCAACACCTTCAATCGTATCGTCATCGGCCAGGGTCGCACTTACGTCGAAAACGGCGGCGTTCGTGGTGCCTTTGATGGTCAGGTCACCGATGACCGTGAACTCGACCGTTTCACCCGGGGACAGGGAGCCTTCCAGTCCCTCAATTGAAGATGAATTAAAGGTTACAAATTCGAACTCGTCGCTTGCCGAATTGAGTATCACCGGACCACGAATGGCCCGATCACGTCGTGACGAGTCGGTCTTGAATGTACGTGCGTTGATCACGATGTCAGAAAACTGGACGGTGCTCAGATCTGACACATCCACCTGCACCTGGCCGGCTACTTCCGTAGTGGTGCCGACAACCTGCTGCGGTGTCCCCCGCAACTCCTCATCGATCTCAAAACTGGCAAAGCTGTCATCTCCCGCCGTGATGACAAACGATTGCGACCCGGTGGCTTCGACGACTGTTGGCGTTGTCAACTCGGTTGAGGGCTCCCCGGAGCCACCGGCAAACCAGAGCCAGGCGAACGCGGCACCTCCGACGGCAATCACGAGCGCGAGTGCCCAACCTAAACAGGAACGTTTCATATGACCACCTGTGTGAAAGCCTGTCGAATGGGTGTCAACACACCGTAAACGCTAGGTCAACCTCTCTGACAAATAGTCCACAAGCCCGTCCATGGCGATCCGGTCCTGGACCATGGTGTCTCGATCCCGGACTGTCACCGCGCTGTCGTCGAGTGTTTCGAAATCAACCGTGACGCAATAGGGGGTTCCAATCTCGTCTTGACGCCGGTATCTCCGTCCGATCGATTGGGTGACGTCGATCTCGATCATCCAGTGCTTGCGAAGTTCATTGCCGAGACGCTTTGCTGGCTCCATCAACTCGGCCTTCTTTGACAGAGGGAGCACCGCCACCTTGTAGGGAGCGAGACGGTGGTCGAGCTTCAACACGGTTCGAATTTCATCGTTGACCGTCTCCTCGGTGTAGGCATCGATCAAGAAAGCGAAGGTTGTTCTTGTTGCACCGGCTGCCGGCTCGACGACATGAGGGAAAAACCTCTCATTGGCCTCCTGATCGAAGTACTGAAGATCTTCGCCTGAATGTTCCGTGTGCTGACGGAGGTCGAAGTCGCCGCGGTTGGCGATCCCCTCCAGCTCGTCCCAACCCCATGGGAAGAGGTATTCGACATCTGCCGTCCCGGTCGAGTAGTGCGATAGCTCATCAGAGTCGTGGTGACGGAGTCGCAGATTGGCTTCGGTCAGACCCAGATCCAGGTACCACTGGACCCGGTGTTCTAGCCAATACGCGAACCATTCAGTGCCTTCCTCGGGTCGACAAAAGTATTCCATCTCCATCTGCTCAAATTCGCGCGTTCGAAAGACAAACTGGCCGGGGGTGATCTCGTTGCGAAACGACTTCCCAATCTGGGCGATCCCAAACGGGAGCTTGAGACGATTGGTCCGTCGCACGTTTTCATAGTTGATGAAGATGCCTTGGGCCGTCTCCGGACGGAGGTACACCATGTTCTCGTCGGATTCCACCGGGCCCATGTGAGTCCGAAACATCAAATTGAATTGACGAGGCTCGGTGAGTTGGCCAGATACACCACACGTCGGGCATTTGTCTGGGTCGGCAAGTTTGTCGAGCCTGTGACGGGAGTTGCAATTCCGGCACTCGACCATCGGATCGGTGAACACTTCTTCGTGTCCGGAGGCCTGCCAAACCTGACGGGCCTGAAGAATGGCCGAATCGAGACCGACGATGTCGGCGCGCCCTTGAACCATCGAGCGCCACCATTCGGCTTTTACGTTCCGAAGCAATTCGACACCAAGAGGCCCGTAGTCATAAGCCGAGCGAAGCCCGCCGTAAATCTCGGACGATTGGAATACGAAGCCACGCTTCTTGGCAAGATTGGCGATGGTGTCGAGGGTTACGTCAGTCATATTCGGCCTGGACGGTGGCCCAGTTGGCATTCTTAGTCAATACGGTGGCAATGAGATGTAGGCATATCACTGTTCATCTGATAGATCCGGTTTGTCGTCGGCCGCTCCAAAGCGGCGGTCTCGTGCCTGGTAGTCGATAACGGCGTCTACCAGGCCATGCCGGTCGAAATCGGGCCAGAGAATTCCGGGGAAGTAGAACTCGGCATAGGCGGCCTGCCACAGCATGAAGTTGGAGAGACGATGCTCACCGGAGGAGCGAATGATCAGGTCCACATCGGGCATGTCAGGCACATAGAGCTCGCTGGCAAGAACCTCCTCATCAATATCGGCGACTTGGAGTTCCCCCAGGACTACCCGAGCAGACACTCTTCTTGCCGCTTCGGCGATCTCCCGGCGACTCCCGTAATTGAAGGCGAAAACAAGGTGGAGATCGTCGTTGTCATGCGTCAACTCTTCGGCTTCCATCATGTGCTTACGGTTCCGATCGGGAATTCGGGGATCGTCCATGTCGCCGGCGAACAACATCCGAACACCCTGGGCATGTAGTTCATCCCTACGTCTGGACAACAAGTCTTCGTTGAACCACATGAGAAACTCGACCTCCTCGCCGGAACGAGTCCAATTCTCCGTGGAGAAGGTATATGCCGTAACCCACTTGATCCCCATCTCCAAAGCACCCTCGACCGTGTCGAAAAGCGCTTCTTCGCCCGCAAGATGACCAGCGGTTCGGGGTAGACCACGCTGGTTGGCCCACCGTCCGTTCCCATCAAGGATCAAGCCAACGTGGGTTGGTATCCGATCAGCATCGACTCTGCTGAGGTCGAGCGTCATTCCATGACCGCCAGAGATGCCAGTTTCCGATCAAGGTGGTATTCGACGAAACGTCGAGCGATCCCCATCGCCTCCCCCGAGAGGGCCGGGTCACGATCGGGCAAAGCCATCAATTCGGCCTCGGCAAGAACCGCCAGATACTCGGTGAGACCGGCCCGCAGCTTCACCGATCCTTCGCCTCGACAGCGATCGCAGACTGCTCCCCCGCCTCCAAAGCTGAACCGGTGAAGATCTCCACGTCGACCACACGAGGCGCATTGCAGCAAAGAGGGAGCCACCCCAACCACATCGGCCAACTTCAGTAGGAAGGCGGTGATGAGATCCTGACTGGCCTCGCCTGACTCGAGTGCCTTGAGTCCACGCTGAAGCAGAAGGAACAGTCGTATTGAGCTCTCGTCTTCCTGAGCGACCGCGTCTGTGGCCTCAACCATCGTCCCGGCCGCGACCACCGCATCGAGATCGGCCCTGAGCCGCGGAAAGTGCTCCAACACTGCAGCCTGGGTGATCGTGTCAAGATTGCGACCTTCGTATAAGACGAGATCGACATGAGTGAACGGCTCGAGACGACCTCCGAAGCGACTCTTCGTCTTCCTCACACCCTTGGCGACGGTTCTCATTTTTCCGGTGTTGGGGCTGAGCAGAACCACGACACGGTCAGCCTCACCAAATGGGTAAGAGCGAAGAACGATTCCCTGATCGTGACGGAGGGCCATGAGCCAGCCAGATTATCCCGAGTCGCGCGTAGTCTCATGACATGTCACTTGTTCCCCATCACGAAGTCGAAGCCTTTCTCGAAGCCCACCCGGGATGGGAGCTCAAAGAAAAAGAGATCAGCCGGGCTTTCGTCTTCAAGGACTTCAGTGAATCGATGGGTTTCGTCACCCGTGTCGGGTTGGAGGCGGAGAAAGCCGACCATCACCCGGACATCGATATTCGTTGGAACACAGTCACACTCACCCTCTCCACCCACTCCGAAGGTGGTCTCACCGCCCGCGACCTCGGGCTCGCCGACACCGCCGACCACCTCACCTAGTGGGGTGTCGCCTATTGGGCGATTAACTCAGGTAGTCGCGGACGCTCATCTAGGCGAAGTTGGGAGGACGTTTCTCGCGCGAAGCCGCGATCCCCTCGGCAACATCGGGGCCATGAAAGCCAAGAAACTCGTAGGCAACCGAGGCGTCGAAAATTGGATAAGCCATTCGCAGCCAATGATTGAGAGTGTGTTTGGTCCATTGAATCGACTCCTGGGCGCCATCGGCCAACTCGTCGGCAAGAGTCTCGGTGAAAGTCGCCAGCTCGTCGTCGTCAACCACTTCCGCAACAAGGCCGATCCTCTCCGCTGATTCGCCGTCCAGCGGTCGATTGGTCATCAAGTGATACTTGGCCTTGGCCATGCCCATCAGCAGCGGCCATATGACAGCGGCGTGATCCCCGGCGGCGACGCCGATAGTCGTATGACCGTCAAGAATTCGAGCAGACCTAGCCGCCACCGGAATGTCTGCTAACAAGGCGGCGGCAAGCCCGGCACCGACAGCAACTCCGTTGATGGCTGAGACGATCGGTTTTGAGCACTCGATGATGTTTCGGACAAGTTCCCGAGCCTCTTTCAACACCCGACGATGGGTTGCTGGGTCGGAAATGATCTTCTCGATCATCTCGTAGTCGCCGCCCGCCGAAAATGCTCTTCCCTCTCCGCGAAGGAGGACAACACGCACATCGGGATCCGCGTCGATGTCGGGCCAGATTTGAACAAGCTCATAGTGGCCCCGTTCGGTGACGGCGTTGAGTTTCTCTGGATTGTCGAACGTCACCGCGAGCACCCCGTTGGGCCGAAGATCAAGACTCAAATACTCATACCGATTGTGATCCATGGGCCGGACGATACGCGACGTACTAGTGGTCTAGTTACTCTCGAACCCAAGTCGGTCAAGCAATTGCGGACGACGCTGCCAGTCCTTCTCGACCACTACGTGCAGAATCAGATTCACTTTGTTTCCCAGGATTGTTTCCAGCTCCTTTCGAGCTTCAGTCCCAGCGATCTGAAGGAGCGCTCCTCCTTTTCCGATGACGATGCCCTTCTGGCTTTTGCGCTCCACCACAACGTCGGCAGCGATATCGATCAGGCCATCGGGCCGCTGTTCTACATCTTCGATCCTCACCACAAGCGAGTGGGGTAACTCCTCCCGAAGACGGTCGAGAAATTTCTCACGAATTATCTCCGCGATAACCAGGCCCTCCGGCTGATCGGTGACCATCCCCTCCGGGTAATACCTAGGCCCCTCGGGAAGACGACTCGCTAACTCATCGACAAGTTCGGTAACACCATCTCCTTTCAGCGCCGATATCGGATAGAGCTCGTCGAAGGTCCATCCGGACGCTTTGATCAGCTGCTCCACCGTCTCATGTCTGGACGCCTTGTCTACCTTGTTCACACCCAGAACAACGTTCGCCTTCGACGCAATGAGACGCTCGGCGATCAGCTTGTCCCCGGGGCCGATAGGCGCGGTTGCGTCGATGAGGAATAGGACCACGTCGGCCTCAGCCAACGTGCCATAGACCATAGAGTTGAGTCGATTCCCGAGCTCGTTCTTTGGTTTGTGGAGACCTGGTGTGTCGACGAGGACAAGCTGAAACTGGGGATCGGCGCTGTCAGGACCGGTCACGACCCCCCGAATGGCGTTCCGCGTCGTCTGCGGTCGAGAGGAAGTGATCGACACCTTCTTCCCTACCATCTGGTTGACCAGAGTCGACTTCCCCACGTTTGGTCTACCGACAACCGCTACGAACCCAGACCTCATAGTTGACTGATTCGATCTGCCCAGCTGACCGTGACCTGTGAAACTCTCCTCCCCTGCATCCTCGATACCCGGAACAGAAGCTGTTGGTACTCGAAGACCTCTCCCTCCTCGGGAACACGCTCGGCGAGGGCGAGAACGAGGCCTCCCACTGTGTCCCATTCGTCGTCAGGAAGTTCGGCGCCGACCGCTTCCGCCAGGTCGTCAACCGGCAGTCTGGCATCAACATCCCAGGCGTCGCCGGCGGAGGAGATCATGCTCTCCTCAATATCGGTCTCGTCCCCTATCTCTCCTACCAACTCCTCCAGCAGATCCTCAATTGTGACCAACCCGGCAACGTCGCCGTATTCGTCGACGACCACTACCTGGTGAATGTGAGTGGTCTGCATCTCCCCAAGCAACACCGAGGCGTGTTTGGTCTCGGGTACGAATTTCACTGGGCGCATCACCTCAGCCACCGCCGTCGGACGATCATCGTCGGTGAGCATGTGCAGAAGATCTTTGACAATGACCAAACCCACGATGTCTCCGTCGTTCGAGACGGGGACCCGGGAAAACCCTTCGTCGGTGGCAAGATCGACAAGCTTTTCGATCGATGCGTCGACTTGAATGGTGATCATGTCTGGACGGGGGGTCATCACCTCCCGGACAATTGTTTCCCCAAACTCGAGGACGGACTCGATCAACTCCCGCTCCTGTTCGTCGGCATCCTCAGCCAATTCGCCCTGGTCGGGACCGTCTTGTTCTGGCTCAGGCAACAGGTCATTGGCCCAGCCCCCGAGGGTCACCGCAGCCGTCAGCAACCTGGAGGACCTATAGGCAACGCGATGAGAGTTCCAACGGCCGACCTGTCTTGGAAAAAGGTCGCCGACCAGAAAGGCAACGATCCCCACCATAAATGCGCCTGTCACCGCCTCTCCTGCCGACCGATCAACAACTACCACGCTCGTGGCGAGAACAGAGCTGAAAATGAGCAACGCCGAAGCAACCACACCGACCGCCGGGGTGATCACTTCACGCTCCTCGATCAGATCGGCAACCGTCCCCGCCCCGACGACATCATCGGAATCGTCTCTCAGCGCATCCGCCCTCGGCACACGGCTGATTGCGGTACCGGCCGCCCGGAGCCAGAAGGCAAGCAATAAGAGAACAACAGCTCCTCCAACAAGTAGTGGAGTCAACGCCGGACTCTCCCTACCTTGTTCAAAAGCTCCCTCTCTCGCCGCTCCATCCTTTCTGCGTCCTCGTCAATCTCATGGTCATACCCGAGGAGGTGGAGAATTCCATGGGTAACCATCAGCGCCATTTCGTCTTCGAAGTCGACTTCAAACTCGATCGCCTGGGTGGTGACGTAAGCCGGAGCGATGATTACGTCTCCGAGCATGATCGGAGGCCAGTGAACGTCATGTTCTGGGACAACACCGGGGAGCAGCTCTTCAACTGGAAATGCGAGAACGTCGGTTGGCCCGTCCCTCTTGAGGAATCGCTTGTTGTATCCAGCCATCTCTTGGGGGTTGACGAGCAGGATGGTGATTTCAGTCGAATCTGGATACCCCTCTTCGGCCACCACCAACTCGGCGAGATGCCGCAAAGGGTCTACCTCGACGTCGGTTGATTGCTCGTTGGCGAGAAAGACGCTCACAACACCCCGAAGATGAGCTGATTTGGACCGTATATGGGGCGTAGTACCTGAGGTTTCGGTCCAGGTGAGGGTTCGTCCATCAGGCACCGGGGAAGTTCGGATAGGCGATGCGTTGATGGTAGTGACCGACCAGCGATTCGTGGAAGGCGCCTCTGATTTTGGTCAACTCCCCGAGCGTCA
>CAXMPK010000182.1:0-7250 GCA_964195405.1 uncultured Acidimicrobiia bacterium
GCTATGTTCGGAAGGGATAAGCGCTGAAGGCATCTAAGTGCGAAGCCCACCCAGAGATGAGATTTCCCACCCGTAAGGGTTAAGGCCCCTGGTAGATGACCAGGTTGATAGGCCGGACGTGTAAGCGCAGTAATGCGTTCAGCGGACCGGTACTAATAGGCCGAGGGCTTGGATAAAGAATTCAAACAATTGATGTGCTCGCTATGGAGTTCTCGCCTCTCGGGCGGAGCCCGAGAGATTGGAGTTCCGATGGAACCCCAATGGCCTTTGAGAACAAGAGATTTGTCCGGTGGCTAAAGCGGCGGGGCACCACCCGTTCCCATTCCGAACACGGAAGTGAAACCCACCAGCGCCGATGGTACTTGGGGAGTAGTCCCCCGGGAGAGTAGGTCACTGCCGGGCATTTAACGTCGAAGGGTCGCTGACTAACGTTGGCGGCCCTTCAATTGTGATGGCCTTCTCACTATTAGGAGACTCTGTGGCTAAAGGGACCGGCAACAACAGGAAACAGGGATCTTCATCTGGAGGCCGCCCCGGTGAAAGACCGCAGCGGCCCCACAAGTCGATCACCTCAGTGTCTTCAGGTCAGGTTCCGAAGTGGGTCCGTGACGAAATTCTCAGATCCACTCCCAAGGACCGACGCGAGCCGGCTATTGGTCATCTCACCAAAGGCATGGAGCATTTTGCCGACGACCGCTACCCGGCTGCCGCCTCCGAACTTCGCAAGGCCAAGGAACTTTCGCCGCGATCATCGACGATTAGAGAACTCCTCGGGCTCTCTGCGTATCGTTCGGGCAATTGGGAAGAGGGTCTTCGAGAGCTGCGCACCTTCCGTCGCATCTCAGGTGATCTAATTCACATGCCGGTCGAAATGGACTGTCTTCGAGCTCTGGGACGCAAGGAGGACGTGACCAAAACCTGGGAACGCATTCAGGAACACGACATTTCGGCCACGATTTCTCACGAAGCACGTGTTGTCTATGCGTCTTTCCTTCTGGACGAGGGCCGGCCCCGCGAAGCCTGGCCGATCATCAAACCAAAACGTCTAGTTGCCAGCCCTTCTCCGGGTGAGTTGCGGCGCTGGTATGTGGCGGCGCGAGTAGCGCTCGAGGCCGGTGATCAAGATGCCGCCCGACAGCTGATAACCGCGCTAGAGAATCAAGAGACCGATTTCGACGGTGTCTCGGAACTTCGTCAGGCTTTAACCTGACGCTGGCCAGGGCCTGGCCGAGAATCTGTCAGACCACCTCGGCATAGTCATCTACTGCGCCGCACTTCCCGAAGCAGGTAGGGGAGAGTGCAATGAAGGTAGATCTCAATCTGATGGTCCTTTGGGGACGTTTGGCGACCGATCCTGAGCTCAGAGTCTTCGACTCCGGTTCGAGACTGATGCGTTATCTGGTGACAACAAAGACCGACCATCCGCGACATCGGGTTGACGTCATTCCGGTCACGCTCTGGGACCCGGATGACGAGCTCGTCGACAATCCAGGCTCGAAAGGCCAGCGAGTGTGGATATGTGGCGCGGTCCAACGCCGATTCTGGGAAAGCCCAGATGGGCGACAGAGCAGGATCGAGGTCGTGGCCGATCAAGTCAAACTGAAAGATCTCGAAGACTTAGAACCGGTGACCGTCAGTTAGGCATGTGGTCATTGATGAATTCAGGGGTGACAACTCTTTGGCCGAGCCTAAAGAGGTCGGTCTATTGTGGACGCTGCCCCGTCCGCCGACTTCGGCTCTCGGGCACGGCCCGAGAGATTGGAGGTGTAATCCGTGCCTTGGTACTGGACCGACGATCTCAGCAGGATTCTGTTTTCTGAAGGCCTAATCAGTAAGCAGGCCGCCGCTCAACTGGAGACCTTTCCGGTTGCCATCCGACGCGTGGAGCCATCGCTTGAAGAGGCGGTGCGTGGAATGGTCGATGATGATGAAGTCCCGCTAGCGGCCTGAATGGACCGACGTCTGCTCCAGCCGAATTGGATCTTGGCAACTTTGGTGATGCTTCTAGTGGCAGCCATCTTCGTCTGGCTGGGCTTATGGCAGTTGAACCGGCTCGATGAGAGACGTTCAGAGAATGCGGTGGGGGAGCGGCAATCCTCTGAGCCGTCCACCGACCTAGACCACCTGCTTGGCGAGGCAGACGGTGACTATGACGGTATTGAGTACCGAACCGCCAACGTAGACGGCACCTTCGATGTCGACAGTGAGGTTTTGGTTCGGTCCCAGGTGTATCGCGGCACAGCCGGTTTTCACGTGATCACACCTTTGATAAAAGATGATGGAACCGCCGTGCTTATCAACCGTGGCTGGGTTCCGCTCAATATGGACGCTGTCCCGGTCCCAGCCGTCCCAATTCCAGCCTCAGGATTGGTAGAGGGCTGGGTGCAGCTAACACACACACGACCTCCTCTCGGCCCACAGGACCCGTCAGACGGTCGTTTGGTGGTCATGAGCCGTGTGAACATCGATCGGATCCAGCAGCAGGTCGATTATCAGCTAGAACCGGTATATATCGTGGTGGAGCGAACCGATGGTGAAGACCTGCCGGTTCCCCTTGCCCTCCCTGAGTTTGATGATGAGGGACCTCATCTTGCCTACGCACTCCAATGGTTCGGCTTTGCTGTCATCCTTCTTGTTGGCTACTTCTTCTTGGTTAGGAAGCAACTGGAGAACTCAGCCTGATGCGGAGAGCTTGGCCAGATCCGGGACGATCTCGAATCCTTTGAGATCCTCAAACTGGCTGGGATCGAGCTTGATCTTGGCTGAACGCGAGCCGGCCCCGATTATCACCCACTCTTGATCGAGAACGCGGCTGTCTACCCATACAGGCAGTTCAAGGGGTAGGCCGAAGACAGTGACACCGCCGATTTCTTGTCCTGTCAGATCTTTGGTGAGCTCAGCTGGCGCAAAACTGACTTTGCGAACCTCGAGACGTCTCCGTACCGAACCGTTGACATCCAGCCGGGTATGGGCAAGCACCAGGCAAACCGCATTGTGGCCCTCCGGCTTCCTCGAGGCCACCAGGATGGCGTTGGCCGACTGTTCGAGCGGGATCCCATAGGCCTCACAAAATGACGCTGTGTCTGCCAGTTCTGGATCACACGCCATCTCCTCGAAGGAAATGCCGCGAGATTTCATATCTCGAATCACGTTGGGATCGCCGGGCACCAGACCAGGCTAGGAAATCGAACAGTTTGACGTCGTGTCGTGTGGCAGAGTCACCCAGATGAACGAGTATGACAAGAAGACCTACGGTGACAGTTGGGCCCCCTTCTACGACAACATCTACGGGGAAGTGGAGCAATCCACGATTGACCTGCTCGCAGATCTCGCCGGTTCACCGCCGAGAGCTTTGGAGCTTGCGATCGGCACCGGCCGGCTCGCTGTTCCGTTGGCCGACAGGGGAGTCGAGGTCGTCGGAATCGACATCTCCGAAGACATGGTCGCCAAGATGCGAGCCAAACCCGGGGGAGAGGACATCGAGGTCCACATAGGCGACATCGGAGACGTGGCTGTGGAGGGAACATTCCCGCTCGCCTACCTTGCCTTCAACACACTGTTTGCCCTCACCAGCCAGGAGAGACAGGTCGAGTGTTTCATCAACGTAGCCGAACATCTCCAACCGGGCGGACGGTTCGTGCTCGAGGCCTTTGTGCCAGACATGCTCCGTTGGGATGGGAACAACACACATATGGGAGTCTTGAGCATCTCATCAAACGAGGAACATGGCTACGAGCTATCGATTCACTACCCGGTTGAGCAGAGTATCGAAAGTCATATGGTCCACCATCTCGCCTCAGGTGAGACAGTCACGTTGCCTGTATCGATCAGATACGTGTGGCCTTCGGAGATGGATCTGATGGCTCGCTTGGCTGGTCTTCGCCTCGAGAATCGCTGGGATTGGTACGACCGTGGTCCCTTCGACGAGCAGTCGGAACAACACGTTTCGGTTTACCGCAAACCCCTATAAACCAGGGAGGAGGCACCCACGGGGCGCCTCCTCAGAATCAACTTTCACCTTGGCCTATGCGTGTTCGTGTTCGTGCTCGTGGTCATGGTCCGCGCCATCCTGCTTGGCCAACTGGGCCCGAACATCCTCCATATCAATGCCCTTTACCTGACCAATCAGATCGAGGAAGGCAGGCTCTGGGAGCGCCCCGGGCTGGGAGTACAGAACGATTTGGTCTCGGAACACCATGAGTGTTGGAATCGAGCGGATACCGAATTGCATCGCAAGTTCCTGCTGATCTTCGGTGTCGACTTTGCCGAACACGATGTCGTCGTTGTCTTCGGATGCGGACTCGAATGTTGGGGCGAACATGCGACACGGCCCGCACCATTCGGCCCAGAAGTCGACGATGACAGTGTCATTGTCCCGGATTGTTTGGTCGAACGTGTCTTTCGTCAGAGTGACGGTGGCCATCTGTAAACCTTTCCTGGTGAGACGATCTAAGTGTTAAACCACCAGTAGAGCGGTGGATATTCCTGAGTCGTAGACGCTAGCTGTAGCTTGAGAGTTTCCACAACAGTAACGTTGAACTTGCTGATGAGGCAGAGACTTGTCAACGGCGCAGGCTGGTTGGTCTGTCTGGAGTGTGGAAGCCGGTTCCAGCCCACCCGGAAGTCACAGAAATGGTGCTCAACCGCGTGCCAGACCGCCTCGATGAGGTGGCAGCGCGACCAGGTGCAGTACTCGATGCTCGGTCGGGCCCGCTGGTTCTTGAGATAGACGTCCTTTACTCGGTCGGTGCGGACGATGGTTTTCGCGTCATACGCCAGCCGAAGTGTCCGCAGAGGTAGGCGAGGCCACCGAAGAGGATCGCCGAGAACATCCACGGTGTGAATTCGGTGACGCCATCAGCGAGTTGGGTCGTTGAATAGACAACGACCGCCACGAAATAGACAGACAACACAACGAGAACCCATCCGAGTAATCGTCTCAAAGGAGTGGGCATATGAGCAACCGGCGTGTTTCGGTGAGGAAAAGGCGCACCCACAGAACGCTAAGCCTCATCATCCAACTCTTCGATTCGTTGGGCGAGATAGTGTCTATCGGCACCCGACGAGGCGAGATGAGCGGCGCGTTCGTAGGCGGCCCTGGCCGCTTCTGGCTGTCCAAGCCGACGCAAGGTTGTGCCACGTGCGGCGTGCAACAGGTGATAGTTGTCGAGGTCAGGAGCTACTGCGTCGAGTGCCGCGAGCCCAGATTCCGGGCCCTCCACCTCAGCGACGGCGATGGCGCGATTGAGTGCGACTACCGGAGTGGGCATGACCTCGAACAGATGATCGTAGAGAACGAGAATCTGAGGCCAGTCGGTGGCTTCAAACGAGTCCGCATCGCAGTGTACGGCCTGGATCGCGGCCTGAAGTTGGTAGGCCCCTGGCTTATTGCGGCGAAGACAGGCGCGCACGATTGCATGTCCCTCATCGATCATGCTGCGCTCCCACTTGGCTCGGTCCTGATCACCCAAAAGCACAAGAGCACCTTCGTTTGTGCGAGCCGGCGCCCGCGACTCGCTGAGAAGGATTAGAGCGAGCAGCCCTGCCGCTTCGGGCTCGTCCGGCATCAACTCGACCAGAGCTCGAGCTAGTCGAATTGCTTCGCTCCGCAACGCAGCGCGTTCAGAATCGTCGACGCCGGTGTTGTAGATGAGATAGACCACAGAGAGGACCGAGCGAAGCCGTTCAGGGAGGTCGGCATCTGCTGGTACCCGATAGGGGATCTTGGCCGCCTTGATCTTGTATTTGGCTCGGACAAGGCGCTTTGCCATCGCCGACTCACTCACCAGAAACGAGCGGGCGACCTCATCCACGGTCAGACCGCCCAGGAGTCGGAGTGTCAAGGCCACTTGGTGATCCGTTCGCAAAGCCGGATGACAGCAGGTGAAGATCAGTCGTAGTCGGTCGTCGTTCACGGGTCCCTCGTCCTCCCAGTGTTCATCGGGGTGGTGCGGGGTGGCCTCAAGGGCGACCAGCTGTTCGTGGAGCTCCACTCCCCGAGTCGAGCGACGAATGTGATCGATCCCCCGGTTTCGTGCTGTGGTGATGATCCATCCAGCCGGATTGGGTGGAATTCCATCGTTCCGCCACCGGTCGTTTGCCACCACGAATGCTTCCTGGACAGCGTCTTCGGCAATGGTGATATCGCCAAAAACACGAACCAGGGTCGCAACAGCTTGGCCGTAAACCTCCCGGTACACACGTTCAACATCTGTCGCATCCCGGCGGGTGTCGACGATGCGGGTCACGGCTTCAGGAGCCTGGACAGTGCGTCGGTCACGACCAAGTCACCATCGTTGGAACGAGCGAGAGTTGCGGCGTCGGGGTCATCGAGTCCGCCGGTGAACACGAACGTGCCGCTCGCCTTTATCTCTGGCCCGAGGGCATAGACACGCTCCATGAATGCCTGCATATCCTCAGGAAACATTGATGCATGGGGATCGCCCCCAACGGCATATGCAGACAACAGGTACTGACTCATGGTTACTCCTCAGAATGGCGCGGGCACCTCCTGCGCTCACCCTTGTTACGAATGAGATCGCGTCACAAGGACACCCAAAAAAAGAATAGCAATGAACGACTTTTGGCCCACGTACGTCCGCGGCGCGGTCGACGGCACCTGCTCCGAAAGAATATGAAAGCTGGGCACAAGTGACTGATGTATTGCGACATGTCGCCTTCCTTCGAGCCATCGACACCACAGGTCGGCGGGCGATGAATGAGGACCTCTGCGAGGTCTTCACCAGGATGGGAGCGTCATACGCTGAAGGTTTCATCGCCAGCGGCAACGTAATCTTCGACATGGGCCGGCCTTTCAGCCAAGGCTTTGTCGATGAGCTTGAACACGCATTCCCGCGACACTTTCGGCTTCGAGATACCGACCATCATTCGCACCGCGGATGACGTCAGGTCAGTTTCACTGTTCCGCCCATTCCCCGATGAAGTCATAGACGGATCGCCGGCAGGCTCTATGTCGGATTCCTCAAATCGACACCCGAACCTGAATCAATCAAGAAGGTGTTGGCTGACAGCACCGCCAGCGACCGTCTAGCCATCCATCGAAACGAGCTCTACTGGCTCTCAGCAAGTGGCGAAACCGAATCCGATATCAGCATCCCCGGCATCGAGCGCACAGTGGGGACCATGACGGTGCGGGTAGTGAATACGGTGAATCGGATCGTTGAGGCGCTTCCTGACCACCTAGTGGCACGTCTCCTCTCAAGCGCCCATAATCCACGTTATGTCAAGTT
>CAXMPK010000183.1:0-2034 GCA_964195405.1 uncultured Acidimicrobiia bacterium
ACTCCACATCACCGTCGGCAAAACGCGATTCGTCCCGTCCATGTGGGTAGTGGCAGGCGTTGGCTGGCGACGCTACACCCGCAAAACAACAAACAAGGGCCTCCTCGAGTTCATCGCAGACGTCGAGACCTCACACGCAACAGCGTGAAGGGAGTGGCCACCCACAACCGTCGCTATGTGCGGCTCATTGCGCTCCAACTAGTGAAAACCCTCGTTAAAGACAAGTGTGTCTGACCAGGGGTTTCGCGGAGCCGTGTTAATCGCGGGAAGAATTAGGAGTGGTTGGGATGTGGAGGCCTCCCGTGGTGCTCGGGATTTGGGCGATCGAATGGCTGGTGTCCAACCAGGGTCAAACAGAGAGAGTGCTCCTGTCAACCGGCTAGCTCTAGGGTTGACCGGCGAGCGCTACATACAGGTTGCAGGCGTGGGCGGGCTCGACCAACAGCGCACTTTCCCCACTGAGTCTCGTTCCCCGTGTCGGCGGTGGTACACCATTCTCAACCATCACTGCGGCGGCTCTGTCCAGATGCTCGGCACGGAAGAGAACCTGGAATAGCCCTGGCCCGTTGGCACCCAGTGCGTTGGCAGTCGGACCGGGACCCCTGGGCTCCGCCACCGCAATGCCGACACGACCGATGTAGAACACTCTCATCAGTGACATGATGACAGTGCCCATCTCCGGCTCAGGAGCGGGCACGCCCAGCAGTTGTTCGAACCTTTCCAACTCTCGGTCAATCGAGTCAACAGCAAGGTAGATCCGCTCGAGGACCGTGGCGGTATTGGGATGGGCGGAGGCGCCACCAAGGTATGCCGACCGTTCACCGACTGCGTGATGATGCTCGACAAGACCAACAGGAATGTATGAGTCCAGCTCAGCTGTACGTCTCAACAGCGAGCCTTCTGGTCCATTGAGAGGATCGTCGACAGGGTCTGACATGCGGAAACCATCTGATTCCAGCCGGGCTAACTCAGCATCGAGATCGTCACTCCTGAAAACAATTCGCCGGATTCCTTCGGCCTCACCGAGTTCGCGCTTTGACTGCGGAGAATTCTCCATTCCCTGTAGCTCGATGTAGAAGTCGCCAAACACCACATACGCGGCCTGAAGGCCCGCATCCTCAGCGCCCCGACCATGCGTGACGGTGAAGCCGAGATTCCGGTAGGTTTCGACGGCCTGAGCTAGGTCCGCGACGCCGATGACGATCTGATCAACAGCCGTCAACACGTCGTTCAACGATTAGCAAGTAGCACGCTCTCTGACTCCAACACAGAGAGATTCTGACAGACGATGACACGAGACATATGGTCGGATTCGCAAAAGGGCGCTCAGATGGGCCGCCGGCAAAGGCATCAATTGCGCTTCCTGATTCCAGTCACCCGTACCGAGCCGCCTTTCTGACGAGAGCTGTTGAAGGGCCTACCTCTCCTGCTCGGTGGACCCTTGCACTCTTCCATGTCGCTACTTTCGGGCCAACGCAAGGAGGTCGAATGGATTTCGAGGGGGAAACAGCCCTCATCACAGGGGGCGGACAAGGGATCGGAGCGGCGACGGCGCGGCGGCTTGTGGCGGCGGGCGCGAACGTGGTCGTCGCCGACATCAACGGTGACTTGCTCGATGGGCTCGAGGCAGAGCTCGGCGATCAAATGGTCGGAGAAGTGGCGGACTGCGGTGTAGTCGCCGACATCGAGCGCGCAATCGAGACCGCCGTTGATCGTTTCGGTGGCCTCGACATCCTCGTGTGCGGTGCCATTTATCGGGCGAAAGGGGCGTTTCTCGACGTCACAGAGGAGGATCTCGATCGGGCGTTGGCGGTCAACATCAAGGGATACTTCCTTTCGGTTCAGAAGGCCGTGCCGCACTTCCGTGCCAGGGGCGGTGGCAAGGTCATCCTCATCTCCAGCACATTTGGGTTCGTGGGCGCGCCGGACCTCTCGGTGTACTGCACTACCAAAGGCTCGGTGGTGAACATGACCAGGACGCTGGCGTTCGAGCTTGCGCAGGAAAACATCAACGTCAATGCGGTCGCGCCCGGA
>CAXMPK010000184.1:0-4685 GCA_964195405.1 uncultured Acidimicrobiia bacterium
ATCATGGCACCAGGCGCGTCCTCCCAAAGACGAGTGCTGCCCTCGATGTCGGTGAAGAGGAAGGTAACGACGCCATCCGGCAGGTTCATTGAGCCGAAGCTACTAGTCGAGCTGGAGCGATGGGGTCGAGGCGCGGATGACCCAATCGGAGCCGGACCTAGACACTGAAAACCGTGCGAATGTGGGTCGACGTGATCAATAGTTACTCCTAGACCTCACCGTCCTCGACAATCGATGCAGCGACGACTGATCAGCGCCATCGTCTCTCTTCCGGCAGCTCCGAGCATGTCTTCGATGCGATTCAACATGGCGACTGGGGCCACTGGCTTTCCGCACAATTCACAGAGTGGTGTGGGCTCATGTCGGACGTTTCTGCGCCCGACGGCCCAATCGGCGGCATCGAAGCCACTCGTCATGGATATTGCCCCCTCCTCGATCTCCGGGCAGGTCGCAACACACTGGGCACATGCGACACAGGTCCGCGGGTCGAAGTCGATATGAACCCCATCAGAATCCAGCCAGGTGTTGAGAGCGCCTGTTGGACAGACCTGTGCGCACATCTGACACGCAGTACATGTGGCGGGATTCATCGAGATGGTCCCCACATCGGCAGTTTCCAGGGTGCATGCCGCAGTGGCCTGGAGGAAGGTGGTCAGGTGATCGATGAGACGGAGGGTGGATCTCTCGCCAAACCAAGGTTCCTCCCCAGCAGAGTTGGCGAGGATTGTGAAAGGGATGTCGTCCGAATCGAGCCCAAAAGCGTCCAAAGTAGTGCTGAAGTCCGCGAGCGTCGCCTCGAGCAGTTGATCATTGTGGAGGGTGCAGCCGCCCGTTTGACACGGAACGGCTTCGACGTCGCTCGCTCCCAGGACGAGTGGTGTGAGTAGCCAGCCCACGGTGAGCATTCCCGTGCACGGCACCTCGATCTGATACCAACCGGCCTCACCGTCGACAATTGAGCTACGACAGCGGTACCGGATCCCGGGTGGCGCAGCCGACTCATCGATCGCGATACGGACTTCGGCTTCGATCGCCTTGGGGTCGGCAGAGGGGTTGGTAATCGCGCCGGTGGGACACGACGTCACGCAGATCCCACACGCGAGACAGGTGTTCGGGTCATAGCGGATGGATCCGCCTTCCCAGACCATCGCCTCGGTCGGGCAGTGGGTCGCACACAGCCGACATCCCTGGTCGGCGACACAAGAATCTTCAACGACCTTGGGCGCGCCGGTGTAGGCGGGAGCCCCCATTGACAGGAGGCCACGACGAGTGGTGCGATTGGAAGGCAGCAGCTTTACCTGCTCAGGAGATGCGCCGGTGTAGTGCGACGTTCTGGCGGCTGTCGCCAGAACCGAAGTCTGCAATCCAGTGGCTCCGGTACTCGCAGCCAGGTCGACGATGCCGACACCCAGCGGGTCAAATCCCAGTCTGCGCACTATTGATTGGACGGCACCGAGGCGGGCCTCTCGAGGGTGAATCCCGACCACGAGCCGTGTCTCATCTTCGGGCACATGGGCAACAATGCTTTTGGGCTGTAAACACAGTTCGGCGACCCCTACAACTCGGACGCCATCGATTTCGAGGTCGTTGAGATGGCCATGGTCGCTACAGGCAACAAGGGTGGTCATTGCAGTGCTCCGGTGCTGAGATCGACCAGCCTGGGGACTAACTGACGTTCGTGGGCGAGAAACGAAGCCAGCCCATGGGACAAAGAGGTGTAAACGGGGTGACGGTCGATAGATGCCACCTTGTCGATGAATTCGGGCGCCCAAACCAGCAAGTGCATGTCGAGAAACTCCCCTTGATTGGAGAGGACGCGACCTACCGACCGATCGGTCATGTCGCCATCAGCGGTGAGTGCGCAGAGATGGGCCATCACGTGAAGCTCCGTCGATATGTGATCAACCTCACCGCTCGAGACGCTCTTGGGGTTCAACCCATAACGTAGGTAGGACCGCTTGAGATCCGACTGCAAGATTGCCACGTCCCCGGTGCTCGGATTCCCCACGTAGGCGGTTTCGAAGGGTGGGCAGGAAACGCCGCCGACGCCGGCCTCGAAGATGGCGACGAACGCTACCGAGAGCTCAGCCAGATCAGCCTGAGCTACCTCGCTTATTGCTTCGGCGATGTCGGGGGCAAAGGAATAGTCGAAGATGTCAAGTGTGTCGAACAGCTCCATCGTGCCGCCAGCGGCCGCGATGAGATCAGGTGTGGGATGAGAGAAGCCGGCCCCGACAAAGCGATAGATGCCCTGTCGGAGCCGGCTCAAGCTCTCGATACTCACTCTTTCTTGTCCTTGGCGACTTCGTAGTAGATCGCAGCGGAGAATGCCGTGATGACGCCTATGACAAAGAGCAACGGTGACCACTCAATACGGGGGTTCGAGCACTCCACTCCGTTGGCACACCACGGGGCCGCACCGAAGAAATAGGCGAAGCCCATCAAGCCAACACCTATCACGATCATCCCCGTGGTCACGAGTCCTCGTCTGGTCATACCGTCACCTCCTCGTGTTCTGCGGGTTGCTTCTCTTCCAGTTCGATGATCGGGAACACCTTCATGAACAAAGCGATCATGAGCGCACCAAGCGAGAACAGCCCCAAGATCACCGCGTATTCGACCCATGTCGGGTTGTAACTACCGATCCCGTACGGCAACAGCTGGCCATGGGTTTGCGATGGGACCACGATGAGGTATCTCTTGCCTATCGCTCCCAGATTCACCAGGACTCCTGCTGTTACCAGCCAGCTGACATTCCAAGACGGTGTGATCGCCATCCACGTCAACATCGCCAGCGGCACCACGAATGCGGCGATCGAACCCCAGAAGATCCATGCATACTCGCCCGTGAGAAGGGCTTCGCTGAGTGCCTGCTCGGCAACGCTCGGCTGATAGAGAAGCGTGAGTATCTCGACTACGACGAAGTAGAGATATGCGAAAAGCGCCAGCATCAGGAAGCGTCCCAGCCACGAAAAAGCCGCAATACGGATCCGGTCCTGAGCCTTGACAGCCTTGCGGATAATCGCAGCGAGGATGATCAGGTTCCCGACGCCTGACACCGCGGCAAGGACAACGAATGCGGGTGCCTGCAGCGTTCCAAACCACCCCGGTCGACCCACCTGGAGCCCGAAGACGAAGCCCAGAGATGAATGCGCAACGACAAGAAGGGGCAGGATGGCCAACGCCAGCCAGAACGACGTGTTCCGGTCACGATCTCGCTGGTCGGGAGTGTCCTCATAGCCGGCCGCCCAAAAGCGGAAGAACCCCCGGAGACCGGAGTCCCGCTCGGCCAGCGTTGCCGCGTCGCGGCGGGCGGTCAGATAGAGGTAGGTAGCGCTGGCGAAGAGATACCCGGAGATGACCAGGGTGAATGTCCCGAAGAATGGAGACTGGGGACGGGCATATCGGAAGAGGTTCGTTAGTCCTCTCAATGGTTGTCCTAGATCCACAATGATCGCCAGGGCGCCAAGTATCAAGGCCACGACCGAGAGGAGCTCGGCCATCCTGGCGACGCCCCTGAGCTTTTCGATGTTGAACAACCTGATGAGCGCCGCAACCGTGATGCCGGCGAAACTGACACCAACGAAGTAGACGACGACGGAGATGTACGTCCCCCAGGTGGCGCCCTGGCCGACGCCCAGGTCTCGCATCCCCGTAGCGACCATGCCCTGGCTGTGTTCGACGATGAAGCCGATGACCCCGATGATCACGCCGACCAAAGCGAGCCCGACAAAAACCAGCCAGCCCGTCGTCACTCGCCCGACACCCATCGGGAGTTGCTCTTTGTTCTTGGTAGTCATGCGCTCACCCCCGTCATTGGTCTTTCGATCTCACGCGCTTCGTGGTCGGGGGGTGCGCCACCCAGGTAGATGACGCTGGGGTCGGTGCCCAGCTCCTCTAAAAGCTTGAAGCGCGTCCGGTTCTGGATGAAGTCGTTGATCGGATCTTTCTCGTTCTCGATATCACCGAATTGAAGGGCGCCAACCGGGCAGACATCGACGCATGCTGGTTGCATGCCCTGCTCGACGCGGTGCACGCAGAACGTGCACTTCTCCATGACGCCGGCAGAGTGGGCGCTTCCCGAGGTGAGCCGCTGCTCCTCGCCGTGCATCTTCTGGTGGTCCGGATTCTGATATGGCGGTATCAGCCCGCCGGTTACGGCTTGGAGATCCGGGTCGTCGTAGGGAATCTGGTAGTCGGCGAAAGCGTCCTCCGGTGGCCGCCAGTTGAAGAAGTTGACGCCGTAGGGGCATGCAACCTCGCAGTAGCGACACCCGATGCATCGCTCGAAGTCGGTGAGAACCAGACCGTCCTCTCGCTTGTACCGCGCCCCGACCGGGCACACCTTGACACATGGAGCATCAGCGCAGTGCTGACAAGGCCGCGGCAGGAACGAGATGTCGGTGTTCGGGTAGACACCGTTCTCGAGTCTGAACACGTACATCCAGAAGACAGAACTCGGAGTGTTGTTCTCTATCTTGCAAGCTTCGACGCAGGCACGGCATCCCTGACAACGACTCAGATCGACTGCCATCGTGTAGCGGGTCACGCAGCATCACCCCCTTTCGTCACTCGAACCTTCACGTGGAAAGAGGCATCCGCGGTCTGACCGAAGTAACCCTCGTTGGTGAAATAGAGCTGGTTGGGTGATGGTCCGGTGTCCTTGCTCACCGGATGGGTCCAAC
>CAXMPK010000185.1:0-5839 GCA_964195405.1 uncultured Acidimicrobiia bacterium
CTACACGCAGCCGACTGGCTTGGGCAGGCCGGCGACGTATGCCATCTTCTTGGCTGGCTTCTTGGGGAACAGCGCGAAGAGCTGCTTGGTCGGGCTACCGCAGAACGCTGCGAACCTTCGAGTAGCGAAGTCCCATGCCAGGATTGGGTTTCTGAGGAAACTGCCAGGTCACCGAACACTTTGACCCTGTCTGGCAGTCAAGGGGTCAGGGGTTCGAATCCCCTCAGCTCCACCGCAGAAACCCTTATGGACTAAGGGTTTTAGTGGTTTTGGGTGGAGGGCCACGACGGTCTGGTCCCGTTTGATCCAGGGTGGTCCGCGCGTTGGGCCGCCAGCACCTCATCGAGGCGGGCCGCCGCCTCATCGAGACCCTCAAAGACGTGTCCATACTGGTCCAGGGTGACCTTGATCGAGGAATGCCCGAGCCGGGTTTGGATGACCTTGGGATGCTCACCCTGGGAGATCAGCATCGCCACATGGGTGTGGCGCAAGTCGTGAAAGCGCATCGGCTCACCAACCGAGGCCTGGACCGCAGGCAAGAAGACGCGGCAACCGTGCTCCCGTATAGGCAGCAGTGGCGAGAAGTGGCGAGAGGATGAAGTACGCACTGTTGTGGATCGTCGGCTCGGGATCCTTCAGAGCGTTACAGAGAACGAACGCGGCCCAGTCGCGCTTTCCGCGCCACCATTTCCGTGGCTGAGAAGCGAGGAGCGACGCGTCTGCGATCAGCACATTGAGCTTTACTCTGCGGTCTCCTCCTCGCTCGGCCAGTGTTGCAACGAACTTGGCCAACAATACGTGTCACTACGAGGACCCGCCGCCCCCCCCGGATGCATGCACCGAGGGACGCTCAAGTTGGCCTTCTCGATACCGATCTTCGTGGGTGACCCGTATGCAAGAACGATCCTCAAAAATGAAGAGTCGTGTGAGTCTGAGAGAAATGAGAGTCCGACGATGAAGCGGACGGTTTACTGGGGCGCAGTGATGGGCATGTCCTTGCTGGTTGCAGCATGCGGAAGCGGCACCGGCGGTGACGAGACGACAACCACAACCGGGGCGGAAACGACAACCACCGAAGGCACCACGACGACCACGGTGATCGGTGTAACCGGAGCCCGGCCTTCCGTAGTGCAGATCATCGCAGAGGGCACGTTTATCGATCCAGTCGAAGGCGAACTCAGTGGAGCCGGAGCCGGGTCGGGGTTCGTAGTGGCAGAGTCGGGATTAGCTGTCACGAATAACCATGTCGTTACGGGTGCGGCGCTTCTCCGTGTCTACGTCGATGGAGAGGACGAACCCCGCAACGCCAAGATAATCGGCGTCTCCGAATGCTCGGACCTGGCAGTCATTGATATCGAGGGTGACGGCTTTCCGTTCCTGGAGTGGCGCACCGCTCCCGCCCAAGCAGGCTTAGCCATTTTTGCACTTGGCTTCCCATTAGGTGACCCTGAATACACCGTGCTCGACGGCGTCATCTCAAAGGAGAAGGCAGATGGGGAGACGTGGTGGGCTTCGGTCGACTCGGTGATCGAGCACACAGCGGACATCCTGCCCGGTAACTCCGGAGGACCCGTTGTTGACGAGCAAGGTCGTGTCCTTGGAATCAGCTACGCCCTCACCGGCGAAAGGCAGCCCCACGCGATCTCAGGCGAGCTTGCCTCGAGTGTCGTTGACCAACTTGCCCGAGGAGAGACGCTCGATTCGATCGGCATCAACGGCCAGGCATTCGTCTCCGATGACGGCGAAGTGAGCGGGGTATGGGTCGCTTCCGTGTCATCAGGGAGCCCGGCCGACGTAGTCGGGATCCTCCCCGGTGACATCCTCACCCGTATGGAGGGACTGACCCTCGCTCGAGACGGGACAATGTCAGACTATTGCGACATCCTGCGCACCTACGACGCCGACGCTGCGTTGAAGGTGGAAGTGGTCAGGATCGAAACCGGTGAACTCCTCCAGGGAACCATCAACCAGGATCCGCTCGAGGCGGTCGAACAAGACGTGCCCAACCCCGATTCGGGAGATGCATCCGCTGGATACGATAGCTACGACACCTTCGCCGACGACTCCGGAACGCTCAGTGTCAACGTCCCCACGGTCTGGTCGGACCGGCTCGCCACGACGTGGGAACGACAGGACGGGGCGATCGGTCCCGGCCTTTCGGCAGCACCGAACCGCGATGACTTCCTCAGCGGCTGGGCCGCCCCCGGCGTCTTCCTCGGAGCGTCGAGAATCCTCTTCCAGGAATACGGGAGTGCAGAGTCCTACCTCGACACTCTCCCCCGATATGACGAAACCTGTGACAGTGTCACCCGCGGTGACTACGACGACGGGTTCTATTTCGGGGTATACGACCTGTACGAAGGGTGCACAAGCACCGACGCCGACCTGCTGGTGTTAGCGACGTTGCCTTGGAACACGCAAAACCACATCGTCTACCTGAATGCCCAGGCGCTCACAGACGCAGACTGGGAAGCCATTCTTGAGGCCCTTGACACGTTTACGTCGACCGGCGAGTTTTGATCATGGTGAGACTCGAGCGATCGGCGCTGCTGGGTGCGATGCTGCCCCACGGCTCGCAGTTTTGAGAAGCTAGTGGGCTAGCGGAAGCTCCTTCCCTTCAGTTGGGGAGGTCCGAGCGCCGGGCCTTAGAATCCGACCGTGGAGAACGAGCAGAGTTCCGTTCGGCACTCGTTCTATGGCTGGCGCATTCTCGGTCTGGCCATCATCACCGGGGGCCTCACCGGTCCGGGCCAGACCATCGGCGTCAGCGTTTTCGTCGATCAGTTCATCTCTGACCTCGGTATGAGTCGTTCAGAGGTGTCTACGGCGTACTTGATCGGCACGCTCATCGCCGCCCTGGGGCTACCGCTCATCGGCCGGCGGGTCGATCGGGTCGGCGTGAGACGGGCGATGACAGTGATCGGAGTCGCCTTCGGAGCTGCGCTTGTGGGGATGGCCGGTGTTCAGGGATTTGTGGCTCTCGCCATTGGGTTCGTGGCGATACGACTGCTTGGTCAGGGCTCTTTGATGCTGGTGAGCACTGTTGCCGTGACGCTTTGGTTCGAGAAGCGCCGGGGAATGGTGCTCGGTATTTTCAGTACGGGCACTGCGATTGTCATGGCGCTCGTCCCCGTCGGCCTGAGCCTGGTAATCGAAGGTTATGGCTGGCGAGTCGCCTGGTTGACCTCTGCAGTGATGATCTGGCTCGTCGTCGTGCCGATCGCCCGTTTCGGGATGATCGACCGGCCCTCTGACGTTGGCCAGGTTCCCGACGGACCCAACCCGAAGAAGATGGAGCCGTCGAAGGAGCAGACGAGAGTCTCTGCCACAAGAGCCCAAGCGCTCCGCACCAAGAGGTTTTGGTCTCTCCTCGCCGCTTCAGCGACGGTCGGGATGCTTGTGACTGCATTGAACTTCCATCAGATCTCTCTGTTGGGCGACGCTGGCCTGACGGCCACCGAGGCAGCTGTGATGTTCCTACCCCAGGTGATCGGTGCCGCAGCAGCCGGGTTGTTGTTCGGGTATCTATCGGATCGGCTCACGGGCCGAGAGCTGATACCCATGGCGATGGGGCTGCTCATCATCAGTCTTGTACTCGCGGCAAGCCTCACTCCGGGCGTGGCGGTTGTGCTCTATGCAGTGAGTCTTGGAGCCGCAGGTGGAGCGATCCGGTCGGTGTCTGCCACTCTGCTGCCGAGATGGTTTGGCGTCCGCCATATCGGTGAGATTCAGGGGACGGCATCTTTCATCGACGTCGCCTCGACGGCTCTGGGCCCGGTGGTTTTCGCCCTCGCCAGAGACGCCACCGGTGGTTACAGCGGCGCCGCCACCTGGTTCATCATCATGCCGCTGCTTGCGGGGATCGTCGCCACAACGATAAGACCTGTTTCGCCACCGCGCTCGTAGGACTACGGCCTCCGAGCGCACACTGGTATCAGTGTGGGTGGCCGTCCGTCGCACCTGACGGGGCCGAAGGAGATCAACTCAGTCACGATGCCGCCGGCCGCTGCGACCAGCATCATTGGTGCCGGTTCAAGACCCTTGTGCTGCCCACCGAACCCAGAGAGCATCTGCCGCTGGATCAGACGAGTCCCCAAGAATCCATCATGATGCGAAGGATGAGAGCTGCCAGCCGTTCCATGCAGTTCGCGAATAGCCCGCGAGACAGCGAGAATCGCCGCAGAACGCTGCGAACCGTCGAGTAGCGAAGTCCCATGCCAGGATTGGGTTTCTGACGAAAGTCCTAGGTCAGCGAAGCCCCCTGACTCGTTCTGGCAGTCAAGGGGTGAGGGGTTCGAATCCCCTGAGCTCCACCCACTCCGTCCCGGCCTTTCGGCCGGACATAGTGTTTCTGTTACCTGGCGTCGTCGTATCCGCAGTGCGTCATGACGGGATGTCAATGATGAGTCCAATGACGTCTCGGATCTGGGCGAGGACGACGGAACCGACGTTGCCTCGCACGCGCTCAACCCGGCCTATCGAGACCGCCCTGATGTGCTGGCACTGTGCGGAGGAATTCCGATCGAGACCGTTGGTGGTCTCGGCCTCGACCACGACCTCTGACCCGAAGTCGCGGACCGAGGAGGTAAGGGGCACGATCTGGACCACATTGGGCCCCGCAGCAAGGATCCGTTGAGCGGTCACAACGAGCGCCGGATGCGAGAACCCGGCTTCTTGTCCCGCCGGTTGGCCCAGATCGAGGTCGATGACATCACCCGAGGTCAGCATCGAGCCACTCGACTTCCCCGGGTGTGAGCGATGCCGTGAGCTCTTCGCCGATGCGATCCTGGCGGAGTCGTCGCACTGCCAGCGCAACGGTCTCCCCGACGGTGGCGCCGATCTCCGCGGCCAGCCGCTTCAGTTCCTCGTGGGTCGCTCGATCGATGCGGACACTCGTACTCTGCATGCAAATAAGCATACACGACTGCATGTGTTCTGGATACCCTTCCATTCGGACAGACCACGTCGCTCAGCTGATCACCATCCACCCGGCCTCGGTGGCGCGGGCATCCCGCTCGCCGAGGAACTCGGCGCCGTTGGTTTCCCGGGTGGCGGCGAGCTCGGCGAGACCTTCGAACACGTGCTCGATGGCTCCGTCAACGGGGATCGGTTGGTATCCATCCTGCTCGCTCCACCGATAGGCGGTGCCGTCGTGGCCGAGCTGAAGCCAGTGGCGGGTGATGCCGTGTCGGTACACCTCGATGGGTGCGCCTTCGATTTGATCCCGGTACATCTACATGAACCCGGCGCATTCCTCGATCGGGAGTGCTGCTTCGAGCGGAGCCCAGTCCGGATCGTCGGTATCGAACTCGGCCCAGACCATCTCCATGGTTTGGCGCAGCTTTTCCGCCAGTTCCTGTCGTTGTTGCTCCCATGGCCTCCATTGTCTTACCCCCTTCGGCGGCGAACGCGGTTGTCTGGCAGACAACGTATGTCGTTGCTATGACACAAACGACGGCTCCGTTCTCGGCCCGTCTGTCGCACCCGTGACGTACGTTGTCACGATGGCATCATCGATTACCAAGCCCGGCTATCGCAAGGGCCGATCGCCGGCCAACAAGGGCAAGACCTACCCAGCCGAGGTGCTGACTCCCGAAGAGGTCAGAGCGCTTCTGGCGCAGTGCTCGGCGACGTCGAGCTACGGGCTTCGCCATCGGGCGCTGATCACGCTGCTCTACCGCACCGGGCTGCGGCTCGGCGAGGCGTTGGCGCTGCGGTTGAAGGATGTGGACCTCGCAGTGGGATCGGTGACCGTGCTTCACGGCAAGGGCGACCGGCGACGCACCGTTGGCATCGATCCAGGAGCGACTCGGGTCGTCGAGATCTGGATCGCTCGCCG
>CAXMPK010000186.1:0-2003 GCA_964195405.1 uncultured Acidimicrobiia bacterium
CTGATGTGGGCAGCTGTGCGGCCGCGACGACCGATCCTCAAACCAGTCCCCGTCGGGATCAGCCAGAAACCGGTGCCACCACTTCGATGCGGTGGCTCGTGACACGTTCAACTGTCGGGCAATCTCAGCCAGGGTCCACCCGCCGTGACGACGTCGAACGATCTCTTGTCGGGCCCACACCGTGAGTCGAGCGTTACGGTGCATGACGAGCCTCCTCGTGGCTGGCGGTCGTTTCCCAACCACCACCATGCCACCACGAGGCTCAACCCTCGACACCGTCAACAACGTGGGTGGTCAATACAGCTAGCTGGGTTCAATGCCGTACCACTTTTCCGTCATCCGGCATTGACCCAATGGTGGCGTCGGAGGCTGGGGGATTGCTGGGCCGTCAGTAGGCTCAGGCCGGGTCGAAGTCATCAACCCAACCCAAGTCGCGTCCTTTACCCTTGCCCTTTAGCACAGAGAGAAAATGGACGACGTGTTCAGCGGCCCGATTTTTGGCGTGGCGATCCTGGTGGCGGGGTCGCGTGACCTCCTGTGACCCGTCGTGTCCTGGAGCGTGTTTGCATATTCGTTTGCGCGGCCTGGAACTATGGCGCTGAGGCCTAAGCCGTCGTGAGACGCGTTCTTGTCGTCTCGACGGACCCTGCTACGCCTCTTGGACGTGTGCAGCCTGTTCGCCGAGGAACGTCTCACCAGTGAAGTCCTCAGCACAGGGCCAGGCTTCTCGGTCTCCACTGGTGCGACCATGCATTTCAGCCATGCGAATCTTGATGCGCAGCTTGTGGCCAGGCTTGAGGAACGGCTCGTAGTCGCCGTCGGTCGAGTCGTCGACGAGCGCATTCAGTTCGTCGTAGAACGCGCCCTCGTTCCGAAGTCGGCGGGTTCTCCTCGCGTCGCCAACCAGCGGAAGTCGTTCAAGAACGCCGTGAGGAGGCACGTCGTCTGGGCTGACTACGAGAATCCCCAGGCCAGTGAGTGTCACTCCGTGGCGTCCCTCGTTGCGCACCTCGACGATCACGAACTGCGAGCCGTGAGTGTCGACGAGGACGCTGCTATCGAGCTTGATCACGGCTCTGTCGCGCCGGTAGTTCAGGACGCTGAGAACTGTACCGGTGAGACCTGTCGCCACACCCACGATCGCGAGGATTGTCGTGACATCCAATCAGTCACCCGGCGTCTTCGTCCGAAATGGATGGCTGAAGGTAGTAGGACGCGCGGAGCAACACGGACGAGCGCATCAGGGTTCGCCTCTGTGGCTTCAGTCCGCCATTCAGACCGCTGACTTTATCCATTTCGCCAGCCCACATCGGTCGCGCCCCCAACGGCTCCCCGCAGACCAGATCGAGCGCGGCGCAGGCAGGTCGGCTCCCGAGGGGAGCGATCATCGTCAGAACCCGATCTCGCAGGAACGGATGAACGCTGTCAGATCCAGCTTCGCCGGCTTCTTCTCCGCCGCCAACGCCTCCACCCAGACGGCTCTGGGCACCTCACCAGACCGGACCATGGCCACGAGTTCGCGAGGGTCCACCCCGAGCGTCTTATGGGTCGATAGGGGACTCCCGGCCCTCGACTGCCCGTTGAGCGTCTAACCGGCGCGAGAGTCTTCGTCAAGTGGCTCCTCGGCAACCCGCCGCGCATCCCGCACGAGGTACCGCCCTCGGATCGTCGGCTAGCCGGACCCGGGTTGTCGGACCGCGGCTAGAGACTGTTCGAGGGAGTACGTGATGAGGTATAAGACGCACTCCGGTGGGATCGGTTCGATCGCGGCTCCGTCGACCGTGACGTCGATATCGGCCAAGGTAGCGACGTAGCGGTTGTCGCGAACCTCGGCGGCGGTTGGGATCAAACTCCACTCAAATCTGGCTTCCAACTCACCGAACACCCCCCCGGGGGTGAAGCAGAGGTCACCCCTGGCGTCCAGCTCCCACTCGTAGGCCGAACCGTCGAATTGCAGGGGAACGTTCTCCTGTACGAACTCTTCGTTGTATTGATACTCGGTG
>CAXMPK010000187.1:0-2211 GCA_964195405.1 uncultured Acidimicrobiia bacterium
TGGTGGAACGCTGGTCCCGCTATGTGATGCTGTTCCCCCTACCCGACGGCAAAACCGCAGAAGCTGTCCGTGTCGCTCTCACCGAAACAGTTCAACGGCTTCCCGAACACCTCTGGCAGTCACTCACCTGGGATCAAGGCAGAGAAATGGCCCAACACGCCCAATTCAGTGTCGACACCGGAGTCGACGTCTACTTCTGCGATCCCAAGTCGCCATGGCAGCGAGGCTCCAACGAAAACACCAACGGCCTCCTACGCCAATACTTCCCCAAAGGAACCGACATGAGCCAACTCACCCAGTCTGACCTCGACCAGGCTGCACACTCCCTCAACGGCCGGCCTAGACAAACCCTCAACTGGAAGACACCATCACACAAACTCGCCGAAACGTTGCAATGACCCCCTGACATCGCACCGGATATGGGCGGGTGGTTTCGTACGCGTGTGGTGCCTTTTTGGGTAGTGTTGGCGTTGTGGGGAGAGTGTCGTTTAGGTTGCTTGCGTCGTTGATTGCCGTTGCTGTGGTGTCGGCTTTGGTGATCGCTGTGTCGTCGGAGGTGGCTGCTCAGGAACCTCCACAGATGAGGACTGATGATGCGACGCTGGCGACGGTTGTGGAGTATGTCGAGGAGCAGCGGATCAGGTTGGGCATTCCTGGGATGGCCGTTGCGATCGTGGTTGGCGACGAGGTCCGAGTTGTGGAGGGGTTGGGTGTCACCTCTGATGGCGATGCGATCAAGCCGGACACTGTGTTTCTGGTCAATTCGTTGTCGAAGTCGATCACCGCGTTTGCTTTGATCAAGCTTGTGGAGTCAGGGCTGGTGGACCTCGATTCGCCGGTTAGCGCCTATATACCAGAGCTTGCTCCTGATGGTGATCAGGTCAGTGTTAGAGACGTAATGCACCACCGAAGCGGCATCTCAGACGAGCTACCTGCCCGTGATCAGCACGATCTTGAGTCCAACATAGCCCTGGGGCCTCATCTCCGGTCCAACGCCGCGTATTGGTATACGAATGCCAACTATGACCTCCTTGCGCTGCTCGTTGAGCGGGTAAGCGGCCTGTCTTTCGCCGACTACGTGGAAGAGAACATCTTTGACCCCCTTGGCATGAACCGTTCGTCGGTAGGTACGGATCGGGCCCAGCAGTTCGATCCGGCTGAAGGCCACTACCGCTGGCTGTTTCTCGGTTATCAGCCCCTCGAAATACCTGTCGATCACGGGCAAGTCGGCTCTGCTGCGATGTATTCGACGGCTATCGACATGGCCCGCTACCTGATCGCACATTTGAACGGTGGCGCCTATCGGACATCTCAGCTTCTCTCTGAAGAAGGTGTTGAGACACTCCACGAAGCCCATCCCTACACAGACGAGTTCTTGTCCGGCTACGGCGGGGGTCTCCACGTCGATCCGGCCAACGCGTCCGATACTCCGATCGCGTTCGCGCCACGCAAGACGGTATGGCATGACGGGGCATCCGAAACGTTTCGCAGTGTCATGTGGATGACCCTGGGACCCGACATCGGCATGGTGATCCTGGCCAACGGCAACGATGCGATAGACGGTTCCTGGATCGGCCAACTTTCGTATAGGACCCGGCTGTTGCTCTCAGGCGAGGAACCTCCCGACATGGCCAATCAGGCAGATTTTCTGATTCGGTGGAGCAAACACCTCTACCTAGCCCTACTCCTCCTTCAGATTGTCTTCGTCCTATTGGTGATCCCGCCGCTACGAAGCCTCCGACGGGGGGATCGTCCCTCAACGAGACAGTGGGTCACTCTTGGCGCCGCGACGTTGATCGACATTGCGGCAGCTTTCCTTGTGTTGATGGTCACACCAGCAGTCTCCAACGAACCCCTCTCCAGAACCATGGAGCTACCCGACTACAGAATACTTCTAACCGCCATCCTCCTAGGCGTCCTCTGGGGAATCATCCGCACCATTCTGCTGGCACTTTGGCTCGCCAGACCGAAACGCCAGAACACGCCCGACAAGCTACAAACGACCCGCACCTGACCCTCCGCCTACCCGCACATAACGGCACTTATGTACGGGTGGTCACGACCCCAGTGACCGCACATAATGCCGGTTATGGAGAGCGTGAATCGGACATTCTTTCCTGTCTGCCGATCGCGCATCAAGCGCTACCGGACGCCCCGCTTGCCGGAGGGCGATTAGATCCAAGAAGGTCTCTCTTCACCGCGGGAGCGGGT
>CAXMPK010000188.1:0-1885 GCA_964195405.1 uncultured Acidimicrobiia bacterium
GAAGCAAAGCTGAATGTAATGCAAACCCGGCGCCCATCGGCGAGCCCGGTGATCGCCCAACAGTCTACCCGCGCAGCAGAAGCATCACGGATGTCCAGCGGCCCAGCCGGGCCCTCGATGAACGCGTCGGCCGCTGAATCAAAGGTCACCGCGTCCAGTGTCACGAAATCACTTGTACCTGTCGCGTATACAAGTCCATCGGCCCCAGCCTCAATTGCCACACCGTTCGCTGCCAAGCTGTGCACAGGCCCGACCGACATGTTGGATAGAGATACGGTCACAAGACCACCGTCACCGTTGGCCGCAAAAGTAGTCGGATCGAACGTGCCCCCGAGAAGAACGACCAGTTGATCTCCCATTCGTACCATGTCAATCGCGTTCAGCGCTGTAGGAGGGAGGTCAACTGTCGCTGTGATGACTCCCCCCTCGATCGCGAAGATCCGGCTGGGGCCCAGGGGCGCGAAGGTTCCACCGTCGTCATCAATGTTTGCGTCGAGTGCGAACAACAGATTGCCGACAGGAATCACGCGTTCGACAAAGGTCCCTATGTCCAGGGCAATTCGGGTTGCCTCGACCGCACCCGGACTGGCAGCGTATACGGCGTTGGTTCCCCGCCCCGCGAAGTATGCCGTCGAACCATCATCATCGAATGTCGGCCGCGATGGATTGGCGTCCATTCCCTCCGGAGCCGGAAATGAGGTTGTCTGAACGGCACCAGTGGCCAGGTCAGCAAACAACACCCTGCTTCCGCCGAATGAACTCACTGTGGTCACCGCATGGAGGAGCGATGCATCCATGCTCACGCCATCAAAACCGGCCCCCAAGTCAATCGCCGAACCCGTAGCCATCGGGACTGCACCGAGTTCAAACGCAGCCAGAGTCTGTCCAGTCGAATTCAATACGAGCAGCGCATCGGGATTCGAAGGATCCGAACCGGGGCCAACAGGATTGTCACTGCACCCAAGCAGGAACAGAAGAACGATGGATCCCAGTGCTGTAGTTACCGACCTGTTGTGCATAGAAAATTTCTCAGTGGAGGTCCAGGGAAATTGCGAACTGTCGGCCCGGTTCGGGAAACAGCTCGATCAGCTCGTAAGTCCGGGCGAACAGATTGTCGACACGTGCGGCAAGTTCAAGCGTCAGGGAGCCGAGTTCCAGGCGGCGGCGGACGGCAATGTCGATGAGCGTGAACGCCGGAAGACGCCGCGTACCAGCAATGCTCGTGGTGCGGGAGCCAGTGATTCGCATACCGATTCGGGTGGCGAGCCGGCCACGACTCCCTTCGACAGAAATTTGCCCGGCGATGTCAGGTTGATACGGGAGGGAATTTCGATTCGTCCCGAACCCAACGCGACTGCTCTGAACGGTGAGTCCGGCATTCATCTCCAGCCCACTTTTCGCACTGACGGCAGTGGCGAGGCCCACCTCAAGCTCAAGACCACGGGTTCTCAATCGATCCAGATTCTGGGGGCTCCAGAGAGCCACTGAACTGGCTACCCAGACGATAGGTCGGTCCGTTTGTCGGACATATCCGGCCGCCCGGCCCGTCGCCCTGACGGATCCTATCGTCGTGGCGCCTTCGAGACCCAGTTCAGCATCGACGGTAATTCTCTCCGATCGGAGATCTGGATTCGCCCGGACTCCGGGGGCCGCACCGAAGAACAAATCACCGAACGAAGCCAGACGGAAACCACGGCCAATGCGGCCATAGATGCGGGTTGCTGGCCCCGGACGAAACCATACACCCAACTCAGGGGACCAGGCCGTCTCTCCGTCCACCCGGTCGATTCCGAGAACGGGCTCAAATTCGACGGCGCCAAGCCCGACCGGCGAACCGTCAAACGTCCGCCGCACCGTTCCACCAACAGCCACGCGCTCGGGAGTA
>CAXMPK010000189.1:0-2278 GCA_964195405.1 uncultured Acidimicrobiia bacterium
GCCATCGAAGACAAACCCGTACTTGCCGACTCCTCCGTCTTGAGGACCGTCCGAGTCGAGCGTGAGCGGCCTGATGAACGAGTCGCCAAAGCCGACATCCACGAGGAACGGGCGATCCAGGGTCACCTCGATCGTCAGGTGGTCGGGAGTCGGAGATTCCTGCCCGAGAAGCACTGTTGCTCCGAGCCGCTTCACCGCGAACCCCAATGCCTCCAGTAGGACCGCGAAGGCACCGTTCAGCTCGTAGCACCAGCCGCCCCGGCCGGTGTCCACAATCTTTGGCACCGACCACTCGACACCGGTGTGAACCCCGCGGCGATAGAACACATCGAGATTCTCAAACGGCACACATGTGAGATGAGCCCGTTGCAGCCGCTCCAAGTCATCAAGACATGGCGTAATACCGCCCGACAAGCCGATCCGCGACAGATAAGCGTCCACGTCCACGAACCCGATTCTGCCACAGCCGCTCTCACACCGTCCGCCGTCAGCAGCATGGAGCCTTGCGCCGGGCCTGGCTTTCCCCGTCGCCTTTGTCGTGGGCACGCGTTCGCTTTTGCCTGTAGGTTCAGTCGATGTCCAAGGGCATAGAGCAAGACTCAACAGAGGAGGGTGCAGCGCCATCATCGTCATCCATCATCCGTTCAGCTAGCTAGCAGTCAGGAGCCAACTCGATGATCAAAACCCGGATATCGGTGTCGATCGACCGCACTCGGGAAGATGTCTTCGACTATTTCACCGACCCTGCCAACGGAGCCCAGTGGCAGAGCTCTGTTCAGTCCTCCCAATGGGCATCGCAACCTCCATATGGAGTGGGCTCAACCCAGAACTCGGTGAACAGGTTCTTGGGACGCAAAATCGAGTCCACCGTTGAGGTTACGGCCTGGGACCGGCCCAGCAAGTACGGGTTCAAAGTGATCGAGGGACCAGTTCCGTTGCAAGGAGTCGCCGGGTTGACGACCTCTGGGGAATATGGAACCGAGTTGACCATGGATATCGAGGCGGAGTTTGGCGGTTTCTTCAAGCTGGCGGAGGGGTTGGTCGGCAAGCAGCTCGAGAAGACGTTGGACACCGACTTCAACGCTCTGAAGCTTGTGCTGGAAGGAGATCAGGGGTAAACGTCGCAATGAGATGCGCGAGATTCCGGCAATCTGCTCCCACTGTCAGAACTAGTCGCCCCAGACAGCGCCCATAACCGGCATTATGCTCGGCTCCTCCCTGCGAATTTACTAGCCCCGGTTGGACTGAAGTGGACCCCGAGCAGTGGTCAAACGAGTACAAGCACAAGCGACGCATGCATAAGGCGGCTCAGAACTAGACGAAACCCCCGGCGGTAAGGATCAGCTTCATCGACCGTTACCAACGTATGGAAGTAGCGCCATTTCACGAGCGTTCTTGACCACGGTGGCCAGCTTGCGCTGATCGCTGGGACAAAGACCGGTTGCGCTGGGCGCGGTCCGGGGTGGTCGTCGCAAAGACTTCCGTCGAGGCAAGCCGAAACCTTGCCAGCTTTGTGCGGGTGCGGTGGCCGACTGGAAGGACACTTCCACTCTTCGGAAGTACATGTCAGATAAGGGCAAGATCCGTGGCCGCATATGGCGGCACGATGACAAGTGTCCGCAAGGCGAGACATGACGGAATCGAGGAGACGATTGCTCGTGTTGTCCCTCCAGCGGAGAACATCTACGTGTCGATTGATATTGACGTGCTGGATGCTGCACTCGTGCCGGGGACCACGCTCCCTGAACCTGGAGGGTTCACTTACGACGAACTAGTACGAGGACTCGCAGCCGTCACAAAGAAGGGCCGCATCGTCGGATTCGACATCGTCGAACTGAACCCGCCACACGACATCAACGGACTCACCGCACGAACAGTCAACTGGTTCATGTTCGAGTTCCTACGAGCCATCGCCGAAAGCTACCGCTGACAAAAGGGCCAGCTTGGACCGAAACGCGCCGCCCATAACCGGCATTATGTACGGTCACTGAGGTCGTCATCACCGAACCCTGACATCAACGCTACGACCAATCGCCGCGTTCTGCGCCGGTTCGTCCAGACGCGCCCAAACGTCAACCGAACACACCCACTTGACACAAAGAGGCTTCGTTATGTGCGGCCCAGCGGCGATGCTGGCAACCGTGGCTAGGGGTTAGCTGAGGTCTTCGATGGCGACTATGTCTCTGGCTCTGACTGCGTGGACCTTTTCGGCGCCTGCTTGTGTGCCGTCACGTCTGGCGGATATGGCGATGTACTTGTGGTCATCGCCTGAGGTCTC
>CAXMPK010000190.1:0-11449 GCA_964195405.1 uncultured Acidimicrobiia bacterium
CCCCCCAGAGGTGGAGGCTGATTGATTCTCGTTGCTCACTATCTTGCCTTCCTCGACCGTCAGAACACTTGCGCTGACACTATCTGAAAACGATTCCGACCACCTCATCGTTTGAGGTCATCAGATCCCACAAAACACAACATCAATTGGTCGCTGGAGAAAATCCTCGGGTCGCCCGGTTTGATACGAATTTTGGGATATGGGCGGAATCCCTGGAGGCAGTTTCTCGCGAACCTACGAATCGATAGCGTCAGAAATGTCTCCACCAGCGTGAGAGTTATGCCCTGATCCATCCAAGACATTCTTGACCGCCGATGAACTGGCTAAGCGTTTCGAGGATTATGAACCCAGTGTGATCAGGTCAATGTCTGACAAAGGCGAACTCTAGAGCTCACCGCTCACGATGCTGAAAACCAAGAAATGGGTCCATGACTATTCTTGTTGAGGGTGTCCTCATTGGCCGATCCCATTCGTAGGGAGAGTGAGCGCGGGAACCTCCCGCACCAACGTAAGGAGCAATCATGAGCCAATACCTGTTGTCCACATACGCATCAAAAGGCGAGGTCCACGGCAAGCAGAAGGACCACGAGCAGTCGATGACGCCCGAGCAGATGCAGGCTTTCATGGGGCGGGTCACGGCCCTCGAGGCCGAGATGAAAGCGAGCGGTACCTTCGTTTTCACCGGCCGCCTCCACGACCCTGACGCGGCGACTGTCGTCCGTATCAGCGACGGTGACGTGGTGATGACCGACGGGCCTTTCGTTGAGGCGAAAGAGCACATCGCCGGGTTCTACATCATCAACGCAGACGACCTCGACGATGCGCTGGCCTGGGCCGGCAAGGTCGTTGACGCAATTGACCACCCAATCGAAGTCACCCCATTCTTCGAGATGCCTGGCGCCTGAGTACTTGACCCACAGCGTTGCCACCCATCTGGAAATGACGGATGTCGAGCTTGTGTTCGTGTTCAAATCCCGCTTCCGCTACTACCAGAAAACCGAGGCATTGCCTGGGTTTTCTGCTAGTCAGCCAACCTTCACCGTGGTTCGCTCGTCGGGTTGTGGATTCCGTTCGGCTTCAGGTCGGTGACGGTTTCCCGTGAACTTTGAATCGACTGTCTAGTTTGTCTCCCGAGCACTTTCGAGTGCTTCTTTGAGCAGCCTGACAGTTTCTCTCTCTTCGGGTGTCTCAACGATCGGGATGCTGTCGCCTTGATGTCTCTGGACTAGCTCGCGGTACTGCTCGAGAGTCCAACCTTGGGTTTGTGAATTGCCCCCAGGTATTGGCAGCTTCGCTGCGCTGAACCGGCAAGCACCTGGAGCGAAGAGCACTACCGACCATTTCTGTGATTGCAGCTTCTCGATGAACTCTTCATCAGTAGTTGTTGGAACATATTCCGGATTCCCAACAAGGGGTGGTATCGCTTTCGAAGCCTCCAGGGAGGCAAACGGGTCGCATCCGCGAGCGAGGATGCTCTTTCGGGAATGGTCCACCGTGCTCATGTATTCATGTTTGGGTTGGTTCATATCAATAGTTCTTTCATGCCTCGACAGATTGGTTTTGGCGGTTGACGATGGGCCTCACACCCTTGGTGATCAGCTCAAATGAGTGGAGAAGTTGTTCATGGGACAGTTCGGCACTGTCCATCTGAAATGTCACACGCGAAATGCCACCGAGGGCCTCGCTGTGGCGCAAAATCTTCTGAGCGACGTCTTCGGGACCACCGACCAGCAATGCCCCTGCTGGTCCGGCCTGAGCGTCGAAACCTGCCCGCGTGACAGGAGGGAATCCCCGCTCTTTACCGAGTCTTGTGAAAGTCCTGGCGTAGCCCGGGAAGTATTCGGCCACGGCTGAGTCGGTGGTGTCACCCACATAGCCAAGGGAGTGCAGACCAACTCGCAGGTCCTCAGGACGGTGGCCGGCTTCCTCGCCAGCCTTCCTGTACAGGTCGATCAGGGGACGGAATCGCCGCGTCTCGCCGCCGATGACGGCAACCATCAGCGGTAGCCCTAGCTGTCCAGCCCTTGCGAACGAGGCCGGCGTGCCTCCAACGCCCAGCCAGATGGGCAGTTTCGACTGAAGCGGTCGTGGGTAGATCGGCTGGTCAACCAGGGCAGGGCGAAACTCGCCCGACCAGTTGACAACCTCTTTCTCACGGAGTGTGAGCAAGAGCTCGAGCTTCTCAGCAAAAAGGGCGTCGTAGTCCTGAAGATCGAAACCGAAGAGAGGGAAAGACTCGACGGATGATCCCCGCCCGACCACCATCTCAGCCCGGCCGTCAGAAATCAGATCCATTGTGGCGAAGCTTTGGAACAACCTGACCGGGTCTGCCGTACTGAGGACCGAAACCGCACTCGTTAGCCGGATTTGGCTGGTTCGCACGGCCGCGGCAGCCAGAATCACCACCGGAGCGGAGTCGAGAAACTCCTCGCGGTAGTGCTCACCGATCCCGAATGTGTCGAGGCCAAGCTTGTCCGCATACTCGATTCGCTCCAACAACTCTGCCAAGGCCTCCCTGCTGCTTGTGGCAGCCATTGCGGTCCTCCCAGGCGGCCTTGCGGCGAAGCTATCAATACCTAGTTCCATAGATCTCCTATCCCACTGGTGACAATTCGTGCGGGAGATTCATGCTGCGTTGGCTCTGGTGTCGGAATCAGCAACAAAGGCCGCGAAGCGGGCCAGCCAGCCGATCAGTTGGTCGAGGGCCCCCGGGTCAGTGAGTTCTCCCTCTTTGTTCAACTTGTCGCCGACACTTGAAATACCAAGAGACTCCGGAAACAGCAGCTGGGTGTTAGCGGCCACTGCGATCCCTAGATGCGATCGAACCCCGACAGCATTGTGGGGGCCCGGTGTGACAGCGACGATCCCTACTGGTTTGTCCACCAGGGCACCCGCACGATGTGGGCGTGACAACCAGTCGACAGCGTTCTTAGTGACCGCGGGAACGCTGCGGTTGAATTCTGGCGTGACGATGAGCAGACCGTCGGCAGCTGCGACCGCTTGTTTCAGTGCTGCCACAGCAGCAGGTTCACCTCGATCTTCGATGTCGCCGTTGTAGAGAGGCACTTCAGCGAGGTCGATTGGCTCGATCATCGTTCGGGCCGGGGCGTTCGCCGCCGCTGCCCTCAGCACTGCAGCGTTCACTGAGTTAGAACGCAAGCTGCCCACTACGGCGGCAATTTGGATTTCGGGTTTGGTCACGTAGCCGCTTCCCTTCGTTAATGGTTCTATAGGCAACCAATATAGTTGTGTAGACAACGGTTGTCAACAGGAGTATTCTGATTTGAGAATGAGTGACCCAACATGAACCCAGAACCGAGAACACAGGCTCTTGATGCGAGCGACTTCAAGAAGGCTTTGCGACTGTCGGGGTCGATCGTCAAAGCCCATGCAGCCCTCGAGCGTGTCGTCGCAGACCATGCTGTAGCCAAAAGTCCCCATGACGCAACCACCCTTGACTTACTGGTGCGTCTCCAACTCGCTCCGCAACAACAGCTTCGAGGCGTAGAACTCTGCCGACAACTCGACCTGAGCAAAAGCCACGTGTCGAGAGTGGTTGATCGGGCTGAGAGCGAAGGACTCGTCCAACGCCAAGCCGATCCATACGACCGCCGGGCACAGCAAATCACACTCACCGAAACAGGCGAAGAAGCCGTCCAAGGGTTCGCGCCGCACCTCATCGAAGTCCTCGACGAGACTCTCAACAGCGCGCTCACCGAAGAGGAGGGCGACACGTTGGTCGAGTTGCTCGCCCGGATCGCCGAATCGACCCACGGATTCCACATGCAACAAGATCCCGTCTGACCGAGTCGCTATGAACGAGCGGCTCGCATCAGAGTGGCTTTCCGGCCGGTCGATCTGAGCAGATTCGCATTCGAGATTATGCGGCGGACATCTCGAAACTCTGCCGACATACGGTCAGGGCCCAGTGAGAAGAGTTCAGGTCGCGAGCTCGAACGGGTCAGGAATCGGAATGCCCTCTTCCTGGATCCGAAGCCGGTTTCGTCGGAGCCGATTGCCCGCCACATAATGTCGGCCCCGCCGTTCTCCGACGGCTTTCATTAGTCCGTCGTCCACCATCTTCTTCAGGTCGGATGTTGCAACCCGCTCGCTCACGTCCGCATACCTGATGTGATCGGGCCTTCGCACCCGTATTCCCATCGCCGCGTCATACAGCGACCCCATGGCTCGCTTGTCGAGGCCACCGTGTTCTCGTTGTCCGTCGATGGCTTCCCACAGTCGCTCAGACTCGCGGATCCGTCTGCCCAACGTCATCGCTTGTCGAAAGTGCGTGACCAGAACGAAACGGACCCAGGGGCGAGCATCCCCGTCCTGATTCGAGCGGCCGCTGAACACTTCGGCCAACGCTTCGTAATAGGCGCGAGTATTGCTCCCCAGATATTCCTCGATACTGGAGAAGGCCGGATCAAGGATCCGCTCCCGGGCGAGTACCAGAGTCTGCAACGCTCGAGCCATACGCCCGTTCCCATCTTTGAAGGGATGGATCATCATCACGTTGAGGTGCGCCATCGCCGCCTGCACCATGCCTGGGCTGTCGCCGTTGTTCTCACCCAACTCGCGGACCAACTCTTCGACAAGGTTCGGTACCTTCTGGTAGTCGAAATCATGCGAAAGGATCCCCTGCCCACCTCTGCTCCGAACGACGTCTCCACCCGGTCGAAACAGCCCGGGCATCGCAGAGAGATCGTGCCTCATCATCATGAAGTGGAGACTCCTCAATAGCGCTGCACTGTGTTCGAAGTGAGGGTCGTCTTTCAGCTGAATGATCCTCTCCTAACCGAGTGGGTCCTAGCTTGCACGCTTGGTTGCAGGTTTCGATTGCCGGTCCTTCGGATGCGTAGAGAACAGGATGTCCATTCGGTTGAACATGGGAACCCCATTCGCCTGCATCGAAATTGTTTCCGAGACTCTCGATCTGACTGAATCCGCAGCTGGCTCCGTGGATTGGATAGGTCACTGGGTTTGCAAATGACGACATGCAAAGTCCCGCTGGCAGATCGTGTGGTTCGAACGGTTTTGATAGAGACATCGGACCTCGACTATTCGTAGTGAGGTCTCTTGGTTGTTCGTTCTCATGCGGGACAGAATGTTCGACGGGCTTGATACGAAACAGGTCTTAGATCTCGGCTAGATCCAGGTTTTGGCTCACGCGGTTGTCGTAGAGAGGGATTGTGGCCACCAGTCCGGTGTACCCATCGACGGCGACGATGTGTTCCGAGTCGCCGGGAAGGCTTACTCCGGACACAGCCGGAATTCCGAGGGAGCGGGCCGACTCAAACAGGTGGGCCGCTGAGCTTCCTGTCTCTGTCACCAGACCTGCTGCATCCCATAGCAAGGGTGCGAGGCCTGGTACCGGTTGGTCCGCAATGATCACGCCTCGTGAGACGAACGAAGCAGCCGTTTCCGCGCTGTCGATTCTCGAATGGACCCCCGCGCCGATACCCGATGATGCCGGGGTACCTTCGAGGGAAGCTCCCAAGGTCAGAACCACTGAGGCGACGAATGGTTCCCAGCGGTCGATACCAGCCCTGGGAACAGAGGGCCGCCGTCCTCGTTCGAGGAGGTCGGCGATTGCCTTGGGGGAGAGGTACCAGGCTTCATCAGCCCTGGTGACCACGCCTAGGCGAACCATCTCGCTTCGCAAGACCTGGACGAGAGATGTCAGGTTGGCAGCCGCATCTGCGTCTGGCGGCCTCAGATCACGTAGACGCTCAAGAGCTTTAGAGGGATCGGACCCGCGCAGCACAGACATGCAACGTCGTGCCGCGGCGATCGCGTCGTTCGGGGGCAGTCCCCACACCTGGGAGGTGAGCTCACCAGATAACCGTTTCGCTTCATCGATCGTGGCCAAGGGATGATCGATTATGGAACGGCCCGCCCGGGGGAGACCAGCCAGAGCCCAGGGCAGGATGAGTTCCTCCCCGAGTTTCCCCGGCGCTCTCATCACTGTCTGAACGATCCTTACAAGATCAGGATCGGCCCGCTCCGTGACCCGGGTAGGAGTGGCAATGGATGTTGGCGGAGTTGTCACGTCGAGTTGAAGGATCCAGACGTCCCCGTCGACAGCCCACTCGCATCGATTGAGTCCGAATAGCCTTTGTGCCGTATGGAGTGAGGCTGCGACCACATCGAGGGAGGCGGTGCCGACCAGTTCGATCAGGTCAGACCCCACCCATTCCACCTGCCGTTCTCCTCCCGAGAGATGTGCCCTGTGACTTCCAACCCAGCCTTGGAGAAGCGGTGCCGGTGATCCTTCCACGCCATGGACGACCACAGTCCCGTTCGAATCCAATTCCGCTACACCGCCACTCTTGGGTCGGAGGGCCGACTGAACCAGCACTGGCATTGGAAACGAACCGGGTTGGATCGAGGCTGCTTGTTGGCGTTGGAGAGCAGCGACTGAGAACGCTGCGGCCCAGCAACCAGTTACTGCCTTGGGGAGATGGGTTGGCGACAGGTTCAGGTATGAAGTGAATGCGCCTGCCCACTCTCCTGACGCTTCCAATGATGTCGAAGATCTAGCAACCAGGCTGGGTCCGAGTTCGGTCCCTGCCGAGATCAGGGCGGCAGCGAACGTGACAGGTTCGCCTGTGACCGCCATGCGGGCTCCACCTGATCCTCGAAGGGCCAATCCTTTGGCTCCGAGCTGCATGTGAGGCCTCGAGGCCTCAGCTGAGACAACGAATCCAGGAAGTATGGGAAGCCCAGCCCTGCGTCCACTCGCCAGGCGAGAGGCCTTGAACCCAACCTGGGTCGGGTCGAGGCTCTTGTCGTGATCGAGGTCGAGTATCAATCCAGCTAGTGGTCTGTCTTGCACACCACTAGGTCACCGAAATGATTTCATGCTGTTTGTAGGTGGTGACCATCTCGTAACCGGTGTCAGTGACATACAGCATCTCTTCGAGCCGGACTCCGTGATCGTGGAGCTTGCCATGCTGGGTCTCGAGGGCAAAGGTCATGCCTTTCTCTATCTCGACGGGATGGTCGAGTGACCAGATTCGTGAAATGACGGGCGGGTCATACTGAGCTAAACCAAGTCCGTGTCCCCAATTGTTGGCGGCAGCCTGGTCTTCCTCTTCGTAACCCCAAGCTTCCTTGGCGGATGGCCATTTGGCGGCTACATCGGCTGTGGTCACTCCGGGTTTGACCGTCTCGATAGAGTCCCACAGCCACTTGTGCGCCTGGTCGTAGGTGTTTTGCATCTCCGCCGTAGGAGTGCCGCCCACACAATAGGTTCGGTAGCAACACGACTTGTAGCCGTTCCAAGTCAGGGCTGCCAGGTCGATGATCACCAGTTCACCGGGACGGATCATCCGATCGGAGAAGTTCCGCCAGTTGGGCCAGGCGTTCGGGCCGGAGGACACGATTACATCTTCGACATCTTCCATTCCTGCAATGGAGTACAGCTTTTCAAATCCGAACGCTGCGACCTCATTCTCGGTGAGACCCGGCTTGATGAAATTGGTGAGCTCGTAATGCACGTAGTCGCAAATGGCTCCGACAATCGAGAACGCTTTGATCTCATCCGGGCTTTTTATCGCCCTAGCCTCCATCATCGCCGTCATCGCGTCAGTCCAGTTGACCTCTCGATCCTCGAAGGCACGTACGAGGTTGATGTCGATGAAGTCGACCCCCAGCGGCTCATCTTTGACTCCCGCATCCTCGAGGTCATTGAGTAGGGAGTTCATGAACTTGGCTACTTGTTGATCCGCAGCCGGGCCAACTGCCCCTTTGATCCATGAATAGGAATAGCGAATGTTCTCCTTGGGAATCCAGGGGTTGTGTTCGGCGAGGTGAAAACCGATGTCGCCCTGTTCGTAGACGATGGGAGCCTTTCCTCTGGGTAGAACCACATAACGAAGTCCGGGCTTTAACCGGTTCCATCCTGGCGTGAGGGTGGACGAGACGTAGCGCATGTTCTCGTCGTAGAACAACAACATGGCTCCGAGACCGTGTCTCTCCATGGCCTCGTGAGCTCGCTTTAGTCTCCAATCCCGGACATTCGCCCAATTGATTCCCTCTTTCCAATCGGTGCTCAGACCGAAGAATGCCTCTCTCACAGGTCAATTCCCCCAGCTCTTTGTTCTCTCACTCGACTCTTCCCGGCATGACGTCCCGAACGATATCGAGAAACTCTTCGTCGTCGAGAAGACCCTTCTTGGCTAACGACTTGCCTTTGACTTCGGCCAAGATCGCCTCGATCTCCTTGATTTCAGCGTCGTTGATGTCGTACCGGCCGAGCCAGAGCGCCACGGAGTCGAGTCCTGATCCCTTGCCCAGAACGATGCTGGGCTGAGGTTGTCCCACCAGCTCAGGACGATAGGGGAACGGTTCAAGGAGATCGTCCCCGGCGTTCTTGACCCAAGTAGCGATGATGCCGGACTCAACGTTGTACAACATGTCACCGGTGACGGGACGGTTGCCCGGCTGGGAAACTCCAGACAAATCGGCGACAAGCTTCGCGATATCAGTGAATCTCTCCGTTTTGATCCCGAGGTCGAGTCCGTACATGGTCAACAACGCCAGAACCGTTTCTTCGGTAGGGGCATTACCGGCGCGCTCACCGAGACCGCTCACGGTGGTGTGGACAACGGATGCGCCCTCAGTCACGGCTAGAGCCGTGTTGGCAACTCCCATCCCGAAGTCCATATGGAAGTGGGTTTCTAGGGGAACATCCAACCGCTCTCGAACTCGACGTGTGTAGTAGCGGATGGCATGAGGGGATGTGACGCCGAATGTGTCAACTAGAGCGATGTTGTCGACATGGCCATCGGTGGCGACCGCCTCGAGGTCGTCGAGCAGTTCAGTCATCGAGGCTCGGGTGGCGTCGATGGGAAAGAAGGTCACCTTGAGCCCGTTGTCATGGGCGTACTTGGTTGCCTCGATCGAGGCATCGATGGCCCGTTCGACCGGCCACTGATAGGCCTTCTCGATGAGATGATGGCTGGCCGGGACTTCCATGACCACCCCAGTCACACCAGAGTCGATTGCCAGCTCGACATCAGCCACCATGCAGCGGCTGAATGCGTAGATCTCGGATGGCAGGTCCGCTGCCACGATTCGATCAACAGCTTCTTTGTCAGCCGGAGAGACAGCGGGGAGACCAGCTTCGATCCTATGAATGCCTGCCTCGGCAAGTGCCTCGGCGATCCTCAGCTTGTCATCTGCGGAGAACTCGATCCCTGCCTGTTGTTCGCCATCCCGGAGCGTCACATCGTGCACCTGGACATTGTCCGGGATCTGAAACTCCTCCGTTACCTCGGGTAAGTAGTTCCACGGACTGGAGAACCACTTGTCGGTTTTCCACTGCTCTGTGCCCACCAATACTGCTCCTAACCCGTTCGACAGGATGATCCTGCATCATATACGATCCGTCCTCGATCTTCCCAAATCACCGGAGCACACTGACAAATGGGACCGCGAATCTTATGGATTGGAGGGTATGGCTCCGAAAAGAGTGCCCATGGCGTAGGTCTGGCCGCGTTCCGGCGCGTAGTGGAAACCGAGAGCGATGGTGAAGTCGAGGTCAAGATCAATTGGAACATCATGGACGAAAGACGGCCAAATACCGACCTGTTGAAGCTTGTCGAAGACGGCGAAATGTTTCTTTGCTACTTCTCGTCGAGCTATCTCGGTGGGCGTGTTCCCGAGCTCAACGTTCTGGAGACACCTTTCCTTTTTGAATCTCTCGAATCAGCGCACCAGGCGCTCGACGGATCGCTTGGGGACACCCTGAGGCAAGCGGTCCGCACCTCGACCGGATTCGAGGTGCTTGGATTCTGGGACAACGGTTTCCGCCATCTCACCAACCGACTCCGCACGGTCCGTTGCCCCAATGATTGCGAGGGCATGAGCGTGCGGATGCAGCCGAACCCCATTCACGAGGAGCTCATCCGATCCTGGGGCGGTATTCCGGTGGCGGTCGAGCTCAGCCATGCGATACGTCTGATAGCCAGTCTCGAAGTCGACGCCCAGGAGAATCCGCTCGCTAACACAGTCGCCTACGGGGTCGATCAGGTTCATTCACACGTCACGATGACCGGGCACCTGTATGGGGCACGAGGTCTCTTTGCTCATGGCCCCACCTTCGAGGCTCTACCGCCCCAGCTTCGACAGGTGGTCGAGGGGGCGGTCCGAGTAGCGATCGACGAGCAACGGAACTCGGCACGGGATCTGGAGACCAGCCTCCGTGTCAGGATGGCGTCGACAGGGACCGAGTTCGTCGACCTCACAGAATCGGAGCGAAACCTATTTGTCGAAGCGTCGTCACCGGCGATCGCGCTGGCCCACCAGAACGTTCCCGAAGAGTTGTTCGAGCTGGTCCGATCATGAGTGAAGGGCCTCGCCAACGCATCGTTGTCGTTACCGGTGCCGCGATGGGCATCGGGCGCGCAACAGCACTCGCCTTCGGAGAAAAGGGGGACTTCGTCTACATCCTCGACATTGACCTTGAGAAAGGGTCTGAAGTGGCCGGTCTCAACGAGCACGCCAGATTTGTTCGCTGCGATGTCACTTCTTCCGAGGATGTTCGCGATGCGATAGGACAGATTGGTGAGGAATCGGGGCATATCGACGTGCTGGTCAACAACGCCGGGGGTTTCCCGGCACAGCGCAGTTTGGAAGAAACTTCGCTTGATGAGTGGCGTCAGATCATCGATCTCAACCTCACCTCGGTGTTCCTCATCACCCAGGCTGCCCTTCCGTTGATCCGTCAATCTGAGGAGGGGCACATCATCAACATTGGGTCTCTTGCCGGACAGCTCACGAGCTACCGCACTTCCCCGCCCTACGCAGCGGCGAAAGCCGGCGTCCACAGTCTCACTCGTGTCATGGCGGCGGAACTGGCGCAGGATGGGATAACGGTCAATGCACTGGCACCGTCTGCGGTGATGACTGAACGCATTGAGAGGCTGCGTGATGAGAAAGAGAGACAAGCCACTGCGGCCACTATCCCGTTAGGCCGTTACCAAAGCCCTGCCGAGGTGGCTGAGTGGATCCTGTTTCTGGCATCGCCGGAGGCCGGATTCATGACCGGGCAGACCGTTTCGGTAAACGGCGGTAGGTTCATGATATGAGAGCGGTGAGGTGTTGACTTGGCCAGGCTGATCAGATTCGACGAGGCGGATCCGGTTGAGCGCGGTGACGGGATCGAGAGTGTCCGCCTGACTCCAGATCCACTGGAAGGTCAAGCCTTCACGATGGGGGTGACCAGTTTTCCGCCCGGAGCCAGCATTCGGCTTCATAGCCACAACACGGTGGAACAGGTGACGGTGATCGAGGGGGAAGGGTTGGCCGAGTTGAACGGTGAACAGGTACCGGCGCGTCCCTACGACACGACACAGATTTCCCCTGGCGAGCTCCACCGCTTCATCAATACCGGGTCGAAAAGGATGCGGATCCTGTGGGTCTACGGAAGCACCGAGGTCAC
>CAXMPK010000191.1:0-2372 GCA_964195405.1 uncultured Acidimicrobiia bacterium
CAATGCCGCATCCGCCTCAGCCTGCTGGTAGGTGAAGGAACCCTGCACGAGTTTGAAATAACTGGCAGCATAGTTCACCTCCGCTCCGTCCTTTAGGCCGTCGCCGTCGCTGTCGTCGTCCAGCGGGTCGGTGCCGTATTGAGTGATCTCTGCGAGATTGGTGAGTCCGTCATTGTCCGAGTCCTCTTCGGCATCATCGGTGCCGTTGCCGTCGCTGTCTTTCAGATTGGGATCGGTGTGCGTGAGATTCACCTCTTGCTCGTCGGTCAGGCCGTCGTTGTCGTCGTCGGGGTCCTCCTCGTCCGGGATGCCGTCTTCATCATAGTCAAGAGAGGCGCCGGTCACGACCACGTTGTCGATGATCGCGGAATCGGTGGCCCCGTCGATACGAACCGCAAGGTCATGTCCGAGCGTTGCCTCCGTTCCATCAGCGGTGTAGCTGAAGGTGATCGTCTCGGGGGTGGTCCCGTTGGCGTCACCGCTGGCCGTTGCCAGGATCGCGGTCGTCTCATTGGCCATGCCTCCGAAACTAGGATTCGTGTCGTTGCGAGCGGCCCCGGGAGCGAAGGTCACGAGCCCGACGTTGTAAGGAGTGCCATCAACAGGCCCGTTTGGAACCTCCCCTCCATCCGTCACCACGTTAAAGGTCACGGTGTAGGTGAAACCCGCGTGCAGGCGGCTGATCACAGCATCGGCGGTGGTGGCGCCGGAGCCAGTGTCGCGGTTTCCAAACGCTTGGGACCCCTCCGGGGCCGTGAAGTTGAGCCCACCATTCTCGCCTTCATCGACGATTCCGGATGCGCCTCCAGAGAGGACCCACTTGGTTCCATCCACCTGCCGGCTTGTAGAGCTTACCTCATAAGACAAATCGACATCCGGGCTCTCGAACCCGTCGCTGAAGAGAATCCCTACCGGCAGACTCGGAGTCGCGAAGGCCCAGGTGGTGTCGTCGCCGATTCCGGCGAAGCTGTTGCCGGCCAGGTCGTCGATGGCAGTGGCGTCGATCTGCACCGCGTAGTCCCCGTCCCAGGCAAGGTTCGCGCTCGGATTGATCGTCAGGACCGGTCCACTGATGGACACCTGCGAGGCGTCGGTGATGTCGATCAGGACCTGGGTGGAATCGCTCAGGTTCTTGAGAGTAATATAACCCGTATCGGCCACGATGTCCTTGTTGAAGGTCACCACGAGGTTGGCGTCGCGTGGGACATTGCTCGAGCCGGCAGCGGGATCGAAGCGGTCGACTTCCCAAATGGCGGCCCATTGGGTCACCAGCGCGTCGATGGCAGCTGATTCGTTGCCGATATAGCTCACATAGGAGGTCACGGGATCCCCCCCGCTCGTTTGGACGTAACTGTTGACCCCAAGAAGCAGCAGGCTTCCGTCACCATTGTCGTAGAGCAACGGTGCCCCTGAATCTCCTGATCGGAAACCGGTTTCGTAGGGCGTTGCGTTGCTGGTATATCTGATTCGGAATACATCGACGTTTCCTAGACCTGCCCCGGTGCTATCCTCGACGAAGCTGTTGATCACGTTGGTTCCATAAGCTTGATCCTGGCTAGGCTGAAAACCCGCTGGTGAGCGGCCGGTCATGTAGACCAGCTCATTCTTGTATGGGAAATCACTTCCCGCTTTAATCGGAGTTGTAGCGTAGTTCAAGGGGCTGATGGACGATGGAACGTGCTGCTCAAGCCGGGCCACCCAAAGATCGGTGTTGCCGATGCGCTCAACATCGTTACTGACGCTGATTTGGTAAGGCGTCAAGGATACGTCATTGCCGGGGTAAAAGGAAATAGATCCTGACGGTTTGTAATGGTTTGCCGAGATAATGGTGTTCGGACCGATCAGCGTCGCCCAGCGGCCATTTGCATCCTGTCCCACACCAGAGAGATCGAATGGATTGAGAAAAAACTGATCCGGGTCATCTGCATTGTAGAACCGATCGTTCACCGCCGGGGTGTAATTTTCGATCAGCGCCGCCGCATTCGCTGAAGCGCCTGCCCACGCCATGGCGGCTCCCAAGAACAGCGCACGAAGTAGCGTCACCCTCAGGGGCGATGGCTCGGGACCCGGGTTGCGGAATATGACAACTATAAGATTGATAGGAATTTGCTTTTTGGGTTAGGTGGTCGAGAGCATCGTGGGGGGGGGAGATAGGGGGTTGCGGGGGGAAGAGGGGCAGGATGTTGACGAATTGGACGCAAGACGGGCTGGCTGAAACGAGGAGTCCGGTCACAGGCTATCTTGGAGAGTTAAAAACGTCGGGTTCGCTTTGATTCACGTTAAATGCGAGCGTAGTCCCCTTACCCGCCGTGCCAAGGGGATTCTGTGCAGCGGGTGTAAACGGTGTTTATGTGGGATCGAGAACCAGGGCT
>CAXMPK010000192.1:0-1930 GCA_964195405.1 uncultured Acidimicrobiia bacterium
ACCGGTTGCGCGAGCGCTACTCAACTCCTCGACCGAGGCATCGCTCCGCCTGTCTCCGGGGACCTCGCAGACCGCGGATCTCGCCACCGAAGCCTCTCCACTCAGGTAGCGCATAACCGGCAATATGGGCGGTCAGCCTCGGCCTGCCGGGTAGCGCATATGTGCCGATATGGGCGGGTCACCGACGGTACGCCGCTGGTCTGTCTCCTTACTTGGCCGCGGTGCCGACCGGCTCGTCGGTGCCGCTGCGATCCTTTTCGAGGAGTTCGAGAATTCGCTCCGAGTTCTCCCGAATGGCCGCCAGGTTGTTGAACATCGCGACCGGTGGGAAGTCGTCGGGCATAGCTTCCATACCCTTTTGCATCTTCTGGAACATCTCACGACGTTTCTCCGCTCGCCGCGCTTCGCGCTCGTCAGGAGACCGAGACGATTGGCTCTTCTTCACGAGAAGGACCACGGCGAGTACCGCACCCGCTACCAAACCAAACACTGCAAGCTTCTTCATGTCACACCCCTCTGGTGTCGAGGATCGGTCGGAGAGCCTTCGTCCCCGACTTCGATGATCAGAGTACCGAACCTGTCGGACCAGGGGACAATGTCACAGCTGATTCTCCGAGACGAACATGGTCGGTACTGTCGGTGACCGCTCCAGCCCCTCGGCGGGGCGATACCTCAGGTAGCGCATATGTGCCGATATGCGCTACCTGATCGGCGTGATTGATGCCTGTGGTTCAAGTCTTGCGGGCCGCCGATCAGACAGTGGGGCGGGTTGCGTTGCGGCGGGAGGTTCAGTCAGGCTATCTGGTCTACCGACCGGGGACCGGGTGAGGTCGGATCTTGTCGATGGTGGTCATGACTCCGTTGTGATGTCTGTTGGCCGGTCGCAGCGATCAATGACAGCGGGGCAGTTGCAGACAACGGCGATAGCAACAGGGCCACAGCGATCAATGGCAGCGATGCTGGTGCAGGCGACTGCAACAACGCGGTGGGGACGGTCGTGAACGGAGTGGTGGTTCACTCAGTAGGTTGCCCCTAGTCAGCAAACAACCCATATCTGGACTGAGATGCCGCCTCCGGCGACCTTGCAGGGCGTTGGTTGCCCATGCCAACACCCACCTACGTCAACGGCTTTCAAGGTTTCGTTGAGCTGTTCGACCGAGGTGGCGCGCGGGGTTAGAGGCTGCAATCCCGGATTTCGTCTGGGACCATGACGTCCCAGGTGACAGACACCGGATCCGCGACGTCAAGAGCGTCATCCAGTGTGGCGGAACCGGTCCAGCGATCACCATCGATGCTGGATTCTTGGATTTCCCCGTTACTAAATGGGTCCGCAGTAAAGGCAATGCTGCCATACATCTCATTAACAGTGTTCCCCTGCACTGACACCTCGACGGAGTCCGCCGTCCCATACAGAAACAGTTCCGCCCCCTGCCCCTGCGCAATGGGTTGGAGATCGATGGTTTGACCATCCTCGCCGCCGAACGGGATGCACCGGTTCAGCAGGGTTACTACGAACTCGGTGCCATTCACGGTGAAGCTGCCTGCTTCACCCACTGGAGGTTGATCCTGTGGCGCACTGTCGCCATCGTCTTCAAGAGATGTGGTCGTGGTTCCGTCTCCATTGCCTTGCTCGGTTGCAGCTGCGGTGGTGGTGGTGGCGCTGTTGACGTTTTCGTCATCACCGCCCTCGTCGGAACCCCCGCAGGCGGCAGCGACCAACACCAATGAAACCGTCAACGCCAGGTAGAACCGACTGGTTTCCATCCCTCACCCCCATGTAGACAAGGAGCCAATGTAGCCACCGGACGCCCAGCGGCATCAACCTCGCACATAACCGGCAATATGGGCGGACGGTCTCGGTCGGCCAGGTCGCGCATATGTGCCGATATGCGCTACCTCGCTTCGTTCCAGTCGGGGCCGCTACAAGCAA
>CAXMPK010000193.1:0-1648 GCA_964195405.1 uncultured Acidimicrobiia bacterium
AGAGTGCCGCTGGTGTTGGAACGGTCCAGAGTGACACTCACACAGCTCGATGGCCCTTGAAGTCTCTTGACACGGATCTCGTAGAGATCGTCGAGTTCGCCATCGTTTCCACACTTTGATCCCTCTGGATCGACAAGTGCCTCATGCTCCCCGCATGACAGTTCTCCATCGCTCAAAGTCACAAGATCGACCGTCACGGTCGGAATCGCCGCTGGTGCAGATGGATCCGTGCGCAGACACAGGACCATCGCCGGGTTACTGACATGTGTGAGGTCGATATCAAGCGTGGGAAGAAGGCCCAAGCTATTTCCATCAGCGGGAACGAAACTCCCAAGACTGCAATCTGAGACGACGGCATATTCCAACTGGCTGACTGGGTATTCGTTGGACTCGGCTACGCGTGAGAAGTTCAACGTTCCAAACGCTACCGCTACCAAAACCCCCGTTGCCAAGATCACACCAGCAACGACAGCGACGAGCAATGTTCGCCTCATTTCCTCTCCCTCCAAAGATCGACGTGAAATCGAGCATAGCTTCGCGTCTCGCCACGGTGAACCAAACAAGAGATTCATATACCGCACATAACGGCACTTATGTACGCCTGCCAGGGCATCACGGACCGCACATAATGCCGGTTATGGGCGGTGTGGTTGTCGCGCCGGGGGTGGTCTTCGATCGTGACTGGATTAGCGGACCTGTCGCTTATTGGTCGACCTGGGGGTGAGATTATGTGACACGACTGCGTAGCGTTCGTATAGGTTGCTGTGCTTCTAGGAAGGGATGTCGGTGAGCAAGGCAGACAAGTGGTTCGGACCGATCGGGGGCATCCTGTTTGTCGCCGCGGTGGCTGTTGGAGCGCCCGCCAGCATGGGAATTGATGTTGAACCTTCCGACCCTGCCAGCGCGGTGGTCACTCAATTCCGGGAGAACGCCGACGACATCCAAAGCGGTGCGTTTCTCACAGTGTTAGGTCTGGGTTTCCTTCTTGTCTTCGTCGGTCACCTTCGGAACAAGATGCGAGAAGGTGGTGCTGGGTGGGCAGCAGACGGGTTCTTAGCCGGCGGTGTAGCTGTGGTTGGCGCATGGGTGGTCCTGACGGGCGTCCAACTAGCCGGCGCAACGGCAGCAGAGTCGGGACACGCTGAAGTTGCTCAGGGTGCGGTCGACTTCCTATGGAATAGTTCGCTCCTGTTATCGCCTGGTCTTCTAGCGGTAGGAGTCGCCGCTGCTGCGGCGAGTTTCATGAGTGCAGCCATTCCGAAATGGCTCGGCGTTTTCGCAGTAGTGGTCGCCTTGGGAGCATTGGCTCCTTGGATCGGCATCGTGGTCTTCGTAGCGTGGGTTCTCGCAGCCAGCATCACAGAACTGATGCCGGTTCGGCCAGCCAGTCCGACAAGTGAGACACAGACGTGAGACAGCCGGCGATGCTGACAAAATCGCGGCCCTGAGCAACTCACAGCTCGATACGACGATCCAAACAGGCCGCACATAACGGCACTTATGGGCGGCTCAGAATGTGGGTGTAGGCGGCCGGGTCGGGTCGGTTTACTCGACGATGCGATCTTGATGGTGGCTGCCGAACAACTCCGAGTAGCGGCTAGTGATCTCGTGCATTTTGGTCGCGCCAGGTTCGGACCGGTCAACGTCG
>CAXMPK010000194.1:0-2001 GCA_964195405.1 uncultured Acidimicrobiia bacterium
TTGGAGTGGGGAGACTTCTTCGGAACGTTTCACGGCTTCTAACCCTGGAAACCGGCTTCGGTCTCAGGTGTCTTGTCTGCGTGATCCCGGCGAACTGTCGTCGTCTTGATCCGAGTCTGGTGTTTGTGCTTCTCCCCACCAAAGAGTGCGCTGAGGAAACGAAATAGTAAGCCCGTAGTCGCGACAGGCACGCTCCAATGAGCGGGCAACCTGATCGGTCGTCTCGTACTCTGACTGGAAGTCGGATGCGTGCCAGAACCAGACGAGAAAGTTGATGCTCGAGTTGGCGAATTCAGATACGAACACTTCGGGCGGCGGAGTGGCCAAGACGCCGGGCACTCCTACCGTTGCGTCACCGAGCACTTGTCGTGCTCGATCGAGATCCGTTCCGTACGCAAGACCCACAATCAATTCGCTGCGTCGCTCAGGGCGCTTTGTGAACACAACGAGTGGATCAGCCAACACCGACACGTTGGAGAGGATTACGAGACGACCATCCAGGGTCTCCAGCTTGACTACCCGCGAAGACACTTCGAGAACCTTCCCCCTGTGATCCATCATCGCAACCTCGTCGCCGGGCTTGAAGTTCCCTTCAGACTGAAGCACGACCCCTGCGCCGTAGTTTTCTATCAAAGTCCTTCCACTTACCACCATTACTACCGCTGCGAGAATCACGAGGAAATAGACCGGAGTGACGTCGATTCCAAGGAGCGGCATGGCGAAAACGATTGCTATGACAATGACCGTCCACCCAGCGACCTTGGCCAGCAGATTCACAGTCCCCGGCGGGAGACTGGTCGAAGCCAGTCGCTTCCGAATCAGCCGACGGGCGAGACTGGCAATGGCAATACCGCCGGTGATGAGCAAGACCGCCCAAAGCACATCCCAAGCGGTGACATTGGTGACATCGACTAGCTCGTCGATATTGGCTCCGGTTTGCGCGAGAACAATCGACATGGCCACGCATTATCACAGGGGCGCTGCGGCTTGCAGGCCACCCACCATCCGCCAATCGGTCTACGCCCCCGTCCCAATCCCGACCCGCACATAACGGCTGCGACTTCAAGTGGTCATTGCAAGGTTTCGGCGAGTTTGTCTGATGGTGTCATGCCGTTGGGGGATTGTCGAGGGCGGGTGTTGAGCGAGTAGGCGGCTTGATCGAGTTCGTCTTGTGTGTGTTGGGAGAGGTCGGTGCTTTTGGGGAAGTGTTGGCGGAGTAGTCCGTTGGTGTTTTCGTTGGTTCCGCGTTGCTACGGTGATGCAACGACCCCCTGAATTCACACCGGTTATGAGCGGCTCACGCTCCGAGTTCGGGTCAGTCTCTCAGGAGCCAGGCGACAGCTTCTTTCTCATGATCGACAAAAGGGTCACCACTGACGTCTATGACCACTCTTTCTACCTCACCGTTTCTGAATTCGTATACATCGTGATAGTCAGGGGAGACCGGTGACCCTGAATCGCGCCCAATACTCAACCCATCACCGCTAAGGGCGAAGAATCCTGGCTGGGTTCGGATCTCCCCTCTCCCGACTTCTTCGGTGTCGATATGGAGGATAAGTGTGCCCAGCGCACTCCCGGTTTCCGGATCGTCGCCTGTCTTCTGAAATTCGGCGATGAGCAGATGCTTCCCTGCCTCGACCCGCCTGTTGGACGTCACCTTTTGATGTTCTTCGGCCAGCCAGTTGTATATGTAATGGAGATGTCCATCCTGCACATAGAGGGCGTGACCTCCGCCAGCACCGCCATGTGCGAAGAGAACACCTTCGGCGTCCTCCCCAAGGGTGACGCCTGCTGCAATTGTGTATGAGCGTCTTCGGATATTGCCAGCAACCATTTCGGGCACGTCCGCACTGTTCGGGTAATAGACGTACCGGTTCCTAGGTTTCGACGGTTGAGGACGCTCAGTGGCCAGTATCTCGCCTGCGGTGCGATCGTCGAGTGGTAGACCGTCGTATTTGCCTGCGTTGAAGAACCAAAGCCCCTTGAGTCTCTCCAGCTTTT